>JBJEJD010000217.1:0-6617 GCA_051877705.1 Coprococcus sp. | reverse complement strand
TCTTAATCAAATCTAATCATCTGAAGCTTCTTCATCGCTTTGGTGCTGATCAGATGTATTCTTTCCACTGAAAATTTTATAAACAATCATGTACCCATAAAGCATGATGGGAATAATGACCGTACAAAAAATGGAAGCCTTGAACAGATAGGAAGCATTGGGACTGTCAGAAAGCGCGAACACGAGGGTGGAGCCATAGAGTCCCACCAGCAAAACAACAGCAATGATTGCAAAAACTCTTTTTAATTTCATATATGTATCCTTTTCGTATGTGTGTCAGCAGTATCTGTATTCATTATAACAGTCCTTCATAATTCGTCAAGCAAATGGCAGTGTTGTATTTTGCTGTGGGATATAAAATGGAAAATCCCCCGGATTCCTGAATTCGGTTATCCGGGGGATAAAAAGGGGAGGATAAGTATAAAAACTTATCTTTTGTATCTGGAGGGGGATAGTTCTAATCATCTCTGATTAGAACACTTATAGTATAACCGGATCTGTAGACCTTATACACATAATAAAAATATTTTTATAATAATACTTTGTCTTCGCTCTTTTACCGGCCTGTTGCTTTGATACAAAGAAGATGTTAAAATAAATATATATAAATGTAGATAAAATGGCTGTGAACAGGATATGATAAAGAATGAACGAAAGATTTACATTGGATAGTACATTAATGGATATTGTAGAAAATGAACGGGTGAACCGAAAACTGCCTATTTTTTTTGATCTGCAGTTATCCGAGCAGGTGAAATGGCCTTTTAATAAAATGAAACTAAAGTATATGATGCAATTGATTCATTTTCCGGCACAGGAGCTGGTGGATGCATCTAATTTTATTCTTGAACGGCGGGAGGCCGGTACAAAGATTTCCATACCGGTCTGGCGGGATCTGCCGGAAGAAGAGGCGGATACAGCGAAGAATGTGGTTCTGATTCCATTTGCAAGTGATATGGAAGAGAAGGATGTGCCTGCTGTACTGATCTGTCCCGGCAGCGAGAATGGCCACCTGAAGATGGCAACAGAGAGTATGAGGGCCGCAGAAAGAATGATGCAGGCGGGATGCCGCGCTTTTATACTGAATATACGAACGGATTACGGTGCTGTGGATATGATGCGCGCAGTCAGGTTTCTCCGTGCAAACTGCCGGAAACTGGGAATTCTCCAGGAAAAGGTGGCCGTACTTGCTTTTGGAGAAGTGGGTATAGCAGCTATGGAGATGTACCTGCATGGCGGTAATATAGAAGATGTGACACATCGTTACGATGGAATCAAGGGAGAACCGGATCAGCTATGGCTGATGGACATTCCGGAGGAGAACGGAGATGGTATTTTACAGGGGAATTCAGGTGAAAACAGTGGGAAGATATATGTCTGTCGGGAGGAAAGCAGGGACTTTTCCGGCAGTCCATGGCTGGAAGAAAGACTGGATGCACTGAAAAAGGGGGATTAATATGCGCTTTGTTGATCTGATTGAGAAGAAAAAAGAAGGAAGGCCGTTGTCCGCGGAGGAAATTCAGTATTGGATCAGGGGATATGTGAATGGGGATATTCCTGATTATCAGGTGAGTGCTCTGTTAATGGCCATACTTTTTAAGGGGATGAATCCTGACGAGACGCTTGAAATGACCATGTGTATGATGCATAGCGGTGATGTGATGGACCTGAGTGCTATCCATGGTTTGAAGGCGGATAAACATTCAACAGGAGGTGTTGGAGACAAGACATCCCTTGTTCTTGGTCCAATGGTGGCGGCCTGCGGTGTGCCGATGGCTAAAATGTCGGGACGGGGCCTGGGTTTTACAGGAGGTACTCTTGATAAACTGGAGTCCATAGAGGGTTTCCGGGTCAATCTGGACAGGAAAGACTTTGTCAGTCAGGTAAATCGAATCGGTATCGCTATTGTAGGTCAGAGCGGCAATCTGGTGCCTGCGGATAAAAAATTATATGCACTGCGGGATGTAACAGGAACTGTCAATTCTATTCCGCTTATTGCTTCAAGTATCATGTCAAAAAAACTGGCAGCCGGCAGTGATGTCATTGTTCTTGATGTGAAATACGGCAGCGGGGCCTTTATGAAGACGCCGGAGGATGCCGTGAAGCTGGCACAGACCATGATTCAGATTGGTACTGGCATGGGCAGGAAAGTGAGGGCTGTGATCAGCAGTATGGAGGCACCTTTAGGCCGGGCTGTCGGTAATGCTCTTGAGGTAGAGGAAGCTGTTCGGACGCTGCAGGGGCGTGGACCGGAGGATCTGATCGATTTATGCATGGCAGCCGGCAGTTTGATTCTTCAGGAAGCCGGAGGAGCATCAAGTGCGTCGGAAGCAGAGCACAGACTGTCTGAGGCATTAAAGAGCGGACGTGCATTAAATAAGCTGGCTGATATGGTGGAAGCTCAGGGAGGCAGCCGTTATCAGATCCTTCATCCGGAGATGCTGCCGACAGCTCGCTATAAGACGGATATTACCAGTGACTGCTGTGGTTATGTGCATGGTGAAGAAGCTATGGAACTGGGGAGTCTGGCTATGCGGATTGGTGCCGGACGTGCCAAAAAAGAGGATGAAATTTGGAATGAGGTGGGCATTGTTCTGAAGAAAAAGCCGGGAGACTATGTGCAGAAGGGTGAAACTCTGGCCGTTGTACATCATCGTATGCCGCTGACAGATGAATGGAAGAATAATTGCAGACAGGCTTTTGTGATTGACAGAGAAGCACCGGAGGATCGGAAGCTGATTTATGAAATTATATAGCAGGAGATAGTTATATGTTGAATGAAAATGATTACAAAAGACTTGCGAAGGCAGCCATCGAAGCGAGGGAGTATGCATATACACCTTATTCTCATTTTAAAGTCGGGGCTGCATTGCTGGATAAATCAGGTAAGATTTATACAGGCTGTAATATAGAGAATGCGGCCTTTACACCAACCAATTGTGCAGAGCGTACAGCTTTTTTCAAGGCTATTAGCGAAGGGAGCAGAGATTTTGCGGGTATTGCCGTTGCGGGGGGAACGGAAGATGCCGGTCTTCCTCTGGAGGAATGTGCACCCTGCGGTGTTTGTCGTCAGGTAATGATGGAATTCTGCAGGCCGGATTCATTTGAAATTATTCTTGCACGGTCAGAGAGTGAATACAGGGTATGCAGTCTGATGGAGCTGCTTCCCTCCGGTTTCGGACCGGGAAATTTGCTTCCTGGGGGAGAATCAGCAGAGAAATTTAGAAAAGAAAGACAATAGTGGGGGAATAGAAATGGCAACAAGAGTCGGAATTATTTCTGATACGCATGGATTACTTCGGCCGGAGGTTCTGAAGATTCTGGATACCTGTGATTGTATTCTGCATGCGGGAGATGTGACCACGGAGAATATCCTGGATCAGATTCGCTACAAAGGGAAACTGTATGTGGTAAGAGGCAATAATGACGGAATGTGGGCCAGGGGAATTGCACGGAAGCTGCAATTTAAGATTGAAGATCTGAATTTTTTCATGGTTCATGATCAGCATGATGCCGGTCCGGAATCACTGAAAGCGGATGTATTTATTTTTGGGCACAGTCATCATTATTCGGAACAGGTGATCAACGGACAGCTTTGTCTCAATCCGGGAAGCTGCGGCTGGCCGAGATTCGGCGGAGAAGTGACGATGGCCATTATGGAAATTGATCATAAAAATTATACTGTGAAAAAAATTGTTTTATAATTTCCTGTTGCAAAATATAAAAAAGAGTTTTATATTAGAAACCGTACGATTTCGAACAGGGAGTGAATACATAATGACAAAGGATATGACAGAGGGTAATGCGCTTCGGTTGATTTTGAAGTTCGCATTGCCCCTTTTAATTGGGAATCTTCTTCAGCAGACTTACAATCTCATCGATGCGGCCATTGTCGGGCGATTTCTGGGGACGGATGCTCTGGCCGGTGTAGGAGCCTCCAGCAGTGTTCAGTTTTTAGTGCTGGGGTTTTGTATGGGTACCTGCAACGGCTTTGCCGTGCCGGTGGCCAGAGATTTTGGCGCGGGACAATATGAGCGTATGAGGAGGGATATTTTTCATGCCCTGCTGCTGACGGCGGGAGCTGCAGTTCTTGTGACAACGGTATGCGCGCTGCTTTGTCCGCAGATTCTGCATCTGTTATCAACGCCTGAGGATATTTTTGGCAACGCTTACAGTTATCTGTTAATTATCTTTCTGGGAATTCCTTTTACACTTTTGTATAATTTGCTTTCCAGCATTCTTCGTGCAGTAGGGGACAGCAAAACACCCTTTATGTTCCTGGCTTTTTCTGCAGGATTGAATATTCTTCTTGATCTGATGTGTATTATTGTCCTTGGATGGGGATGCGCAGGCGCTGCGATTGCCACTATTACAGCCCAGGCTGTCAGCGGTGTATCCTGTCTGATCTTCATGATCAGGAAGTTCCCGCTGCTGCATTTGAGAAGAGAGGAATGTCAGGTAAGGATGGTCTGTATTAAGGAGATGCTTGTAATGGGGCTTCCGATGGGCCTGCAGTTTTCCATTACAGCCATTGGCAGCATGGTCATGCAGTCGGCGAATAATGGCCTTGGCAGTATTTATGTATCCGGTTTTACAGCAGGAATGCGTATTAAACAGTTTGTCATGTGTCCTTTTGATGCTATTGCCACGGCAGTATCCGTTTTTTGCGGACAGAATCTGGGTGCCTGTAAAATGGACAGAATCAGGAAAGGATTGGCAGAAGGTATTGCCATTGGCGTATCCTATGGTATCCTGGCAGGGCTTGTACTGATTTTTGCAGGACGGACCTTATCCATGCTGTTTATCAGCAGCGATATGACGGTGGTTCTGGATGCAGCTGCCAAATATCTCCGCTGTATGGGCTTTTTCTTCTGGAGTCTGGGTATTCTGAATGTCTGCCGTATGTGTACACAGGGACTGGGATTCTCCGGAAGAGCTGTTTTTTCTGGTGTTACAGAAATGATCGCCAGAATTTTTGTCAGCTTTGTATTTGTGGGGAAATACGGATATACAGCCATCTGCTTTGCCGATCAGACAGCGTGGATATCCGCATGCCTTTATATTGTACCTACTTGTCTGTTATGTGTCAGAAAAATTGCCGAAAATATGGCAGATTATGAGCGGAGTATGGCTCAGAAATAAGCGCATATACATATCATAAGATGGCATGTTGGAGAGGTGGCAGTGTTGGCAAATCAGAAAATAGAAGACTTGCTGAATCTGGCTCTGAGCGCGACTGAAGAGGAACGGCAGAAATCTGAGAATTTGAATATAGGATATGACAGCGAGAGCAGGACATGGGAGATTATTGTGAAATATGTGGGAGATATTATGTCTCTTGTTCCGTCTTATCCGGGAATCAGCATTGTTCCGTTGCTTGGACAGTACGCAATTATAAGAATAGCTGAAAACCAGCTGGAGGATTTTTCAAATGAGGAACTCATCACTTATATTGAAAAATCGAAACGGCTGGTTTTTTCTGTTGTTCAGGGAAGAATAGCTTCCTGCATTAATCCTGTTCAGGCAATGCCGTTAAATCTGACAGGAAAAGGAGTTCTGGCGGCAATCATTGATTCAGGGATTGATTTTACTCATCCTGATTTCAGAAATGAGGACGGAAGTACCCGAATAGAAGCATTGTGGGATCAGACAATTTCCGGCAACCCTCCTGAAGGATATAAAATCGGAACATTGTATACACGGCAACAGATAGATCAGGCACTGCAGGCCGGGAATTCCAAAGAACAGGCTGCCATTGTAGGCAGCAGAGACATAAGTGGTCATGGAACCGCTGTTGCAGGGATCATGGCAGGCAATGGGCGCAGTTCCGGTAATGTAAACAGAGGTGTAGCTCCTGGAAGCGATTTGCTGATCGTCAAACTGGGAACTCCGGAAAGACAGGGATTTCCGAGAACGACAGAATTGATGCAGGGAGTGGATTTTGTTTTGCGAAAGGCCATGGAACTTGGAAAACCTGTGGCAGTCAATATCAGTTTTGGCAACAGTTATGGATCACATGATGGTAATTCATTACTGGAATCCTATATTAACACGGTTTCACAAATCTGGAAAAATAGTATCGCCATTGCAGCAGGCAATGACGCATCCAGTTCAGGGCATTTTTCGACAGTTATATCTGCCGGAAAGCCATTGGATGTCACCCTTGCTGTGGGAGCCTATGAGTCAGTGCTGAATGTTCAGATTTGGAAAAGTTATGGGGATGAAATAGATATTGAGATAGTCAGTCCATCCGGACAGAGCAGCGGCGCCATTAAAAAAATACTTGGACCGCAGCGTTTTACTCTGGGTGATACAGAAATTCTACTGTATTATGGAGAACCGTCACCTTACAATCAGGCACAGGAGATATATATTGATTTTTTGCCGGAGGACCGATATGTGACGGAGGGCCTGTGGAGCATTCGACTGGTGTCCAGACGGGTCGTGCAGGGGAATGTTGAAATGTGGCTGCCGACGGCGGGAGTACTGAACCGTAATACAGGGTTTTTGCTTCCCGAACAGAACCTTACTGTGACGATACCTGGAACGGCAGAAAATGCAGTTACAGTGGGAGCTTATGATGCCTGGCTGGATTATTATGCTGATTTTTCCGGAAG
>JBJEJD010000216.1:0-27472 GCA_051877705.1 Coprococcus sp. | reverse complement strand
ATATACAAAACATATTCCGTAAAATTCTATATTATTATAGTTTATTCTTTTTATTATATCATAAACCAATAGCTTTAGGCAAATGCATTTGTATACATCTAACCTGTTACGCGCTTAACATCATGCTGTATACAGCATACAATTTATATGCTTGTGCATTCAATATTTTACACATTATCACGTCGAATTATAAGTATTTCTTAACTTCTTTGTCTATATACAAAAAATGAATGCTTTTTATCGCGTCACACAATTAACAATAAAGTTTATTTTTTTCTAATACAATTTAGAAAATTTGCATAATTTCCTTGCTTAAGGCATAAGAGTGTGCTAGAATAAGATAGAAGTTTAATGAACATCCTGCCTCCGGGTGCAACCCCATATACGCAGCCGCTGGCCGGATTCACTATTTTTAAGAATAATGAGGTGGAACGTATGAAAACAGTTAGCTTTCTCTATGGACAGACAACATTTGATCTGGAAGTTCCGGACAATACTCCTGTCTTAACATCCCATGTAGATGAGCTCAAGAGCGACAAGAGCGGCTATGAGATTGTTAAAGAAGCAATGGAACATCCAATTGACAGCCCAAGACTGTATGAGCTTGCTAAAGGCAAACCGGACTGTACGATCATTATCAGTGACCATACCCGTCCTGTTCCTAGCCAGGATATTCTTCCGCATATGATCGCAGAACTCAGACAGGGCAATCCTGACATCAAGATCACACTTCTTGTTGCAACAGGTTTCCATCGTCCGACGACTATCGATGAGCTGAAGAACAAACTGGGTGATGCTCTTTACGAAGAATTCAAGGACAATATCGTTGTTCATGATGCACATGACCCTTCCAAGAATACGAAGGTTGGTCAGCTTCCATCCGGTCCTGACTGTATCATTGACAAGGTTGCCTACAACGCATCTCTCCTGATCGCTGAAGGCTTTATTGAAGCTCATTTCTTCGCTGGTTTCTCCGGCGGACGTAAGAGTGTTCTTCCAGGTATCTGTGATGCTGTTACTGTTATGGGTAACCATTGCGGCGAATTCATTGCCAGCCCATACGCTCGTACAGGTATCCTTGACAAGAACCCTATCCATGAAGACATGGTTGCTGCAGCCAACATGGCTAAGCTTGCATTTATCTGCAACGTTGTTATCGACGAAGACAAGAAGACAGTTGCTGCATATGCAGGCAATCATATTTCAGCTCACCGCAAGGGTGTGGATTTCCTGTCCGGTTACTGCAAGGTTGCTCCGGCTCCGGCTGATATCGTTATTACAACCAATGGCGGTTATCCTCTGGATCAGAACGCTTATCAGTGTCCAAAGGGCATGAGCGCAGCTGAAGCTACAGTTAAGGATGATGGTGTTATCATCATGCTGGCCACATGCCAGGATGGTCACGGCGGCGAGTCCTATTACCACTCCATCGCTGATGCCGCAACTGCAGATGAGTTCTTCCAGCAGTGCTTACATACTCCTCAGGTAGAGACTCTTCCGGATCAGTGGTGCGCACAGATCTGGTGCCGTATCGTCCGCAAGTATAAAGTTCTCTTTGTGGCTGACAAAGCTCAGGAACAGCTGATCAGAGATCTGAAGGTTGAATACTTTGAGACTCTTGACGAAGCTTATGCAAGAGCACGTGAGCTTAAGGGACCTGATGCAACACTGACATGTATCCCGAATGGTGTTTCAGTCGTTGTAGCAGAATAATCATTTATTATTTTAATATTTACGATTTCTCTATCATTGGATATCATATAGTTTTGTTGAACCCGGCAATGTTTTACACAAACGATAATCACTCTGCTGTCAGGATGCCCAGTCCTGACAGGCAGTGTGTCTGAAATTCAATGGTACTGTAAATAAATTTTTTTAAGGAGGTATACGTTATGTATGCGATAATTGCTTTCATTCCTATCATTCTTACAGTTGTATTGATGGTTGCTTTCAACTGGCCTGCTAAGAGGGCGCTGCCGTTAGCCTGGGTTCTGGCCTTCATCATCGGTGTTGCTGTATGGAAGATGCCAGTTATGGCTGCTGTTAAACAGACAGCTATCGGTTTCCTGGAGGCATTCGCCGTTCTGGTTATCATCTTCGGCGCTATCCTGATCATGAACACATTGTCAAGTTCAGGTGCTATGGCCGCCATCAATGGTATGTTTACCGGTATCTCTCCAGATGCCCGTGTTCAGGCCATCATCATCGGTTTCATCTTCGGCGCGTTCATCGAAGGTGCTGCTGGTTTCGGTACACCTGCTGCTCTTGCAGCTCCGCTTATGATCAGTGTAGGCTTCCCGCCTCTTGCAGCTGCTGCAGTTGCTCTGATCTACAACTCCGTACCAGTATGTTACGGTGCCGTTGGTACACCAACTAACTCTGCATTTGCCGTTGTAAGTGAATCCGTTACATCTCTTGGTGCAGACGCAGAAGTTTTCAAGTCAGACCTGACATTCTTCTCTGCTCTGAACATGGCTGTAGGTGCTTTCTTCATCGTTACGATCGGTATCATTGTTCTTGTTACAATGTTTGGTAAAGATGCAGAACACAAGAAGATTGGTAAAGCATTCGAGATTCTTCCATTTATTATTTTCGTATGTGTAGTATTCGACGTTATTTATCTTGTAATCGCCAGATTCATCGGTCCTGAGCTTGTATCTCTGGTTGCAGCCGTTATCACACTGTTCGTGGTACTGTTCACATCCAAGAGCGGTTTCCTGATGCCGAAGAATGTATGGACCTTCGACAAGAAGGAAAACTGGGATAAGAGCTGGCTCAACACCACAGAAGTTCCTGAACCAAAGCAGTCCGATATGCCGCTTATTAAGGCATGGATTCCTTACTTTATCATTGGTATCGTTCTGGTTGTAACTCGTGTATGGTCTACATTGGATCCAACCAGCTGGGCAGGTGCCATGAAGTCCTTCAAGCTTGTTATCCCTGGTCCTGATGGTCCATTCTGGAGCTGGGCAATTCTCTGGAATCCTGGTATCGTCTTCATTATTGTAGCTTTGATTACTATTCCTCTGCACGGCATGAATGGTGACGCTGTTAAACAGGCATGGAAGAACTCCTTCAATCAGGTTAAGGGTGCTGCTATCGCATTGTTATTCGGTGTTGCTATGGTTTACATCTTCCGTAACTCCGCTAACGATTCCATTACTGTTAAGTATATGATCGACGGCACAGAAAAAGGTCTTGGCTCTATGTTAACAATGATGGCTGATGGTCTTGGTTCTATCTTTAGAAGTGCATATATCGTTATTGCTCCTCTGATTGGTGTTCTTGGTTCCTTTATGTCAGGTTCCAATACAGTATCCAACACATTGTTCTCAGGTCTTCAGTTTGAGACAGCTACAATGGTAGCTCTTCCTCAGGTTATCATCGTTGCTCTGCAGAACAATGGTGGTGCTATCGGTAACATGGTATGTGTAAACAACGTTGTATCCGCATGTGCTACAACAGGTACAATGGGTAACGAAGGTAAGATCATTCGTACAAACTTCATCCCATGTATTATCTTCTGTGTAGTTGTTATCGTTGTTTCCCTGATCGTTATGGCAACTGGTGCTGTATCCGTTCTGTAGGAATAATACAATAATTATTGATAATCAATCTATTATCACTTATCGGGGAGGAAATGTTCTGCATTTCCTCCCTTTATCTTTCAAATGACTATTATATATACGGGGTGATTACCATGATTTTAATTGCTTATATTCTTATCGCACTGGCTTCCCTTGCAATGGTTTACTTCGGTCATGCCCAGGGCACATCTCAATTTTATATGTCCGTATTCAGTGCTGCCATCATCTGGTATTGTATCTATCTGGATTACAAAAACAGACGTTCAAAAAAAGAAGCAGAACAGAATAAATCTGCCGGCAACCGTAAGAATACAAATATATCTTCTTCAAAATCAAAAAAAGGCGGCAGTACAGCAAATATTGGTAAAATTGCCCGTAAGTCGACTAAAGACAAGGATCTGAAAAAATAGTATATTAGCAAAAATCGGGTCATTCTTTGAATCAAACAAAAATATAGTATATTCAAGCGAAAACACGTCAATTTTCTTGTTTTTCTGCGTCGTCTATTGATTGCTTTGTCCGCAAACTCGGCTAGCGCACTCAAACAAGCTCCCAAAGCAATCACTATACTCGAAAAACTGCGAAAATTTTCCTATCGTTTTAACTTGAATATACTATATCCGCATGATTCCCAAAGAATGACCCGATTTTTTCGCACAATCCAGCTACTACATTCTTCCCTCTTTAAATGCCATGATCATCTCATTTGTCAGGCTGCAGTCTTCGTATCTGACAGGCAGCTCTTCTCTCTCAAACCATTCTGCCATGGCCAGTTCCTGACGATCGAGGGTGATATTCTCATCTCCATCCAGCTCCGCATAAAAGCCAAATAACAAGGTATCCGTAAAAGACCATGGCTGACTCTTGTAGTAACGCAGATTTTTTACCTTTAATCCGACCTCTTCCATGACCTCCCTCTTTACGGTCTCTTCTATCGTCTCGCCAATTTCGGCAAATCCGGCCAGCAAAGCATATTTCTTATATTCTCTGTCCGCATATTTTGATAAAAGCAGTTTATTGCCGTGGGTCACAGCTATGATAACTGCGGGAGATATCTTCGGATATTCCATTTGCCCACACTTCGGACAATAAAGCATTCTCTCCTTATCCGAATATTCCAATCCGGTGCCACACCTTCCACAAAACCTTCGGTTTTGGTACCATGAAGACAGCTGCATACCCGTTACACCCGCAAAAGCCATATATTTTGGATGTGCACTTCTCAGTACCTGAATACTCTCAAAATTGTATGTATCAAGCAGAGACTCATCCATTTCATCCGTCCAGAAGAACCGGCAGTCATCAATGGAAAAAAGATAAATCGCATGCCTGCACGCAGCCGGATCGATTTCTTCATATTTCGGAAAAATGATCTCTTCTCCATCATGCTTTAAAAGAATCTCTCTCTTCCGGTAATAAAGCAGATAATCTCCTTTACGAATCTTATATACATGAAAAACATTACTCAATCTATGCGGTGCTATATCCTGGATCATATCAACCACTCCATCCTGATTTTATTTCTATCAATATCTTACGTCAGATAACAGACTCAGTCAAGCAGCCATTTTTTGCTTTAGAAAAACTGCATAACATATATTTTTTAGGACCTAAATTTTTTTGTATATCATGCAAAAAATGTTTGACATTTTTATATCTATCATATATTATTAGATTAAGCAGGGATGCAAAAGCGCAACTACTTTTGCATCCTTTCGTACATTTTACAAAGGAGATGAAGTATATGAACAAGAACAAAGAAAACCAAACCTACACCAGTCCATATGTCTTCGAAGGACGAATCCCTCTCAGCCAGGCAATCCCTCTGGGGCTCCAGCATGTTATGGCAATGTTTGTAGGCAACCTGACCCCTCTGATCGTCATTATGGGCGTCTGCGGAATTGTCGGTGATGATTTTATGGCACTGCGTGTCACACTGCTCCAGAATGCCATGATCGTGGCAGGTATCGTCACTCTGATCCAGCTGTACGCCATCGGACCGATGGGTGGTAAGGTACCGATCATCATGGGAACCAGTTCCGGTTTCATTGGGGTATTCAAAAGTGTTGCCGGAAGTCTTGGCGGAGGTGTTTATGCCTATGGCGCCATCATGGGAGCCTCTCTGATCGGTGGTCTTTTTGAGGGCGTTCTCGGTTTCTGTCTGAAACCATTGAGAAAATTTTTCCCACCTGTGGTTACGGGTTCCGTCGTAATGGCTATCGGTCTTTCTCTGATCAGCGTCGGCATCAACTATTTTGGCGGCGGCAATACCAATGCTGATTTTGGTTCCCTTCCAAATCTGTTCCTGGCATTCCTGGTACTGATCGTCATCGTTATTGCCAAACACTTCTGTAAAGGCATGGCAAGCTCCTCATGTATCCTGATCGGTATTATCGTCGGCTATATTGCTGCAACTATCATGGGCTTCGTACTGCCAACCACAGGCATCAACGCTGATGGTGCAGAATATACCTATTCCTGGGTCGTTCAGTGGAACAAGATTGCAGATGCCTCCTGGTTCGCCGTACCGGGGATCATGCCTGTAAAAATGGTCTTTGATGTAACTGCCATCCTGCCAATCATCATTATGTTCATTGTTACAGCCGTTGAAACTGTCGGTGATATCTCCGGTGTTATGGAAGGCGGTCTTGGACGTGAAGCAACAGATACAGAGTTATCCGGCGGTATCGTATGTGATGGTCTTGGTTCTTCCATCGCAGCTGCATTTGGTGTCCTTCCAAACACTTCCTTCAGTCAGAACGTAGGTCTGGTATCCATGACTAAAATCGTCAATCGCTACGCACTGAGCATGGGCGCAGTCTTCCTGATTCTCTGTGGTCTCTGTCCAAAACTGGCAGCCATCGTTAATATTATGCCACAGAGCGTTCTGGGCGGCGCTGCCGTTATGATGTTCGCATCCATCGTTGTCAGCGGTATCTCCCTGATCACGAAAAACGGTGTCAGCACCCGTACTACCACTATTGTATCCATCGCCCTCGGTGTAGGCTACGGCATTGGCAGCACATCTGACGTACTGAGTTATCTGCCAAATTTCGTATCCCTGATCTTCGGCGGATCCGGTATTGTACCAACAGCCATCGTTGCCATCATACTGAACATCCTTCTTCCAGAAGAAAAGCAATAATATTAGAAGCCCGATCATTATTCTGAATAATTGCCGCTGCAGTTTTCAATAGGACTGCAAAAGGCAATTCAGAATACTCCTGATCGGGCTTTTCAAATGTTTATTCTTCAATCATTTCGGAACGCATTTCCTGAAGCAGTTTATGGTAGAAGGCCTGACCGCCTTTAACGATATCATAGCGTCTTCCTTCATGTTTCATCTGCTGGCGGCCGTAGCTGCAGTTCTCAACATCACTCTGTACATAAGTGCTCCGTGTTGCCACGATATCTTTTTCAGGCTCACCGACGGCTGACCTGAATACGTATACAGCAGGAGTTGTTACTTTCATGCCAAGAGGTTCCAGGAGCTGACGACCGATATCCAGACTGCAGGTATAGATATGCGTATATCTTCCAGCCATACGGGTGAAATCATAGACTCTGAAATTCTCCAGCCATGTCTCATCCAGCCATCCGTTCTCTCCCTCTTCTGACATAATCAGACATACAGGCATGGTTCTCCGCCTGCTCATGATCAGATCCTGAATCTTTTTGATCTGATAATCACGGATGATTCGTCTTGAAGTTGAAAGATAACGTACATCAAACAGACCGATCCTGTCTGCAATATTGGAATAAAACTTTGGACAGCTGAAATATCGGTTCAGGTATCCTCTGCGCTCTTCCGATACTGCATAGGAATTGCGCACATCCAGCATCTGCCGTCCATCATCTGAAGGATAGCACTCCGCCTCCATCAACCACACCTGCCCCGGTGCTTCCATATCTATATGCATACTTTCCATCTTCCAGTAATCCTGGGATGGCTCATAGATCACTGATACCCGATACCCCAGCATATTTCTTTCAAATGTCTCCGGTTCTTCCGGCAATTCGCCTTCAAGACGGCCATATTTATCGTAAATCCACGAATAGGTCAGTCTGGCAGCTTCCACACAGGCAGCATGCTTCGGATATTTGTAGGTACTCAGATTCACAAGCGCATGGAAGACGGTCACCTTGCGTAAAGGCTCCAGCCGTCCAAAGGACATCTCCTCTCCCATCTGTTCATTGCCATCATCAAAAACATCTCTGTCATGAAATATTTTTTCAAGCCGTTCATCATGAATCACTGC
Organism: Coprococcus sp.; assembly: GCA_051877705.1. Classification (GTDB taxonomy): domain Bacteria; phylum Bacillota; class Clostridia; order Lachnospirales; family Lachnospiraceae; genus Coprococcus_A. The sequence continues at coordinate 19,626 of JBJEJD010000216.1, read as the reverse complement.
CTGATTCACCAGCGCCGCAATGGTATTCACATTGATGGGTACACGTCTCGGCTGTTTCAGCAGTTCATCCACCAACACCTGACGGCTCGTTTTAAAAAGTCTCTTGCCCAGATTATTCTCAGAGTAATCCTCATTCAGCAATTCCTCAAGTTCCGGATACATTGGTCTCTCTTCCATTTTTAACCGGTAATGGGCTTTCATCATGCCAGCCCAGTTTCTCTCTTTATACAGATCATGACCCAGATTTTCAAAAAGTGTTACCAATGACTTATCACATAATTCAAGAGTAGCCAGAATACTGTTAAAATATCTGGCAAAGCTGTTCTTGCCGCTCCAGAGCTCTCCTCCCTTGTATTTCATATCATGCTCTATCTCATGCCATCCTTCGAAAAACACAGTCTTCAGCTGTATCTCAAAGGTATCGTCAATACACATATCCCATGTATCCCCTGACACCTGCTTTTTCAGATAATCCGGCAATCTGAAAACGCCATTGATCTTGACAGGCTTAAATTCAACTTCATTCTTCTCGGATTCAGACCAGTCTACCAGCGAAAACATCTGCTCCAGCAATTTCCGACAAATACGCAGATCATCCTCAAAATAGACATCTATACGCAATCCTATCAGATCCTGGATCTTTTTACACTCATTATAAGACTTGACCTGATACTTCCTTGCCAGTGATTCTGCTGTTTTGATTCTCGAAAAAATCCGATAATACAGACCACTCTGCTTCAGTCTCTCCTCTACCAGATGTTTTAATTCTACCTCAACAATGGCAGGCACCTTAACTCTGGATTCGATTTCTTCTTTTGTAAAAGTAACTTTCTCCACCATTTTATGGTTCTATCCTCCCATTCTTCCTGTTGTCCAACGCGTATGAACCATCATTACAGAAAAACAATCGTTCATACACACCATCTTATACTATACCATATACCGCCCTCCATAGATAGGTAAAACCTTCCGATTTTTGAAAAATTTAATAAAGCGCGGATATGAACTTTCTGCCCATATCCGCGCCCTGCTTCATTGCATCATTTTTATTTAAATCATATTATTCAAAAGGAATAACTGCGCCATCATATGTACTGTTGATATATTCTTTGATGGCATCAGACTTTAATACGTCAACCAGCGCCTTGATGGCATCGTTGTTCTCATTGCCCTCTTTTACAGCAATAACATTCACATATGTCTTGGCAGCTTCGGAATCAGACTGTTCATAAGAAACTGCATCCTTTGCTACAGAATAACCAGCCTCCAGTGCATAGTTACCATTTAATACAACAAATGCAACCTCACCTGTTACACGGGATACCTGTGCAGCTTCAAGTTCCTGAATCTTCACATTCTTAGGATTGTCTACGATATCTGTAACAGTTGCTTCCAGACCAACACCATCCTTTAATGTGATGATACCATTGTCCTGAAGAAGCAGAAGTGCTCTTGCCTCATTCGTTGTATCATTTGGAACTGCAATAACATCGCCATCAGCCAGTTCATCAAGACTGCTCTTTGTGCCCGGATAGATACCAAACGGCTCATAATGGATACCACCGGCATTTACCAGATGCGTTCCCTGCTCTTCATTAAAACTGTTCAGATATGGAATATGCTGGAAGTAATTGGCATCAAAATCACCTGCTTCTACAACGTTATTCGGCTGTACATAATCATTGAATACTGTTACCTGAAGATCATAACCCTGTTCTGCCAGGAGCGGTTTAGCCTGTTCCAGAATCTCTGCATGAGGAGTTGCGCTGGCTGCAACTGTAATCGGTACTAATTCACCTGTTGCTGCTGCCTCTGTCTCTCCGGCTGTCTCTGCAGTTGTCTCTCCGGCTGTCTCGCCTGCCGTCTCTGCAGGAGCTGTTGTCTCCTTAGCATTTGAACCACATGCTGTAAGAACGCCCAGTGCAAGTACACCTGCAAGTACACCTGCTAAAATTCTCTTCTTCATAATAAGTTGCCTCCATTTCTTTTTGTTTATTTTCTTTTATCTAAACGTGCGGACACTTTCATGCCGATCGTTTGGAACACTTGGAATAATATAACCAGCAGCACGACCGTAACGATCATAATGCCGCTTTCATATCTGTAATAACCGTAGCGGATCGCAATATCGCCAAGACCACCGGCACCTACAGTACCGGCCATGGCCGAATAACCTAAAATCGTACCAAGGGTAATGGTCATTCCCACGATCAGAGAAGTTCTCGCCTCCACCAGCATGACCTTTGTAACAATGGTCAGATTACTGGCTCCCATTGATCTTGCCGCCTCAATAACTCCCGGATCCACTTCATTAAGCGATGATTCCACCATTCGGGCAATATATGGTGCAGCCGCTATGACTAAAGGCACGATAATAGCCGTTGAACCGTAACTTTTTCCAACAATGAGCTTGGTAAATGGGATCAACAGTACTAACAGAATCAAAAAAGGGATACTTCGGAAAAGATTGGCAATGACATCCAGTACTCTGTAAAGTGCAGCATTTGGTTTGATGCCGTTTTTATCCGAGATTGTCAGCAGGATTCCCATAGGCAGTCCCAACACATATCCAAAAAATGTCGAAACAATAGTCATATACAAAGATTCACCAACACCCTGGATCAGCATATTGATAATTTCTTTACTAAACATAGTCTGACACCTCCTCTATCTCAAGCCCTTTATCCAGCATATATTGTTTGATCTGCTCCTGCAATTCATGGCCTTCAGGAAGCCCAAGGATCATCTCACCTTTTGCAATACCGCCCACGTTCTTTGTATCCGCCTTCAGAATATTCACCGGCACACCGAACTTCAGAATCATATTGGCAATGACAGGCTCAAATGCCGAATTCTCTGTAAATACGATTCTAAGGCATTTATCCTCCATTACCCGATCCCTCTGACGCATTTCGCCATTCCACTGTCCCTCAGAAATATCACCGAGAATCAGTTCTCTGGCCGCCTCGGATTTCGGATGATTGAAGATATCCTCTACCAGGCCTTCCTCCACCAGCACACCATGATTCAGAATAGCCACATGGCTGCAGATCTCACGAATAACGGCCATTTGATGGGTAATAATAACAATTGTAATACCGAACCGTGTGTTAATATCTTTTAACAATGCCAGAATGGATGCCGTAGTCTGTGGATCCAGAGCACTGGTAGCTTCATCACATAACAGAATCTTCGGATTGGAGGCCAGGGCCCTTGCAATGGCCACACGCTGCTTCTGACCGCCCGACAGCTGTGACGGGTAGGCATTCGCCTTTTCTTCCAGATCTACAATCTTCAAAAGCTCCAGTGCGCGTTTTCTGGCATCAGCCTTTTTGACCCCCTGAATCAGCAAAGGGAAACAAATATTATCAACCACATTCTTCTGCATCAGCAGATTGAAATGCTGAAAGATCATGGCGATGCTCTGTCGCTGCTTTCTCATCTGCTTCTCTGTCATCTTTGACAAATCATTGCCGTCTACAAACACTTTGCCTTCTGTGGGCTTTTCAAGAAAATTCAAACATCGCACCAGCGTGCTCTTGCCAGCACCGGACATACCAATAATTCCATAAATATCACCGCGCTCAATATCCAGATTGATATTTTTAAGCGCCTCAACCTTTTCACCTTTCAAATCAAAAGACTTTGAAAGACCTCTGACTTCAATCTCGGCCATAGAATCCCCTTTCTCTTAACCAGGCGGCATACCCGCACAATCAATTTTGTGATACAGGAAATTCTCTGGTCATCTCCTGTATTTAAAAAAGCAGGTACACGCATGTACCTGCCAATCATAATCCTTTTATTTAATCAATAAATACTGAGATCATGAACCAGATATTAATGCGCATCAAAATGAACTGTGTCCCCATACATGCTCATGCCACACATATTGCCACAGCTGCACATCATCATATCTGTTGTCCAAGTATGCTGATGCTCCAATGCCTTCATATCTGCTCCTTCTTTCCGTTATTCTTAACTGAATTACTAGGAATAGTATATTGCGAACCAGTCCATTTGTCAATACTATTCCCACATTTTTTACTTACAATTAAATCATTATCCCGGCAGCATCTCCAGTTCGTGGACTACTATACAGTGCGGAATACTGTTATTTCTTACTTTCTCCTTACATTCCGAAAGTTTCATCCACCGCACTTCTGATACCTCCGACGTCTGCAGTATCATTTGCTCCGGCTCCACATCCTTCCATATGTAGAAAACACGGCTTACCTGATCATCTTTAAACGGTTCCCCGTAAAAGACAGCTTCCTCATAAAGCTTCAGAAGACCGCAATCGATCAACTCCTCTTCCGATACCATCAATCCCAGTTCCTCCTTCAGTTCACGAAGGGCCGATTCCTTAAATCCCATACCCGCAGGGATATGTCCTGCACTGGAAATGTCATAACAGCCCGGAAAAGAATCTTTTCCCTCACTGCGTTTCTGGAGCAGAACCTCTATACCGTCCGGTCTTTTACGCAGCAGCCACACATGGGAAGTACGGTGGCGTATTCCGTTTGCATGGGCTGCTGACCGCTCCACTGTTTCCCCCGTCGGCTCACCATTTTCATCTACTATATCCAGCATCTCCATATCATCTTACTCCCTTACTCTTCCGGAATCCGGATCTGACTCTTTCATTCTTCGATCCCTGCCCTCAGCCAGGCAAGAACATCTGCGGCATTCGTATCCGGCTTTACCTTCTTCATGGCCTTTACGATCATACCATTCTCATCGATGATATATGTAGTCCGCTCCGTGCCAATCACCTTCTTACCATACATGGTCTTTTCCTTCAACACATCATAAGCGGCATGGACTTCTTTTTCCGGATCCGCCAGAAGAATAAACGGAAGCTCATATTTTGCCGCAAACTTCCCGTGAGAAGCTGCTGTATCCTTACTGATACCGATTACAGGCACATTCATGTCATGAAACTCACCATAACCTGCAGCAAAGGCACAGGCCTGTTTCGTACATCCCGCTGTATTATCCTTCGAATAAAAATACACAACTACTTTTTTTCCTCTGAAATCTGACAAAGAAATCTTTTTCCCGTCCTGATCCTCCAATGTAAATTCTGGTGCCATCGTTCCTTCCTGCAGCATATTTTCACATCTCCTGTCTTTTTCATCATTTCCGGGAATGTCCTTCATCCCCTGTTTTGGTCGTCCACACATTGTGCCTCAGTCTGTCACATCATCTTTATGCATGACAAAAATATATGTTCCTGCATCCGATAAAGCCTCATCAAATCGATAACCCAGCCGATCAAAATTCTTCATCTCTTCCGGAGTCTTTATCTGATGCTCTGCCATATATCGGACCATTTCTCCTCTGGCCATCTTGACCATAGTCCCTTTTTCTTTTATTTTTCCATCAATTTTTTCACCAAAAACAACATCTATCCATTCACAATCATCCGGCCAGTAACGCTTTATACTCCTGCTGTATTCATTTGAAGCCAAATTGATGATACAGTTCGTCTCCTCCAAAAGCTGCTCTGCCAGCCGTCCGCCCCAGTAGTCATAAAGAGAATGGAAACCCTTCCAGTCAATTTTTGCCTGCATCTCCAGCCTGTAGGCCACAATACCGTCGAAAGGCCGCAGAAGCCCGTAAAATCCCGACAGGATTCTCAGATGTTCTTCCACATAAGCCAGGGAAGCCATCTCAAACACTGCAGGAGCCATATACTGATATTGAATGCCTTCATAAGCCAGTATGGCCGGATTCTGGGGCTTTCTTACATCCATGGATGCAAATCTCTCAAAATTCAATGCTGCGATTTTATCATTACACTTCCAGAGCTTTTTCGCTTCACCATAGCTTAAAGATGACAGATAATTCTTCAGATCATCTGCTTCCTCCAGAAACTGCGGCAGCCTCTGCCATGACAGAGGCTCCGGCTCCGAATGCATCTTCTTAGCCGGAGAAATAATCATTCTCATTCGCCATCCACACCTTCCCTGATCTATCTACAGCATCTTTTCCGACCATTCTGCTTCTTTAAATCCCACCAGCACATAATCATCTGTTACAATGATGGGACGTTTCACCAGCATACCATCTGAAGCCAGAAGTTCATACTGCTCTTCCTCTGTCATATCTGCAAGCCTGTCCTTTAATTTCATCTCTTTATAAAGCGTTCCGCTTGTATTGAAAAATTTTCTCAAGGGCAGACCGCTCATCCGATGCCATACCTTCAGTTCTTCGAATGTGGGATTCTCTTCCTTAATCGGACGATCTTTATATTCAATACCATGCTCATCCAGCCATTTTTTCGCTTTCCTGCATGTCCCACATTTGGAATATTCCACAAATAACATATAATTTTCTCCCCATTCCTGTCTTAATTCAAAAACTGTTCCACCACTCTGTTAAATGGCTTTGGATTCTCAGCCGCGATCCCATGGCCGCCTTCTATAAATGCGAGCCTCGCATCCGGTATTTTACGGGCTATCATCCTTGTATGCGCCTCTTTGATCAGATCCCGGGTACCTGCCATGACCAGTGTCCTCACTTTCAGGCTTTCAAGCTCCTCCGGCCTGATCTTCGGGTCATTGACCATAAGCCCCAGCAGCTCTGCACGCAGCTTTGCCTTTCGGCTTTTCCCCGAAAAAAGCTTTGCTATATAATACCCCAGCTCAATAGGAATCTGAACGGATGCTTTTACCCCATCCGTATCCAGATTGGCGCCGTCTATGATGAGATTCTTCACCTTTTCAGGATATTTTAATGAAAAAATAAGCGCAATATTACCGCCATCAGAAAAGCCCAGCAAATTTGCCTGATCTATCCACTGTTCATCCATAAAATCATATAGATCCTCTGCAAACTGACGGATGGTAAAAGGCGCTGTTCCCCTTGGTGACTGGCCATGTCCCCGGGTATCAATGGCAATCACATGATACCTTTGGGAAAAATAATCAATCTGATGAACAAAATAGTGCAGATTCTCCCCATTGCCATGCAGCAGAATCAAAGGTTCACCAGTCCCCTTTTCCAGATAATGAAGTTTAATATCCATGTCTGCCCTCCATATTCCTGTCACTATTCATTCATTATACACTCATCTCCCCCAATTGTGGAAGTGTTTTTTATCTTATATCTGAAAAGCCTGTTTTTGTGACAACAAGCCGGAAACTTGCTCATTGCAAATTGTTTCCGGCTTGCTGTTCATCAAAACAGGCATCATAGTAACCAATTATTCTTTCTATTTGAGTTTGAGTACTGCCTCTATCTCCTTCTTCTCCGGCATAACCTTCAATGCTCCCTTCCGGCTTGTGATTATGGAAGCACCGGCATTGGCAAACCGCAGCAATTCCAGCAGATCATCCCTGCCAAGATCTTCAATACCATGTTCCAGCACGTAATTCAGTGCACAGGCCTCAAAGGTATCCCCGGCACCTGTTGTCTCAATAGTATCCTGCCGGATAAATGGCGCAGCCTCCACCATTATATCTTTATAATAGGCTCTGCTGCCTTCCTTACCAAGCGTTACAAATATCAGTGGGATATTATACTGCTCCCGCAATATCTGAACACCTTTTGTATAATCATCCGTTCCGGTCATAAAAACCATTTCATTATCGGATATTTTCAATATGTCACACTGGCTGAAGCCATAGGCAATTTCCTCTCTGGCCTGCTCAGGAGATTCCCACAGGGGTTCCCTCAGATTAGGATCAAAAGAAATCAATAATTCATTTTCCTTCGCAATTTTCAGTGCATGGCGTGTTGCCTCCCGGACACCTGGATGGGTCGAAGAAAGCGTTCCAAAATGGAAAATACGTCCGGCACGGATGATATCTTCATTAACCTCATCCTTTGTCAGCATCATATCCGCCCCCGGATTGCGATAAAATGAAAATTCTCTGTCGCCGTCCGGCAGTGTGTGGACAAAAGCCAGCGTCGTATGGATCTTCTCATCCATAAGCAGATTACTCACATCGGTTCCGCTTTCTTCGACCACCTGTTTTAGCTGAGTACCGAACTGATCCCGGCCCACCTTACCGATAAAAGCCGTCTTTTTGCCCAGTTTGTTCAGCATAGCCAATACATTACACGGCGCACCGCCCGGGTTGGCCTCAAGAATCGGATTGCCCTGACTGCTGAGACCATTCTCTGTAAAATCAATTAAAAGCTCTCCTAACGCCACAACATCAAATTTCTTTTCCATCATCAACACTCCATTCTCTTCGCCCAAATAAAACCATGTCCAGGTATAACAGGATCATTCATCACCATTTTTGCACCTGTTATGAGGTTCTGGTAAAAACCATCCTCCTGCATCTGTGCTGTTCTGTCCTGCTCACTGAAATTGTAAATGCCAAAGAAAACGTCCCCTCCCAGCATTCTGAGAATACACAGAAGTCCATTATCCTTTACATCATATGTATAGACATCCGCCTGTACATCGAAGACCTTCTCCCTGCTGCGGATATTCTCCAACTGCTTCAGTCCGGTAAAAATCCGTCCTTCCACCGTCCGACTGTCACCACGCTTTGCCGCATTGTCCCAGTTAAAGCGTCCCCTGTGGATGTATCTGGAATCATCTGCTTTCAGTGCATTTTCCCTGTAAGTATAATCATTAACCTGTCCAATCTCATCACCGCTGTAGAGCATTGGGATACCGGACTGAGACAACATATAGGCATGGAGCATCAGATCCATACGGACAGCACGATCCATTTTTTCTTCATTCTGCTCAAATCCGGCAGCTTCCACACCACACATGGAAGCTGTTGTGCCGCAAAAACGGGCGTCCTGGGTCACAGGATCATCATTGTATAGTTCGCCGCGGCTCTCTGTATTGCCTGACCTGCCCGTAAAATAATCATTCAGATAACGTTTGTGAGGAACCTCTTCCATTCCCCAGCGGCGCAGTGTCGGATAATCCAATCCCCAGCCAAGATCATCATGACATCTCAGATAATTTAAAAATGTATATTGCTTTGGAAGTCCTCCCACAATATCCATCTGCTGCTTCAGCAGACGGATATCTCTCGTTGCCACACTGTTCCATGTTGTGGCCATAGTTGTTACATTATAGAGCATCTGACATTCCGGCTTATCCACCGTTCCAAAATACGGCGCCACCTTGGCCGGCTCCATGACTACCTCGCCCAGAAGTACAACTCCCGGACATACGATCTCGGCAATCATTCGCATCATTCTGACAATCGTATGCACCCTCGGCAGATTCCTGCAGTCCGTTCCCAGCTCCTTCCATATATATGGCACAGCATCGATTCTCACCACATCAATACCCTGATTGGCCAGATACAGAAAATTATACATCATCTCATTAAATACCCGAGGATTTTTATAATTCAGATCCCACTGATAAGGATAAAAGCTGGTCAAAACATAATGTCCGATTTCCGGAAGCCATGTAAAATTCCCCGGTGCCGTCGTTGGGAATACCTGCGGTACCGTCTCTTCATAGCGGTTCGGAATTTCCGGGCTGTCATAAAAGAAATACCGGCTCATGTATTCCCCTTCACCACTCCTGGCTCTTCTGGCCCATTCATGATCCTCCGACGTATGATTCATGACAAAATCCATACATACACTCATATTTCGTCGATGACATTCTGCCGTAAACTCTGCCAGATCATCCATGGTTCCCAGCTCAGGTTTCACTTTTCTGAAATCCGCCACTGCATATCCGCCGTCAGAACGCCCTTCCGGGCTGTCCAGAAACGGCATGAGATGAACCAGGCTCACATTGCAGTCCTGCAGATAATCCAGTCTGCCTTTAACTCCCTGGATATTACCGGCGAAATTATCAATATAAAGCATCATTCCCAGCATATCTCTGCGCCGGAACCATTCCGGATCATTTTCTCTTTCAAGATCCTGACTTTTCAGCGCTTCATTTCTGTTCATATAAAATTCATGCAGCTGCCCGCATAATTCAGCAAACATGGCATCATTCTGATAAAGTTCTGTATATAACCATTTCAGTTCATCTTCATGTTTCAGCATTCTTTTTTCAAAAACTGCTTCTCTTCTGTCCATCTCCATACCTCACATCTGCCAGATGGAATCTGTATGTCCCTGTATCATCTGCTCCAGACCATAAACCACATGACTCAGAACATATTGCCCTCCATTGACAAAAATCTCTATAATCTGTCCATCCACAAAAATGTCCAGTTCATATCTGCCGTCAAGCACAGGCGTACATGCCCTGCGACATCCTTCAGCATTATCAGGGTAGACCTGTCTTCTATCCGTCCACAGACGGTCATCCTGAATCCATATATGATAGCCACCGATATTCAGCGTCTCACCTTCTGACATGGTAACACAGATACGGTAAGGTGACTTTTTATCCAGCTGTTCCACCTGCCTGATATGCCTTGAAAACGCCGAATCAATCATCGGATGTACACGGAAGAAAACATGTCCGTCCACCACATCAATCAGTCGGGGAAGGCACATCATACCATTCCATTGACCATCTACAGCCTCCGGCATACGCATCCAGGCGATCATAAACCGGCGTCCCTGTGCATCCCGATTTGTCTGAGGTGCATAGAGATCCAGTCCATAATCTATATAACTATAATGTTCCGGAAGCTGCAGTTCGCAGCTTCCTTCCTTAAAGTCAGCCACTGTACAAAGAGCATGGTGCTGATAATTCTCACCGTCATCCATCAGAAACATTCCTGAACCCAGGAATACGTAACTGTCACCCACTGGAAAAACATCCGGACATTCCAGAATCTTTCCATAGTGCGGATTCTGATACTGATTCACACATTCCCAATGAAGGCCGTCCCGGCTTCTGCAGAAAGTAACCTGCGCCGCCCTGCCTCCGGCAGTTCCGCCAATTATCATATACAAGTCCCCGGCATATTGCCACACCTTCGGATCTCTGGCATGCTCATCCATACCAAAGGCACAATTTGGAATCACCTGCTGTTTACCATGCCAGTTGTCAAAATGAACGCCATCATCCGAAACGATCAAAGCCTGACATGTCTCAAAATTCTCATTCATCGAACAGTGAATATTCTCCGGATCTGTCTCAAGATATTTCACTGCAGTATAATAAAGATATAATTTCCCATCTTTTTCAATGGCACTTCCTGAAAAGACGCCGTTTTTATCATATTCTTTTGTCGGAAAAACTGCTACCGGCAGATGTTCCCAGTGAACCAGATCTGTACTGACCGCATGTCCCCAGTGCATAGTTCCCCATACCGGTGCGTAAGGAAAATGCTGATAAAACAAATGATATTTTCCCTGATAGTAAATCAATCCATTCGGATCGTTGAGCCAATTGCCCGGAGCTCTTAAATGCAACATATCTTTTACCATTTTATCCATTCCTTCTCATTTTTCTGACAAAAATTGTATTGTTTACGGGCACATTATAGCATTATTTGACTGCACCGGCAACAACACCGCCGATAATCTGTTTCTGAAGTACCACATACAGAATCAGAATCGGAATGACACACAGCAGAAGACCAGCCATGATGGTCCCGTAATCCGCAGAATATGTACCGTAAAAACTGTAGGTTGACAACGGCAGTGTCAGCAGTTTTTTATCTGTCAGCACCAGAGACGGAAGCAGGAAGTCATTCCAGAAAGCCATTGCATTCAGGATGACCATCGTTGAAATAATCGGCTTCAGCAGCGGCAAAACAATCTTAAAGAAAGTCTGCGTATGGGTACACCCATCAATATAGGCCGCTTCCTCCAGCGCCATCGGAACATTTCCTTTGATAAATCCATGGAACATAAACACAGACATGGACATGGCAAAGCCTGTATGCATGAAAATCAGTGTAAGTCTGTGATTCATAACATTGAGCATACCACCATAAATGCTCACCAACGGAATCATCAGCGCCTGGAACGGGATAATCATGGATGCAACCATTAGAGCAAATGCTATTTTTGATATTTTATTATTGTTCCGCACGATATAATAAGCCAGCATAGCTGCCAGAATAGTCACAAGAGCCGTTGCGGAGACAGTAATAATGAGCGAATTCTTAAAAGCATTCAGGAAATCCATCTGATTGAATGCCTTGACAAAATTATCAAAGGACAGACCCTTGATGGTAAAAAGCCATGAGAAAGGACTTTTGATAATATCACGTTTTTGTTTCAGGGAATTGATAACAACCATTAAGAATGGAAACATGTAAAGGATAAATACGGCAATCAACACGATCATTGCCACAATATGCGAAACTTTTTTCTTAGTTCCTCCAATGGATGTCTGCTTCATTATGCTTCAACCTCCTTCTTCTTTGTCATGTATACCTGAAGTCCACTGATACATGCAACAATTATGAACAGAATCAATGCCTCCGCCTGACCAACACCAAACTGTCTTGATGTGAAGGCCTTCTCATATACATGCATGGCTGCCATTTCTGTTGTTCCGTAAGGTGCTCCCGCTGTCAATGACAGATTGACATCGTATACCATGAACGCACGGGATAACGTCATAAACAGACAGATGGTGATAGAAGACATCATCAGAGGCATAATAATATTTTTTAATTTGACCCATCCGGAAGCACCGTCAATGCTGGCTGCCTCCAGTACATCTTCACTCAGTCCCATAAATCCGGCCACATAGATCAGGATCATATAACCTGACAGCTGCCATACTGATACGATAACCAGAGCTGCAAAAGCCTTCGTCGGATCAGACAGCCAGGATACACCAAACAGTGACCATCCCGTTGACTCACCGATACTGACAAATACACGTGAAAATACAAACTGCCATATGTAACCAAGGACAATACCGCCGATCAGGTTCGGAGTAAAGAAGCCTGCCCTGAAAAAGTTCTGCCCTTTAATCCCCCTGGTCAGAAGATAACCCAGTGCAAAAGCGATTACATTAACAAGTACCACAACCAGAATCACGTATTTAAAAGTCAGAAGCAGGGAAGTCCAGAATTGTGTATCCTTTAAAACACCTGCAAAATTCTTAAGACCAATAAAATTCTTGACATTCGATACACCGTTCCAGTCTGTCAGTGTCAGATAAACACCATATATAAACGGCAGAACAACAACTGCGCAGAAACAGAACAGCCCCGGCAATGCAAATATACAGAAATCTTTTCCTTTACTGCTTGATCTCATCTGCTTATCCTCCTTCTATTCCTGTTCATCCCAGTAAGCCTGGATACTATCCATCAATTCATCCCTGTCGCTTCTTTCTGCAAGATACTTCTGCATTGCAGCTCCCAGGATAGACCAGTGGTCATTTGGTACAATTGCTGACGCATTAAAAGCTGTGCCATTCTGTACATGCTCATAAATATCTTTACTTAATGGATCAACCGGTTCATACGGGTTATTTTTACAGGCTGGAATAAGACTGCACTTGTACACCAGCATCTGCTGACCGATCTCACTGTATACAAGCCAATTTAAAAATTCCTTTGCTGCTGCCTGTTCCTTCTCAGATGACATCTGTCCATCTATCATGACCTGTTTGGACGGCGAACCCTGAATCTCATAATTGACAAAATCATCCGGATCATTGTTCATAAAATAAGGCAGAAAACCGTATTCATCCTCTGTTTCAGCGCCTGCTTCTTCAAGATTCGGCCAGGCCCAGTTGCCGTTGAACCAGAAAGCAGTTTTACCATCAGCCAGATCGATGGCCATCTCATCGTAATCGGCCCCCAGCGGATCTCCTTTGGCCACATTATATTCCTTCAGCAGATCAAACATATCCAGGAACTGGCTCATTCTGTCGTACTCTCTCAGATCAATGGATCCATCTTTTATTCCGTCAATAACTGTCTGCGCACCCTCAGATGTACCGTCGTAGGTTTCATAGATATACTGCAGATGATGTGCGCCCAATGACCAGTCTTCCTTCGCCATGGAGACCGGTCTTTTAATGCCAGCTTCCACCAGACGATCCAGCAAAGCTCTGAACTCTTCCTGTGTCGTAATAGACTCCGGATCAAAATTCTCACCCAAAGCTTCCTCTATCACGGCTTTATTATAGATAAGCCCGCGACCTTCAATACAAAGCGGAAAACTGTAGACTTTACCATTAACCTCTGTCAAATACCCCTCTGCCTCAGTAATCCATTGTTCACCGGACAAATCAGCAGCTTTTTCTTCTGCAAGGACAATGACATCCGTCGTATCCAGAATGGCAAGCGTAGCCGGCTTACCCGCATTATAAAGACTGACTACCTTCGTATAAGGTGAATCGCCATCGGTAATAGGCATGACTTCAACCGTCACTCCCGCCCTTTCCTGGAATACAACAGCCATCTCTTCCAGAGCTGTCTGAATCTCTGCCTTGGAATTCAGCAGTGTGATCTTCGTTCCTTCCAGGCTCGTATCATACTCGAAAGTATCAATGGAGGTATCGATCACTATCTCCTTTTTCACTTCGTTCGGATCATCGGGATCACTGGCAAATCCGAACCTGCAGCCCGTCAATGATGTCACCAGAAGAACCAGTATCAACATGACCGCAGATGATCTTAATGCAGTTTTGCTTTTCATCATTTTTCCTCCTCTTTTTGGGATATTATTCCTTTATGTCCATCTACGCTGTCAAAATTACAGTTTGTAACCGGTTAAGTAACCGGTTACTTTTGTATATTCATTATAATACCGGAAAACTATGCCGTCAACTGCCTGTATCGTTTTTTCTCTTTTTCGTGATTCTTAACGAAATTTGGTCTGTCATATTGTTCACACTTTACAAAACCGGTTACTTAACCGGTTATTATTGTGTTGTAAAACAATTTGTGGTATTATTAACTACAAGAAACAGATCCAATCATTTTTATAAGGGAGCGATAACTGATTTATGGGAAAAGAAAAAAACGTGACATTCAGTGATATTGCTGCTTATACCCATTTTTCAAAGACAACAATTTCACGGTATTTTAACAATCCTGATTCCCTCACACTGGAGAATCAGAAAATCATCTCTGATGCGCTGGTCGCGCTGAATTATAAAGAGAATAAAGTGGCCAGAATCCTCGCCAACGGGAAGACTGAATTTATAGGGGTCATCATTCCCACTCTCTTTCTCCATTACTATTCAGAGATGCTGAACCAGATTCTGTCCACCTATGAGACCTTTGGTTACAAGTTTCTTGTTTTCGTCGGCAATGAGAATGAGGAAACAGAGCGGCGCTATATTCAGGAGTTGCTGGCTTACAAGATTGAGGGCATGATCATCCTGAGCCACACAATTTCTTCGGAAGAACTGGCCTCCTATCAGATTCCTATCGTAACCATTGAGCGTGAGGACCGCCATGTCTGCAGTGTCAACACGGACAATTATATGGGTGCCGTTCAGGCTGTCAGTCTTCTCGCCAAGCACAACTGTAATGTACTGATCCATATCAATACTCCCACACCGGATGATGTACCCGCCTACGGACGAATACGCGGCTTCAAAGATTTCTGCGAAGAACGGGGACTGACCCATGAGATCATTATCACAGAACTTGGCCGGGAATATGAAAAAGTATACGACAATTTTCTCCGTATTCTCGAAGATACGGAGAAGAAATACCGCGGTCGGCGCATTGGTTTCTTTGTCAGCAATGATACCCATGCCAATATCCTGCTGAATATCCTTGTACGCCGATACGGACGCCTTCCGGATGACTATTATATTGTAGGCTTTGATAACTCTCCGGTCTCAAGAGAAGCCGTTTTCCCTATCAGTACCGTTGGACAGCAAATCGACCGTCAGGCATTTGAGGCTGTCAGCCTCCTCGTTGAATTAATGAATGAGCGCAAAAAACGACAGCCCGTGCCTCTGGAACAGCCGATTCACAAAATGGTGCCTCCGATCCTTATCCGCCGTGAAACGACTGAAAAAACAAACACTAAAAGTACTTAAAAAAAACACGCATTTTAAATAATAGCTCTATTCACATACTCAATCTAATGCTATAATAGAAACGATAATTTGTTTTACGGAATATATTTTAGGAGATGATGAAGATGAACATTACAGATGCTATCAAATATGTAGGTGTCAACGATCATGACGTTGATCTGTTTGAAGGTCAGTATGTGGTTGAAAACGGCATGGCCTACAATTCCTACGTGATCATGGATGAGAAGATTGCCGTTATGGATACTGTAGATGCCAATTTCACTGATGAATGGCTGAAGAACGTTGCCGATGTTCTTGGCTCAAGGCAGCCGGACTACCTTGTTGTTCAGCATATGGAACCGGATCATTCCGCCAACATCGCCAACTTCATGAATTTATATAAAGATGCCAGAATCGTATCCAATGCCAAAGCCTTTGGTATGATGAAGCAGTTCTTTGGTACGGATTTTGCGGACAGACAGATTGTTGTAAAGGAAGGCGACACCCTTTCCCTTGGAAGCCACACGTTGACATTTGTCATGGCTCCGATGGTACACTGGCCGGAAGTCATGGTTACATACGACAGTACTGACAAGGTTCTGTTCTCTGCAGATGCTTTTGGCAAGTTTGGTGCTCTGGATGTGGATGAAGACTGGGCATGTGAAGCCCGCCGCTACTATTTCGGTATTGTCGGCAAATACGGTGTACAGGCACAGGCCCTTCTGAAGAAAGCTGCCGGTCTGGATATCCAGATCATCTGTCCTCTGCATGGACCTGTCCTTACAGAGAATCTTGGATACTACCTGGATCTCTATAATACATGGACAACCTACGGTGTAGAGAGTGAAGGCGTTCTGATCTGCTATACATCCGTTTACGGCAATACAAAGAAGGCAGTTGAGGTTCTGGCAGAAAAGCTTACAGCAAAGGGATGCCCGAAGGTTGTTGTCAATGATCTGGCCCGCTGCGATATGGCAGAAGCTGTTGAAGACGCTTTCCGCTACGGCAAGATAGTTCTTGCTACCACCACTTATAATGGAGGAATCTTCCCATTCATGCATGAATTTGTTCATCATCTGGAAGAACGCGGCTACAGGAACAGAACCATCGGCCTCATTGAGAATGGTACATGGGCGCCAACGGCTGCAAAGACGATCAGAAAGATGCTGGAATTCTGTAAGGATCTCACATACACTGACACAACAGTCACCATCAAATCAGCTATGAACGAAGCCAACCTGGCTCAGTTGGATGCTCTGGCAGAGGAACTCTGCAAATAATTTATTTTCATTCATCAATTTATAAAATCAAATAAGCTGCCGCATTGATCTGATTCATGCGGCAGCTTATTTGCGGGGAAAAATTTTTAGGAGAATAGTTATGTTACATATTCAACCACGCGTTACCAATCCGGCAGTCGGAACATTTTATGTTATTATGTCCGCTATCTTCTTCAGCCTCGGAGGATTCATGATCAAACTTGTACCCTGGTCCTCCCTTTCTGTCAGCGGCGGAAGAAGTTTTTTTTCACTGCTGACACTTTTAATCTATATGCGTCTGATCAATCACCGCTTCAGGCTGAATCCGGCAGTCATTTTCGGAGGACTCTGGTCTGCATCTATGAGCATCACCTTTGTCTGTGCCACTAAGATGACTTCCGCTGCCAATGCCATTATCCTTCAATTTACTCATCCGGTTTTCCTGATCTTTATCCTCTGGATATTTTATCACAAAAAACCGGACAGGCGCGCTGTCGTCACCTGCATCATCGCATTGGCGGGCATTGTATGCTTTTTCTTCGACAAAATAACCGCAGGCGGCATGATTGGCAATATACTGGCCATTATTTCCGGCCTGTCCTATGCCATCATGTTTCAAATGAAGAAAATGAAAGGCGGCGATTTCGAATCATCGCTGGTTATCTGCTATATTATTTCCATCATTGTCGGAATCCCATCGCTTACAAAAGAAACTGTATTCACATCATCTATTCTTGTACTGATCATCCTTCTTGGTGCTGTACAGACAGGACTGGCCACCATCTGCCTCTCCCGCGGCCTCGATGCGGTATCACCGGTAACAGCAGCCCTGACATCCGGCATTGAACCAGTACTGAACCCCGTTCTGGCAGCCATCGTCTGCGGCGAATCCATCGGCCCGCTTTCTGCTGCCGGAGGCATTCTGGTCATTGGTTCAGTGCTTGCCTACAGTTTAAGCCAGATCCATCATCCGCAGCATGCACATATATCAGATGTGAGTTGACTCCTTCCTTTTAGGCGACAGATGAACACACTTCAATATCCATATAAAGCTGCAGCCATGTATATGAACCATCCTGGCTGCAGCCCTTTTTACTCAATTATGCCACAAATGGCATGGTTGGATACAGCATCCAGCCAATAATACAGTTCCGCCACCTCCCGCACCTGTATCATACCCTGCAGTTCCGGCTGATCCGGACATATTTCCGCAAAACAGTCAGGAATCTCTCCAAAGAGATCCGGCTCATAGGTAAGCGTCCTATGATCATTAAAGATGGCACCATATAGAATCTCAGCCTCCACCAGATCCTGGAACATATGACTGCCATAGCTCAATTCCGGCATATATCCGGCTTTCGTTTCAGACACCTCACAGACTGCAGAGAAATTGGAAATATCACCAAATGTCACAGGAACACCCAATTCCGGTGAGGATGTGCCGATCCTGCCCGGTGTCATCAATATCAGATTCTTCCCACTGTCACGATAATAACGATTGATTCTGCCGACAGCCGATGCTATATCATATTTCTTGCCGTATGGATAATTATAATAAAGCACCGGATCGATCTGAACAACCACATCTATCTTCCGCTTTCCGGACATACCCATGGAGGAATCCCTGATCTCAAAGAAAACTTCTCTCAGGTTCAGATGATCTATTTCCACAGCACCATTATCTTTTCCCTGATACAAAGGACGACATTGCAGAAGGTTGACGACAAAATCGCCTTCTTCGTCCATATTCACGGCATATTCTATATCCACCGGATTCCCGTAGACCCGTTCCAGTGTCTTTAATATCTTCTGCATCAATCCGGTGAAATGCGGTTTCTCCAGCAAGGTTTGACAGCTGACAAACCATACCTCCCGTCTTCTGCCCATCTGTCTCAGACGGTCTTCTGCCTCATAATCATGTTCCAGCACCATCCGTTTATACCACGATGGCAGCAAAGGCAGCAGCGTTGACAAGGGCACCTCTGTCAGTTTATTCTCCTGAATGTCCAGAACATCAATATAACGCTGGGAGAACTTGTGCTTCTGCTCAACAGTCGTCAGAACTGTCACCGCAGGACGATCCAGATTGGCAAGACGCGGATAGTCCTGCTGAGTTCTATCCACAGCTTTCGTCCCAAGACCCATAACGATTCTCAGCATGCCCGCCTCCGGATCCATATCCTGATACCATTTGTAACTGCTGTGGCTGTACCCAACACCTGCCGCACCAGGCATAAAATATCTGCCATAATAGGAACCGGATACTCTCTGAACCAATATAGCCATCTGCTCGTCCTTCTTGTCCAATCCACGCAGACGGCGATACTCCAAAGCAGAATAATCCATAGCACTGGCATAAACTGTACGCACCGCATTCTCGAATTCTTCCAGACGTTCCTCCGGGCTGCCCTGATTCACACAGAAGACTGATTCATATTTGCCCGCAAAAGCATTGCCAAAACCATCTTCAAGGAAACTGGATGACCGCACGATAAATGGACTCTG
>JBJEJD010000215.1:0-6826 GCA_051877705.1 Coprococcus sp. | reverse complement strand
CCGAGCGAATTCTCGGACTTGCCGGGAAAGCATGCGGACTGGTTCATTCCATTTAACAATACATACATTCTTTCTTTTCATTATTTTTCTGACATCTGACCTTATATAATCATTATATACATACTCTTGTGCGCGCAAAATCCAATAATATGTATATAACGAGGAGGAAAAATGACGAAAGAAACAAAAACTCAAAAAGGACTTAATGGATTAAAACTGTATGGAGCCCCATGGTATATCACAATAATCGGATGCATCGTTGTCATCCTTTCTGCCTGTCTTGGTGTTCTGTCCGTTGATTTTGCCAGTATTATGGTACTGATTATCGCATATGGTGTCATCTTTTTCGAAATCGGAGAAAGACTGCCTATCTGGAACACCTATATCGGCGGCGGCGTACTTGCTGCATTTTTCGGCACAGCCATCGTTCGCCAGTTCGGACTGATTCCCGAATTCTATCTTGAACCAATCAACGAATTTGTCGGTGGAGACACGATTAATTTCACATCTATCTGGATCATTGTACTGATTACCGGATCAGTATTGTCCCTGGAGAAAAAAATATTGCTGAAATCTTTCGCAGGTTATTTCCCGGCAATACTGGGCGGTCTCGCCGCAGCCATGGGATTTGGCGTTGCTGCAGGCCTCATCTTCCACATCTCCCCTGTTGACGTCATTTTAAGATATGTTCTTCCGGTCATGGGCGGCGGCAATGGTGCCGGAGCCGTACCTATGTCAGAAATCTACGAAAAAATCACTGGAGAATCTGCCGTCAGCTACTACGCTTTCGCTATCATCATTCTGACCATCGCCAATATTATGTCTATCCTTGCAGGTGCCTTTTTAAATACGCTGGGGGATAAGATTCCTTCCCTGACCGGCGATAAAAAGACGCTGCTTAGAAGCAGTGAATTTGATGTGGCAGATGCCAAAGAAGAAACACCAACATTTTCCGATATGTGCGGTGCGCTGATCGTCATCTTCGGCAGTTACGCTGTAGGTCAGCTTTTCTCCGGCTTCATTCTCCCAACAATTTTCGGAGCCCCTATCCACGAATATGCCTACATGATTATCTTCGTGGTAATCCTTGCCGCAACAGGCGTGATTCCGAAAAATATCCGTGCCGGTGCCAAACGCCTTCAGAAGTTCATGAACAAATCCTGTGCCGTTGTCATGATGGCTGGTCTTGGATTTGATTTTGACCTTGCTGAACTTGCATCTGCATGCACACTGTCCAATGTTGTCATTGCCCTTTTCATCGTACTGGGTGCTATTGTCGGTTCTGCTTTAGTAGGTTATCTGGTAGGTTTCTACCCTATCGACTCTGCTATTACGGCCGGTCTTTGTATGGCCAACCGCGGCGGCAATGGGGATGTGGCTGTTCTCGGCGCTGCAAAACGTATGGATCTGATGGCCTATGCTCAGCTTTCTTCCCGTCTCGGCGGCGGTATTGTCCTGATCATTGCCAGCTTCCTGTTTTCATTCCTCATGTAGCCAATTGCTTATATTGAAATAAGGAGTTTTATGGAACAGACATTAGAAATAATCATCAGCAAATTACGAAAGTTTTCCACCCCTAATCTGTGTGATGGCGCAGGCCAGGGTCAATATCGGACCATGGATTATCAGATCAAACCCTATATCGGCCATCAGTTAATCGTTGGTCCCGCTGTTACTGTACAGGTTCCCGAAGGTATCAGCGGCTTTATTCCTGAAGCTATCATGACCCTGAAAAAAGGAGAAGTTCTGGTAGTGGCAGGCCACGGATGTTGCAACAAATCCTACTGGGGTGACCACCGCAGCCTCTGCGCCTCCATGATGGGGGCGGAAGCTGTCATCATCGATGGCTCCTTCCGCGATCTGGAAGGATGCCGCGAAATCGGATTCCCGATCTTTGCCAGAGGTATCACACCGGGAAGTGCCGGAAAAGAAAGTATTGGCCAGCTCAATGTCCCCGTTATCTGCGGAGGCATTGAAGTCTGCCCCGGTGATCTGATCGTTGGTGATTGTAATGGCATCTGCGTTATTAAACCGGAACAGGCCGAAGAAATTATGCGCAATGCTGAAAAAAAGAT
Source organism: Coprococcus sp. (assembly GCA_051877705.1). GTDB lineage: Bacteria > Bacillota > Clostridia > Lachnospirales > Lachnospiraceae > Coprococcus_A. The sequence goes on along the minus strand of JBJEJD010000215.1, from coordinate 4,751 downwards.
TTTGGCTGAAGAGCAAACGTTTGCAGAAATGAAACGGACTGGCACCGTCATACCACGGATTAGGAAAATATAAAAAAGTATATGTTTTCTATAATCACTTGCCTTTTCTGTCAACTCAATGTATAATAAGCATATAAAAAGAGCAACCGCCCACAAGGTGGAAGCCCTCAGGTTTAATTAAATGTCCTTACGGACACCGCCTATCCTGTTTGCCGACAGGGTAGGCATTTTTGTTTTCCTTGCCATTCCCAACCTGGATGTATATAATGAGTGCAGATACAGAAAAAGGAGGGACCTGACAAAATGAAACAGATATTAATCATCGACGATGATATTCACATTGGCAATATGCTGGAAGAAGTGCTGATCCGGGAAGGCTATGCTGTGACCAGAGCTTACTCCGGCACGGAGGCCCTGCTTTCCATTGCGGTCAAAAAACCTGATCTTGTATTGCTGGACCTCATGCTGCCGGGACTATCCGGAGAGGAAGTGCTAACGCAGATTAAAAATATTCCCGTTATTATCATCAGTGCAAAGGGCGATATTGACGATAAAGTGGAGCTGCTGCTTGGAGGCGCTGTGGATTATGTGACGAAACCTTTCGAGATCAGAGAACTCCTCGCCCGCATCCAGGTTCACCTGCGTAAGCAATCTGCATCCGACAGTCCGGAACGCATCGAAGCAGGAACACTGTCCATAGATGCTTTATCCCATACAGTCTTTGCCAATGGCACAGAAGTCCGCCTGACCAAAACCGAGTACGCTATTTTGAAGCTGCTAATGATCAATGCCGGTCAGGTTCTGGCCAAATCCGTCATCCTCGACCGGATCAGTGCAGACACACCCGACTGCACCGAAAGCTCCCTTAAACAGCATATGAGCAATCTCCGAAAGAAACTGCGGGATGCCGGAGGAAAAGATTATATCGAAGCTGTATGGGGTATCGGATTCAGATTGGCAGAAGAATCTTGACCATTTCTTTACACTTTTCTTGACCATTATCTTTACCATTGTCAGTTAGGATAATGGCATCAAAGATAAGGAGGTATCGATGATGGATTATATTCTGTCTACTGACAGGCTATGTAAACAGTATAAACATTTTAAAGCATTAAACGGTCTGTCCATGCATGTCCCGAAGGGCGCCATTTATGGCTTCGTCGGCAAGAACGGTGCTGGCAAAACGACGCTGATCCGACTGATCTGCGGTCTTCAGGATCCCACTTCCGGCAGCTACAGTCTGTACGGTATCGGCAATCATGACCGGAACATTACACGCTCCCGACGGAGGATGGGGGCAGTTGTTGAAACACCATCCATTTATCAGGATATGACCGCGGAAGACAATCTGAAACAGCAGTATCTTATTCTTGGACTGCCTTCCTTCGAAGGTATTCCGGAGCTTCTGAAGCTGGTGGGACTTGAAAATACCGGCAGGAAAAAAGCCCGGAATTTCTCTCTCGGAATGAAGCAGCGCCTTGGAATTGCCATTGCCCTGGCCGGCGACCCGGATTTTCTGGTGCTGGACGAGCCGACCAACGGTCTGGATCCTCAGGGCATCATTGATATGCGTGAACTGATTCTGAAACTGAATTGTGAACGGCAGATCACCGTGCTGATTTCCAGTCATATTCTGGATGAACTGAGCCGCCTTGCCACCCACTACGGCATTATCGACGGCGGTCGAATGATGAAAGAACTGAGTGCCAAAGAGCTGGAAGCCGCCTGCCGTAAATGTATGCGAGTGGAGGTTACGGATACAAAGGTTCTCGCCCGGGTACTGGATGATATGGCCGTGGACTATAAAATTCTATCCGAAACCCAGGCCGATATATTTGCCCGGCTGAATATTTCCCAGCTGACCCTTACCCTTGCACGGGAGAATTGCGAAGTCATTTCTCTTACGGAGCGGGATGAAACGCTGGAAAGCTATTATGTTTCTCTGGTGGGAGGTGACAGCCATGCGTAAACTTCTCTCCGCCAGCTTCTCCCGTCTGTGGAAAGACAAACTATTCTGGATCATGACCGCGGCCATGTTTATCTTTTCACTTATCACGATGCTCAGCAGCGCTCATTCCGCCAATGTGATGTCCCAGAGCGGATATGTCAGGACTCTGGATGACTATTTCTTCAATCTTGCGCCTCTTATGGGGCTGTTTGATGCCATATTTATCAGTATGTTTCTGGGAACAGAGTATGCCGACGGCACCATGCGGAATAAACTGATTGTCGGTCATACCCGCAGACATATCTATCTGACCAATTTTATTGTCTGCTTTACGGCAGGCCTTTGTTTCATTGCTGCATGGCTGTTGGGCGAGATACCGGGATTCTTCCTGATCGGTCCTTTGGAAATGGGCATTCCCGGATTTTTAGTTTACCTGCTTGTTGCGGCCGGTTTTACAGCCGCTCTCAGTGCCATTTTTACCTTTGTCGGTACCATGACTGACAATAAGGCATTGACCGTTGTACTGACCCTGACTGTCTGGCTGGGCATACTGCTGGCATCCAGCGCCCTCTATGACCGCCTGTGCGAGCCGGAAATGGAAAGCGGCGTTATGCTCACAGCCAATGGTATGGAAATTCAGGATCCTACGCCCAATCCAATGTACTTAAGCGGTACAAAACGCACTGTCTGTGAATGCCTGCTTGAATTCCTTCCTACCGGCCAGACGATTCTGATGTCAGACACTGCGATCGAACATCCGCTGCGCCAGAGTCTGTTCTCAATAACCATAACTGCCGGCACAACTCTGGCAGGCTTTGCTGCCTTCCACAAAAAAAATATCAGGTAGGTGATTTTATGGAACCGTTGTGGGTCATCATCGGCATATTGCTGCTGGTAATACTATTATTAATTATTAAAATACGTCTGCTTCAAAAAGGCGCAGATGAAATCGCGAATGCATTTGCCGACCGGCTCACAACAGACACCAATATCCTCATCGACCTGTCCACCCGCGACCGGCATATGCGTCATCTGGCAGCATCCATCAATCAACAGCTGCGCCTGCTTCGAAAACAGCGCCTGCGATATCTGAACGGCGACTGGGAGCTGAAGGAAGCCGTTACCAATATTTCCCATGATCTACGTACGCCTCTGACGGCCATCTGCGGTTATATGGATCTATTGGAACAGGAGGACAAAAACGAAACTGTCACCCGTTATCTGTCTCTTATCTCCAATCGCACCGAAGCCATGAAGCAGCTGACCGAAGAGCTGTTCCGCTATTCTGTCATTCTCTCCACCGGGGATGATATGAATCTGGAAAATGTTCATATCAACGCTGTCCTTGAGGAAAGTATTGCCGGGTTCTATGGAGCACTGACCGGACAGGGGATTACACCGGTCATCCACATAACAGAAAAGAGGATTGAACGTCAGCTAAATAAAGCAGCCCTCGCCAGGATATTCAGCAATATACTGAACAATGCCCTGAAATACAGCGACGGAGATCTTACCATCACCTTGGAGAATGACGGCGAAGTTATATTCTCCAATACTGCATCGGGACTGAATGAAGTACAGGTCGGAAAACTCTTTGACCGCTTTTATTCTGTTGAAAATGCCAGAAACTCCACAGGTCTTGGCCTTTCCATCGCAAAATTCCTGACGGAGCAGATGAACGGCAGTATCCGGGCAGAATACGACCGGCCAAGGTTTAGCATTCATGTAAAATTTTGAACCCGCGAGACAGATAAAGCAGACACTGGAGTGCCTGCTTTATCTGTTCCATATATTCTTTTATTTTTTGTTATACATCATTATTTAAATTCTTTTTTATCATATCGTTGCTTTGTGTCAACAATGCAATATCTTCTTCATACCAATCTTCGCACTCATCAAAATACATCTGTTCTTTTCTCTTTTTAAATATACGAAACGGCTTTTCTTCAGAATTATCATAAATATGACATATATCTGAAACAGCAACGACATCTTTTACCAACTCTAACGCCTTATCATATCTATTAATAATTTTATCTTCCGGAACATCATGACCACCAGACTCTACTCTGGATTTGACACGATATACGTTTATCATTGGATCTGCCGTCAAAACATAATAACACCTGATGAAATATCCCTTTTCTTTCGCTCTCTTTAGCAAATCAATATTTCTATTCGTTGACATCACTGTCTCAAAACAAAATTCTTCCATATTTTCCAGATGTTCTTCTCGTTGTTTTTCCGCCAACTTTGCTGCCTCTAAATCCGTGCATTTTATATTTTTCTTAATTTCATCAGCATTAATATAATCTATCGGCGGTTTTAATAATTCGGTAAAAGTACTCTTTCCTGAACCATTAGGACCTGCAAACACAACAATTTCAGGCTTTTTTTGCAACTCTTTCACTATAACGCCCTCTCCGTATTCGATTACCAACAGCAACTCTCGAACCATCACTGTTTACCTGATAAATAGTCTGCGTCTTTCTATCAAAAACAGCAACCGGAATATCCATTGCTTTTTTCTTCTCCAGTTCAATCCTCACAGCTGCATTTGCCCTTTTTACAACCTGTTCATCACTAATATAATCCTGTCTATTCAATCATCTTCACCTCATTCTTTTATCGTCTCACTCCCATTTATACAATATAATTATACCAATTGATATATTAATCTGCAACTAACATTTTAAATCTTCCCTCATGGCTTCATATAAAAACAAATTCTGGTTACTGCTTTACCAAAAATAAAACAATAACCAGAATCAGACGCTCTTATTTTCTTTTATACTTTTTCTAC
>JBJEJD010000214.1:7827-28693 GCA_051877705.1 Coprococcus sp. | reverse complement strand
CTTTTTCTTATTTTTTTCCTGGATTTTACATTATGATGATTTTAGATTTTACATGAAGGTTTTATCTTTATTATCGACACGTGAAGGTCAAGAGAAAAATCAAAAATCTCAAAAAGGAGAAATGAGAAAATGAAGAAATTTATTTGCACAGCATTAACATTTGCAATGGTTCTTGGCTGTCTCGCAGGATGCGGCAGCTCAGGCAAGGAGACAACAGCTCCGGAGACAACAGCTCCGGCTACAGAAGCAGCAGCTGAGACAGAGGCAGCTGAGACAGAAGCAGAAGCAACAAGTGATTTTGACATAAGTAAATCTATCAATGTTAACTCAAGAGAAGATGGTTCAGGAACAAGAGGTGCTTTCATTGAACTGTTCGGTGTTGAGGAGAAAGACGCTGATGGTAACAAGTTTGATAATACAACACTGGCAGCTAATATTACAAACAGCACATCTGTTATGATGACAAGTGTCGCAGACGATACATATGCCATCGGTTATATTTCCCTTGGTTCTTTAAATGATACAGTTAAGGCTGTTAAGATTGACGGCGCAGAAGCTACAACAGAGAATGTGGCAAATGGTTCTTACAAGGTTTCAAGACCTTTTAATATTGCAACAAAGGGCGATATCAGCGAAGTGGCCCAGGATTTCATCAACTTTATTATGAGTGCTGACGGTCAGGCAGTTGTTGAGGAGAACCATTACATTAAGGTTGCTGACGCAGAAGCATATGCAGGCAGCGCACCGGCAGGAAAGGTCATCGTTGCAGGTTCTTCCAGTGTATCACCTGTTATGGAAAAATTAAAAGAGGCTTATCTCGCAGTTAACCCGAATGCTGAAATCGAGATTCAGACATCTGATTCTACAACTGGTATGACATCTACAATTGATGGTATCTGTGATATCGGTATGGCTTCCAGAGAATTAAAAGACAGTGAAGTAGAAGCCGGGCTGACAGGCACAGTAATTGCATTGGATGGTATCGCAGTTATCGTTAACAATGGCAACCCGATCGAAAATCTGACCACAGATCAGGTAAAATCCATATATGTAGGCGATACAACAAGCTGGGCAGACGTTCAGTAGTCATTGATAAAAAGGCTGCCGTGAGGCAGCCTTTTTGTGATTTTTCATATCACATATTTTTATAACAGGAGTTTTTATGAAATTAAAAGAGAAAGTAATGGAAATAGTGTTTCTGATTGCGGCCTGTGTATCTATTCTGGCAGTTGCCCTGATCTGTGTATTCCTGTTTTCCAGTGGTCTTCCGGCCATCGCTGAGATCGGGCCGCTGAATTTTCTGGGAGGAACTGTGTGGAGACCGAATAATAATATGTTCGGTATCCTGCCGATGATACTTGGCAGTATTTATGTGACGGCAGGTGCGATTATCATCGGTGTTCCCATTGGTATTTTTATGGCTGTTTTTATGGCCAGGTTCTGTCCGGATACAATATATAAGGTTTTAAAGCCTGCAGTTGAATTGTTGGCAGGTATTCCGTCTATTGTATATGGTTTCTTTGGTATGGAAGTCATTGTTCCAATGCTGAGAAAGGTTTTTGAGGCTTTTGACTGTAAAGGACAGTCCATGCTGGCAGCATCCATTCTGCTGGGAATTATGATCCTTCCGACCATCATTGGTGTTTCTGAATCGGCGATCCGCGCCGTGCCGGACAGCTATTATGAGGGTTCACTGGCGTTGGGAGCAGATCATGAGAGAAGTGTTTTCTTTGCCGTTCTCCCGGCTGCCAAGTCCGGTATTCTGGCGGGTGTTGTCCTTGGTATCGGCCGTGCCATCGGTGAGACCATGGCTGTTATCATGGTTGCCGGCAACCAGCCGTGGATTGCCCAGAATATTTTCCAGGGCGTCAGAACCATGACGGCAAATATTGTTATTGAGATGGGTTATGCAACGGATCTGCACAGGGAAGCCCTGATTGCAACAGGTGTTGTACTGTTCGTATTTATCCTTCTGATCAATCTGTTATTCTCTGTACTTAAGAGGAGGGATGATTAATGAAAGAAGTTAATGAGATTAAGGCAATCAATAAAGTTTCTTTTGGGCAAAGGCTGAAGGGATATAAAAGGAGTAAATTGTCTTTCATTCTGGCCGTCCTGGTTATGCTGTCTGCCATATTTACCATCGGTGTTCTTGGCTTTTTGATAGTTTATATTTTGGTGAATGGTATTCCGCATCTGAGCCCGGAACTGTTTTCGCTGACCTATACATCTGATAATGTTTCCATGGTTCCGGCTATTATCAATACGCTGATGATGACCGCACTGGCCCTGCTCATCGCTGTACCTCTGGGTGTTTTCTCGGCTATTTATATGGTTGAATATGCGAAGAAGGGCAACAAGCTTGTGAAGGTGGTCAGTGTTACAACAGAGACTCTTTCGGGAATTCCATCAATTGTATATGGTCTGTTTGGTATGTTGTTCTTTGTTACATACTTAAAATGGCGTTATTCTATTCTGGCCGGTGCTTTTACATTGTCTATTATGATCCTGCCATCCATTATGAGAACGACACAGGAAGCGCTGCTGTCAGTGCCGGATTCCTACCGTGAAGGCAGCTTCGGACTTGGAGCAGGCAAGCTGCGAACAGTTTTCTGCATCATCCTTCCGTCTGCGATTCCGGGCATACTGGCTGGTGTCATTCTGGCCATCGGTCGCATTGTCGGTGAAACGGCGGCTTTGATTTTCACAGCAGGTACCATACCGGATATTGCGAAGAATCTGTTTTCTTCGGGACGTACACTGGCAGTCCACATGTATGTGCTGTCGGGAGAAGGTCTCCATACGGATCAGGCCTATGCCACTGCCGTTGTCCTGCTGGTTGTTGTTATAGGTATTAATGCGTTATCTACCTTTGTTGCCAAGAAATTTACAAAGGTGTAAAGGATAGAGAAAGGATTATATATGGATAAGTTTAATGTTGAACATCTTGATTTATACTATGGTGATTTCAAGGCGTTAAAGGATATCAATCTGACACTGCCGGCCAATGAGATCACAGCATTTATCGGGCCTTCCGGATGCGGTAAGTCCACATTCCTGAAGTCCCTGAACAGAATGAATGACCTCGTGGAGGGCTGCAAAATAACGGGCAAAGTGACGCTTGACGGAGAGGATATCTACGGACCGAATATGGACGTTAATGTACTTCGTAAAAAAGTCGGCATGGTATTTCAGAAACCGAATCCATTTCCGATGAGTGTCTATGATAATATTACCTACGGGCCAAAAACCCATGGTATTCGCAATAAGGCGAAGCTGGATGAGATTGTCGAAAAATCTCTCCGTGATGCTGCCATCTGGGATGAATTGAAAGACAGACTGAATAAGAGCGCTCTTGGGCTGTCCGGCGGCCAGCAGCAGAGGCTTTGTATTGCCAGAGCACTGGCAGTACAGCCGGATGTTATTCTGATGGACGAACCGACTTCAGCCCTGGATCCAATCTCCACGTCCAAGATTGAAGATCTGGTTCTTGAGCTGAAGAAGGATTATACCATTATCATGGTAACCCATAATATGCAGCAGGCAACCCGTGTTTCCGACAGGACGGTATTCTTCCTGCTGGGAGAAGTGATCGAGGATGGAAGGACAGATCAGCTCTTTTCCATACCAAAGGATAAGAGAACAGAAGATTATATTACAGGGAGGTTCGGCTAATGCGCAATCGTTTCGATTTACAGTTAAAGCAGCTTAATAATGATGTTATTGAGATGGGCAATATGATTGAACGGGCCATTGAAATGGCAGTATATGCCCTTGTGGCCCAGGATAAGGAAAAAGCAAAACAGGCCATTGCCTTTGATATGGATATCGATCATATGGAGAGAGATATTGAAGCCCTTTGTATGAAGCTTCTCCTTCAGCAGCAGCCGGTGGCAAGGGATCTTCGCCAGATTTCCTCCGCACTGAAGCTGATTACGGATATGGAGCGTATCGGTGATCAGGCGGCGGATATTGCTGAGCTGTCTCTGCAGCTGGGTGATGTTTCCTATGTGGACAATCTGGACCTGATACAGAAAATGGCCAATGAGACCATGTCCATGGTGGTACGCGGCACGGAAGCGTTTGTAACCAAGGATATGGATCTGGCCCATGAGGTCATTAATAATGACGATGTGGTCGATGATCTGTTTGATCAGGTGAAGAACTATCTCATCGGACTTATTCAGGATAATCATGAAAAGAGCTTCCAGGCGGCGGATCTGCTCATGGTGGCAAAATATTTTGAAAGAATCGGAGATCATGCGACCAATATTGCAGAGTGGGTGATTTATTCTATCACCGGCAAACATGAAGATGAAGAATAGAAGAACAGTACCGCAGCAGAAATGATACTTCTGCTGCGGTATCTTTTTTTTCGAAATATTTACCGGAGTTTTACAATTGAATGATTTTGGATTTTACAATCCTCCGATAAAATGATGACCGTACAACACGAGGAGGATTTGCTATGTCAGAAATCATTCTAAAGAATGTATGCAAGGTTTATGACAATAATGTTTATGCTGTGAAGGATTTCAGTCTTGATATCAGGGACAGGGAATTTGTAATTTTTGTCGGTCCTTCTGGCTGTGGAAAGTCTACTACATTGCGTATGATTGCCGGGCTTGAGGAAATTTCAGAGGGTGAGCTGTGGATCGACGGGCAGTTATGCAATTATGTGGAACCAAAGGACAGAGGCTTGTCCATGGTATTTCAGGATTATGCGCTTTATCCGAATATGGATGTCTACGATAATCTGGCTTTTTCGCTTCAGATCCGAAAGGTTCCAAAAAAAGAAATTAAAGAGAGAGTTCATAAGGTGGCAAAGATGCTGGATATTGAACATCTGCTGGACAGAAGGCCGAGAGAGCTTTCCGGAGGACAGAAGCAGAGGGTGGCCATCGGCAGCACCATCTGCAGACAGCCGAAAGTGTTTTTGATGGATGAACCGTTATCCAATCTGGATGCCAAACTGAGGGCCCAAATGAGAATTGAACTGGCCAGAATTCATGAGGAGCTTGGATGTACAATCATCTACGTGACCCATGACCAGACAGAGGCCATGACGCTTGGAACCAAGATCGTTGTTATGAAAAGTGGTGTGATCCAGCAGGCAGCGGCTCCGGATATTCTCTATAATCAGCCGGCAAATGTGTTTGTTGCAGGTTTTATCGGTTCACCGGCCATGAACTTTTTTGATGCAAAGATCATCAGTGAGCAGGGCAGGACCTATGCTGTTCTGGAAGCCATGAGAGAACCGGCGAAGATCTGGGTGAAGGGACTGAAAGGGGATCTTCTGAAAAACCGTTATCTGAACAGGACTGTGATAATGGGTGTTCGTCCGGAGGATATTTATGATGCCGATGGCGCTGCAAAACAGAATGTGCCGATGGATGCCAATAAACTGGAAGCAGTTGTCAATGCCAGAGAGCTGCTGGGGCATGAAGTACATATGTATTTTGCCTATCCGGAAAAGGATTTTTCAGCACGGCTTTCACCGGATGTTGAGGGTGATATTGGAGACATAATGACGCTTTATATAGATATGAGCAAGGTTCATTTCTTTGATAAAGAGACCGAAGAAAATATTTTTTACAGTGAGGTGTAAGCATGAATCCGACTAAGAAATTTGGACCATATTTTTATCTGGTACCGGCCATGCTGGTATTTGCTGTATTTTTGTTCTACCCGTTTTTTAAAACCATTTATCTGAGCCTTTATAAAACCAATAAGCTTGGTCAGGCAAAACTTTTTGTGGGTCTCGAAAATTATACAACGCTGTTGACGTCAGATTCCTTCAGAACGAGTCTGAAGGTGACGGTAATCTTCGTGATCATCGTCGTCATCGGAAGTATGGCTCTTGGCCTTCTGGGCGCCATGCTTTGCCAGAAAACTTTTCCGGGTATTCGTGTATTCAGTACATCCTATGCGCTTCCAATGGCCATTGCTTCATCTTCGGCAGCCATGATCTTTAAGCTGATGCTGAATCCGACTGTGGGTATTGTTAATAAGATTTTTAATCTGAATATTAACTGGTTCACGGATCCGAAATATGCACTGATCGCAGTTGCGGTCCTGACGGCCTGGCTGAACAGCGGTATCAATTTCCTGTACTTCTCAGCAGGTCTGGGCAATATTGATGAAACGATCTATGAGAGAGCATCCGTTGATGGTGCCAATGCCGTGCAGAAGTTTTTCAGAATCACCCTTCCGGGATTGAGCCCGATCATGTTTTATACGCTGGTTGTTAATATTATTAACGCTTTTCAGTCCTTTGGACAGGTCAAGATCCTGACACAGGGTGGACCTGGTGATGCAACGAACCTGATCGTTTACTCGATTTACAGGGATGCTTTCTTTAATTACCGGTTCGGAAGCGCGGCAGCTCAGTCTGTTATTCTGTTCATCATTATCATGGCATTGACACTGGTCATGTTCAAGCTTGAGAAAAAAGGAGTGAAATATTAATGAGTTCTACAGCTGGTCTTGATGCAGGACATATTACCAATATATCAAAGGAAGAGCTGGATGCACTTCATCGTGAGATGAATGCCAGGGCAAAAAGAAAGAAAAATATCAACAAGGCATTGCTGGTAGGAGCCAATATTATTGTAGCATTCATTATTCTTTCACCGATTTTGTATGCACTTAGTATATCTTTTATGCCTTCAAAGGAGCTCTTCTCCATGGATTTCAATCTTTTGCCGAAGAACCCGACGCTGGACAATTATATACAGGCACTGAGTAAAGTACCGCTTTTAAGATTTGTATTGAATTCTTTCCTGGTGGCAGGGGCCATTACGATTTCACAGATCATCACCTGCTCTCTTGCGGCGTTTGCTTTTTCTTTCCTTGATTTTAAGGGGAAGAATGTTCTGTTCATGATCGTTATGGCAACGATGATGGTTCCGGGTGAGGCAACGATCATCTCCAATTACCTGACAGTCAGCAGCTGGGGATGGCTTGATACTTATTTTGTTTTGATCGTTCCGTCCATGACATCGGCTATGGGAATCTTCCTGTTCAGGCAGTTCTATATGACTTTCCCGATCTCTCTTTATGAGTCGGCAAAGCTGGATGGGTGCAGTAATTTGCGGTTTATTATAAAGATTCTGATGCCGCTGACAAAATCTGCCATTGGCGCAATGGCTATTTACACTTTCATCAATGCATGGAATATGTATATGTGGCCGCTGCTGGTAACTGGTTCCGACAGTATGAGAACTGTTCAGATCGGTATTGGTATGCTGGACAGCACGGAATCCCAGTCCATGGCCATGATGATTGCGGGTGTTATTATCATCATCATTCCTTCTATCTCGATCTTTATTGTGGGACAGAAGCAGTTAATTAAAGGCATGTTCTCAGGTGCGGTTAAAGGATAACCTGCCTGTGTACATAGAGTCGTTCCGGAGGTGCGGACAGCAGAGTATGGAACATGAAAATAAAAGTACATTTTCGGGACGACATTTTTTGCAAAAATAAAAGGAGAAAAGAAAATGAAGAAAAGAGCAATTACATTTATTTTAACAGCAGCCATGGTACTCGGTACACTTGCCGGATGTGGCTCAGGAAGCAACACAGATACAAAAGCAGCTGCAGAGAATACTCAGTCAGCAGCTGCAGAAACATCGGGAGAGACCACCCAGGCGGCAGCTGATGTTGATACAACAGGAACGACCATTACCTTCTGGCATTCCATGGGTGGTGTCAATGGTGAGGCGATTGATTATCTGGTAAATAAGTTCAATGAGGAAAATGAGGACGGAATTACGGTAGAAGCTGTATACCAGGGGTCCTATGATGATGCCATCAACAAACTGAAGAGTGCTCAGATCGGTAATATGGGTGCAGACCTGGTACAGATTTATGATATTGGTACCCGTTTTATGATCGATTCCGGCTGGATCATACCGATGCAGGAGCTGATCGATGCCAACGGCTATGATGTATCCCAGATTGAGCCGAATATCGCAGCATATTATACCGTCAATGGTGAGTTGTATTCCATGCCTTTTAACTCATCCACTCCAATCCTGTATTACAACAAAAATCTTTTTGATGCAGCAGGTATTACAGAGATTCCGACAACCTTTGATGAAATCGCAGCTGTCGGTGATCAGCTCCTTGATGTAGGCGCAGGTGAAGTTCTGGCCACAAGCATTTACGGATGGTATTTCGAACAGTATCTTTGCAAACAGGGTCTTGCTTATGCGGATAACGGCAATGGCCGTGAGGATGCGGCAACAAAGGTTGTATTTGATGAAAACGGTGGTGCTTTAAATATCCTGACAAAATGGAATGAATTATATACAAATGGTTATGCTCCGAACCTCGGCCGTGCTGCCAACTCAACAGATACAGCAGATTTTACAGCAGGAAAAGCTGCCATGGTTCTGGGTTCCACAGCTTCTCTGAAACAGATCCTTGAGGAAGCCGGAGATTCCTTCGAGGTGGGTACAGCATACTTCCCAGGTGTTATTGAATCCGAAGGCGGTGTATCCATCGGCGGTGCATCTCTCTGGGCTTTGAATAATAACGATGATGTTAAGGAAGCGGCAACATGGAAATTTATTGAATTCATGATCTCTCCTGAATCTCAGGCATACTGGAATTCACAGACAGGTTATTTCCCGATTACAACAGCGGCTCATGACGAGGAAGTATTCAAACAGAATATTGCAGAATATCCACAGTTCCAGACAGCCATCGATCAGCTCCATGATTCTGCACCTGAGTATGCAGGCGCTCTGCTGAGTGTATTCCCTGAAGCAAGAGATATCGTTGAATCTGAGATCGAGAATATGATCAACGGAAATCAGACACCGGAAGAAGCAGTTGCAAAGATGGCAGAAAGAATCAACGCTTCCATTGAAGATTACAATTTACTGAATGAATAAGAAAGGCGTCTGATATGTACAGGACAAAAATCTGGGCGCACAGAGGTGCCAGCGGCTATGCACCGGAAAATACGCTGGAGGCTTTCAATCTGGCCGTAAGGCAGAAAGCAGATGGTGTGGAACTGGATGTACAGATGACGAAGGACGGACAGCTGGTGGTTATCCATGACGAAAGTATTGAACGGGTCAGCGATGGTACCGGGTATGTCAAAGATTTTACCCTTAGGGAACTGAGAGAATTTAATTTTAACCGGACCCGGCCTGAGTATGCCCGTGTACAGATTCCAACGCTGGCAGAAGTTTATGAGTGTTTGAAGCCGACGGGAATGACCATCAATGTCGAAATGAAAACAGGTGTATATGCCTATCCGGGACTTGAGGAAATACTCGTGGCACTGACAGAGAAGATGGGCATGACAAAACAGGTTGTGTATTCTTCGTTTAATCATTTGAGTGTGGCGAAAGTAAAGGCATTATCTTCAGAAGCAAAGACAGGTATTCTGTATGTGGATGTTATGGTAGATACTGTGGATTATGCCAGACGTATCGGGGTGGATGCCCTCCATCCCGGGCTGTGGCATATGCAGATGCCGGGTCTGGCAGAAGAGTGGCTGAAAAGTCCGCTGGACGTTCATGTCTGGACAGTCAATGAGGAAAGGGACCTGGAGGAAATGATAGGTCTCGGAGTAGATGCGGTGATTACCAATTATCCGGACAGAGGTGTTTCTGTCAGAGAAAGAATGAAATCAAGAGAACAGGAAAGCAGGTGGTAAAGATGATGAGACGCTTATGGTTTTATGTAAAATTGGCAGCATTAAGATTACATGTGCGGCCTGTCAGCCTGTTCTTACTGATACATACTATTCTCTGGTGCGATATTGCATGGATTGCCTGCAGGCTGGGTTGTGATATTCTGGGGATTCCTCCGGCACTGCACAGCATGGATATACTGCTTATAACAGCGTACAGTGGTATCTTTCCGGGAATTATAGGCGGTGCTTTTTATCTGATGCATGAGAATCTTGTATAGCAAAAAATCGAAGAATGGAAAAGGTCCGCGGGCAATGGACTGACTGCCCGCGGACCTTTTTCAGATTGTTCGCAAAACACGAAACTTACGCTGCCTGCGGGTCTCTGTCGTGACAGCCATTTAATCAATCCAGTCGGCAGGACATGTAACGGAAGGAGAGCGGAAGTAAGTGGTAGGTGGTATTCCGACACTATTCCGGACAGGTCTGCACAGAACCGGCAGCATATACCAGAAAACCTGCAAGCCTGGCATCAGTGATCGGCTGATGCCGCGTAAGTTAAAGCGTTGTCATGATTATAGCATTTTTTCTGCAAAATAGCAATGCCTGACGGGAAAAATGGGGGCTTGCTTTTAACTGCGGCAGCTGATAAGCTAAAAATAAAAAGCGGCAAAGAAGGTACATGATGATTTCAAGTGAGGATATACTATCTTTAAATTATTATAATTACGGCAATCCCTTTACGGGAAGCTATCAGGGAATGCGTTATCGTATTATTAAACAGAAAGCGATGAAGGATGATGACGGCAATACAGTTCAGCCTGAAGGACTTCAGGTGGTTCTGTGGCCGGAACCTTTTTCTTTTGAGAAAACGGATGATACATTGAAGACTGTGCAGCTGTTTCCTTTCAGTGAGGAGGGTAAGCAGCAGGCAGTGGACTGGATGAATGAATCCTGGAAAGCAGGAGAATGGAAAATAGGATTTACTGCTTCAGGACTGAGAAAACATGTGAAAGAGGGACAGGGAGAATGAGAAGTACAAAATCAGAAAGTCTGGCTTTGATTCAGGCTTTATCAGAGGCTAAAGCCCCATCGGGGTTTGAGGATGAAGCCATTGCTGCGGCAGGAAATTTTGCGGGGGAATATGCATTGGTGATGGAAGATCATCTGCGCAATCTTTATATTTGTCCAAAGGGAGATGCAGAAGAAGATGGAAGACCTGTCTTTATGCTGGACGCCCATGGTGATGAGGTGGGTATGATGGTTCATTCCATTACGCCAAAGGGAACCCTGCATTTCCTGACACTGGGGCGATGGAATCCTGATACTCTGCCGTCCTCCCGTGTCATGGTACATACCCGTTTTGATACATGGATTCCGGGAATCATTGCAGCCAAGCCTGTTCATTTTATGACGGAAGCGGAAAAAGGCAAACCGCTTTCTATTTCAGACCTGGTTATCGATGTGGGGGCCGTATCCCGTGAGGAGGCCATAGAAGATTTTGGTATCCGAATCGGTGAACCGGTGGTGTCAGGTGTGAATTTTGAATATGACGAGGCACATGATATTATGATCGGCAAAGGTTTTGACTGTCGTATCGGCTGTGCGGCCATGCTGGAAACGGTGAAACGATTAGCGGATGAGAAGCTGCCTTTTGCCGTGAGGGGGGTCATGTCGGCTCAGGAAGAAGTGGGAGAGCGCGGTGTACAGGTGGCTGTCCGTCGTATTCATCCTCAGGTGGCCATCTGTTTTGAAGGCTGCCCGGCAGACGATACATTTACGGAAGACTATGCGGTGCAGACGGCATTGAAAAAGGGGCCTATGCTGCGCTTTATGGATGTGTCCATGATCGCCAATCCGAGATATATGCGTGATACGATTGAGCTGGCCGAAAGGATGGGAATACCATGTCAGACTTCTGTGCGGGCGGGCGGCGGCAACAATGGTGCCTTTGTGAATCTGGCGGGAGAGGGTATACCGGTCATTGTGATCGGCATACCAGTCCGATATATCCATTCTCATTATGGTATTGCATCCTATGGTGATTTTGAGGCGGCGGTGGAACTGGCTGTGGCCGTTGTTAAAGGGATGACGCCGGAAAAGCTGCAGCGTTTTTAGATTATTTTGCGGATTTAGTGTGATTTTTTTGCGTGATTCCATAAAATGATTCGGAACGGGGAAGAATATGTTATACTGAAAACAGTAAATTTACCGGGGTTGCAGATGGGAGGTTTTTATGGAGAATTATGATGTGATTATCGTTGGTGCGGGACCGGGTGGTATCTATTCAGCCTATGAACTGGTAAAGCAGGATCCCTCACTTAAAATTGCAGTATTTGAGAAAGGAAATGCGTTGGAGAAGAGAAAATGTCCGATGAACGGGGATACAGTGAAGTCCTGTATCAGCTGTAAATCCTGTGCAATTATGAGCGGTTTTGGCGGTGCAGGGGCATTTTCTGATGGTAAATACAATATTACCAATGAATTCGGTGGAACACTGTATGAATATATCGGCAAGCAGAAAGCCATGGAGCTCATGAGATATGTGGATGATATCAATATGACCCATGGCGGTGAAGGAACGAAGCTGTATTCGACAGCTGATACGAAGTTCAAAAAAGTTTGTATCCAGAATAATCTGCATCTGCTGGATGCTTCTGTACGCCATCTGGGAACGGACATTAATTATATTGTGCTGGAGCAGTTGTTTGATGAATTGAAGGATAAGATGGATTTCTTTTTTAACTGCGAGGTGAAGCATGTAACCAGGGAAGAAGATGGTTATGGTGTCCATGCAGCTGATAAGAGCTATTATTGCAGTCAGTGCATTATTTCCGTAGGGCGCAGCGGCAGTAAATGGATGGAGACAGTCTGTCAGGAACTGGATATTCCGACAAGATCCAACCGTGTGGATATCGGTGTGCGCGTAGAGCTTCCGGCAGTGGTATTTTCAGATCTGACAGATGAATTATATGAAAGCAAGATCGTCTACAGGACGGAGAAGTTCGAAGATCTGGTTCGTACCTTCTGTATGAATCCGAAGGGGGCCGTGGTGACAGAGAATACCAATGGCATTGTGACAGTAAACGGTCACAGCTATGAGAATCCGGAACTTCAGACGGATAATACGAATTTTGCGCTGCTGGTGGCCAAGCATTTTTCAGAGCCTTTCAAGGACAGCAACGGTTATGGTGAGAGTATTGCCAGATTATCCAATATGCTGGGCGGCGGCGTCATCGTACAGCGATTTGGAGATCTGATCCGTGGCAGACGGAGTACGGAGAAGCGTATCCGTGAGAGTCTGGTGACGCCGACTCTGGCGGCTACACCGGGAGATCTGAGCCTTGTTCTGCCAAAACGTATTCTGGACGGTATCATCGAGATGATCTATGCCCTGGATAAAATTGCACCGGGAACGGCCAATGGCGACACCCTGCTTTATGGTGTGGAAGTCAAGTTCTATAACATGGAAGTGGCTATTGATGAGAATCTTGAGACAAGGCATAAGGGACTGTACATTATTGGTGACGGCAGCGGTGTCACCCACTCCCTGTCCCATGCGTCCGCCAGCGGCGTCTATGTGGCCAGAAGGATTGCGGGACAAAATAATTAAAAAATAAAAGCCAGTTCCTATGTATGCAGGGGCTGGCTTTTAAAACACGAATTACCTTGGAATATTGTTGATTAAATAAGCAGATTTTTCCAGATCTTTTTTAGCCACATAGATGTAGTAAAGATGTTCTGCTTCCGGATTGATTCCCAGGGAGCCGGTACGGCCGCGTCCGGCACCGATGACGCTGGCATCCCGTTGATTGATTACTTTAGAACTGTATTCAATGTGGTGCTCCCTCAGAATATCAATTGCCTGATAATAGGTCTGAGCTGAATAGGTGCATAATAACTCCGCTTTGGCAAATATCATGTTTATACCGCCTCCTTTTGTACTTTCATTATATATCAGGATTAAGAGAAATACAATTTATATTATAATAACCGGCAGTACGCGTATGCCTATCATATAGATGACTGTTCCTACAGCGATACTCAGAAGTGTATTGCGTTTCCACAGATGAATCAGGATGACAGCTGTCAGGGCTATGGCAGATGCCGCTGCGGAGGTACTGATCTGAAACAGATCCCCTTTCAGGCAGTAAACGACCAGAACGGCGATAATGGCAGGCGGCAGTTTGTCAGCGATATTTTTTACAAAGACCGGCATTCCCTGTTTACCGCGAAAGATCAGGAATGGAAAGGCACGCAGCAGGAATGTCATGACTGCAGCGATGGCTATTAATAAAATAGAGTGGGATACATTGATCATAGCTGTTCCTTCTTTCTTTCAGCATTGGTATAGAGAGTGACGCACAGGACTGTAATGAGCAGTGCAGGCAGCAGAAAATTGTCTGTGCCAAAAATAAACAGGCACAGAGCCCCGGCTATGAGGCCGGTGACAGCCGCCAGCTTTGTCTTTCCGGGATTGCCCAGTATCTGTTCCATGAGAATAACAACAAAAAGGGCTGTCATGGAAAAATCAATGCCCGTAAAGTCAAAAGGAAGTACCTGGCCCAGCAGTGCGCCAATGACGGACCCTGCGATCCAGTAGCACTGATCCATCAGAGAGATGAGGAACCAGGCCTGCCGGTGCTTCTCCTCCGGGTCTTCATTTTTGCAGCTGCAGAGAACGGAATAGGTCTCATCTGTCAGAGAGAAGATCATATATAGGCGGGTTTTCATTTTTTTGAAACTTTCAACAAAGGAAAGACCATAAAACAGGTGTCTGCTGTTGACAAAAAGAGTGGTTACGGCCATGGTTACCGGAGAAGCCGCAGAAGCCAGCAGCGGTACCATGACAAATTGCATGGATCCTGCATAGACAAAAAGGCTGATGGCAAAGGCCCAAATAAAATTATATCCCGCCTGCTGGAGGACAATGCCAAAGGCAATACCCAGAAATACATAACCGCACATGACAGGCAGGGATCTGATAATTGCATATTTAAATTCTTTTCCCATTATTTCCCTCCCCAAAATTCTTCATTTATAATAGCACATAAAATAAAAAAAGCAATATATTTGGCGTGTTATGCAACTTTAAATCGGTAAAATTGCATAATGCCACTTGCGTTCGTTACGATAATGTGCTAAACTTCTAATAACGCAAAGGTGCGGAGAAAGACGGAATACTGCCTTTGCGTTATTATCTTTTAAGGAGGAATTTTTATGAAGAAGACAAAAACTGTAGTCGCTCTCGCTCTTGCGGCAGCGATGGTAGTGGGTCTTGTCGGATGTGGCGGCGGAAGCAGCAATAAAGAAACTACTGCACCGGCAGCTGAGTCAACATCTGAAGCAGCTGGTGAGACAACCGGAACAGCAACGGCGGGTACATCTGACTTGAACATTATGCTGGAGACCCCGGTTGAGTCACTGGACCCACAGCAGGCAACAGACGGTACTTCCTTTGAAGTTATCGCCGATTACACAGATGGTCTGATGCAGATGGATGCAGATGGTCAGGCAGTTCCGGCTATTGCCGAATCTTATGATCTTTCTGATGATGGTCTTACCTATACATTCCATCTTCGCGAGGATGCCAACTGGAGTAACGGAACACCTGTTACAGCAGCTGACTTTGTATTCGCATGGCAGAGAGCCGTTGATCCGGCTGTTGCTTCCGAGTACGCTTACATGATGAGTGATATCGGCCAGATTAAGAATGCGGCTGAGATCATTGCAGGTGAGAAGGATAAGAGTGAACTGGGTGTTACAGCTGTAGATGAGAAGACACTTCAGGTTGAACTGAATGTTCCTGTCAGCTATTTCCTGTCACTGATGTATTTCCCGACATTCTATCCGGTGAATGAAGAGTTCTTCACTTCCTGTGGTGATACATTTGCTACAAGTCCGGAAACAGTTCTTTCCAATGGTGCTTTTGTACTGGATGATTACCAGCCGGCAGCAACAGCTTTCCATCTGACCAAGAATGCAGATTATTATGATGCTGACAGAGTTCAGCTTCCGGGTCTGAATTATCAGGTTATCCAGGATTCACAGCAGGCGCTCATGAGCTACCAGACAGGTGACCTGGATCTTACACTGGTAAATGGTGAGCAGGTTGATCAGGTTAAAGATGACCCTGAATTCAGAACAATCGGTGCAGGTTATCTGTGGTATGTCAGCCCGAACATGGATGCTGTGCCTGAGCTTGCCAACCTCAACATCCGTATGGCTCTGACAATGGCGATCGACCGTACAGCCATTACTGAGGATATCTTAAAGGATGGTTCCATTCCTACATACACAGCAGTACCTCTGCAGTTTGCAGCAGGTCCTGACGGTTCCGATTTCTCCGGTGACCAGGAAAGATACAGTGATATTTGTGCATATGATACAACAAAGGCTGCTGAATACTGGGAAGCTGGTCTTCAGGAACTTGGAATTTCTGAACTGACACTGGATATGATCGTTGATGCTGATGATGCACCTCAGAAGGTTGCGCAGGTTCTTCAGGAACAGTGGCAGACAGCGCTTCCGGGCCTGACTATCAATATTACAGTTGAACCTAAGAAGCAGAGAGTTGAAGATATGCAGGACGGCAACTTCCAGATTGCTCTTACAAGATGGGGACCGGACTATGCGGATCCTATGACATATCTTGGCATGTGGATCACAGGCAATTCCAACAACTATGGTCTGTGGAGCAATGCAGATTATGACGCGATGATTGCTGAGTGTACAACCGGTGCTCTCTGCACAGATGCGGAAGGACGCTGGGACAGAATGCATGATGCTGAGAAGATCGTTATGGAAGAAGCAGTTATCTTCCCGCTCTATACACAGAGTAACGCAGAGATGATCTCTTCCAAGGTTACAGGTATTGAATTCCATGCTGTAGCGCTTAACCGTGTTTATAAGAATGCAGTTAAAGCTGATTAATCCGGCGAAGACAATTGTTATTTGATTTTACATGGGGCTGCCGCAATCAATGGTGATGCGGCATCCCCATTATTTTAAGCAAGGAGGCACTAAGGTGAAAAAATATACCCTCAAAAGAGTTATTACAGCCCTCTTTACACTTTTGGTGATTCTGCTGGTATTGTTCATCCTGATGCAGCTCATGCCGGGCTCTCCGTTCAATGATGAGAAGCTGAATGCTGATCAGAGGGCTGCTCTTTATGCTAAATATGGTCTGGATCAGCCGATCGTTGTACAGTTTTTCAGATATGTTGCCAATATGCTGAAAGGCGATCTGGGCGTGAGTTATAATATTTCCAAGAATACACCGATTGCACAGCTGATACAGTCAAGACTTCCGATCTCCATTGGTATCGGCGGATGCGCAGTTGCCATTGGTGCTGTTGCGGGGCTGCTGCTGGGGCTGCTGGCGGCGTTGAAGCATGATACCATATGGGATTCCCTGGCTACGGTCATATCGGTTATAGGCGTATCTGTCCCCTCTTATGTATTTGCATTGGCACTCAGCTATACCTTTGGTTTCCGTCTCGGCTGGTTCCCGATGTTGTTTTCGGCGAAGAATATGATGAATTCCAGCGTCCTGCCGAGCATATCCCTATCGATGTTTACGATGGCATCCATCGCCCGATTTACCAGGAGTGAGATGATGGAAGTTATGGGCAGTGACTATATGCTTCTGGCGGAGAGCAAGGGATTATCCGGTTCCGCCCTGGTTTTCAAGCATGCGCTCCGGAATGCATTGATTCCGATCATTACGGTGCTGGCACCGCTGATCGTAGACCTGATGACAGGTTCGCTGGTGGTGGAGAAGATTTTCGCCATTCCGGGTGTGGGCAGTCTTCTGGTCAACGCTATTCAGTCCAATGACTATAATGTGGTCATTTCACTGAGCTTTATATATTCTGCCATGTATATTGCGATTATGCTGGCAGTGGATATTCTGTACGGTATTATTGACCCTAGAATCAGACTGGCAAAGAAGGGAGACTGATAGGATGAGGAAAGCAAAAACTTCATATGCGGCAGAAACTGCAGCTGCATATATACCGGTCGATGCCGACTTTGTGCTGAAGGATAATGCCGCAGCTATTCAGATTGACGAGAATTTTGCAGCGCAGAGCTTCTGGAAAGATGTATTTGTTCGTTTCTTCAGAAAAACCAGCGCGGTGATAGGATTAGTTCTGATTATTTTGATTACAGTGATGGCCGTAATAGGACCAAATATGAACGGCTACTCTTATTCGGAGCAGAATCTGAGTCAGAAAAATTTTGCGCCGAGAGTTAAAATATTGGAAAACTATGGTATCTTTGACGGCAGTGAGACCATGAAGAGTACCACCGGTTCAAAGATTATCAATTATTATACAGAAAAAGAGCTGGATGACGTTTATTACTGGTTCGGAAGTGATAATTTCGGACGTGATATCTGGACACGTACATGGGAAGGTGCCAGAGTATCCCTGATCATTGCCGTTGCGGCAGCACTGATCGATATGATCATTGGCATGAGCTATGGTTTGATCTCCGGCTATTTTGGAGGCAAGGTGGATATGGTGATGCAGCGTATCCTTGAAATTGCCAACGGTATTCCGAGACTTGTTATTGTAACATTGCTGCTTCTGGTACTGAAACCGGGTATGCTGACCATTATCTTTGCGCTGATGCTGACGGAATGGGTCGGCATGAGCCGAATTGCCCGTGCGGAGATGCTGAAACTGAAGGAGCAGGAATTTGTACTGGCATCAAGAACCTTGGGTGCCGGCAGCTTCTTTATCATATTTAAGGAAATATTGCCGAACATTATCGGACCTATTATCACACAGGTTATGTTTTCTATTCCGACGGCTATTTTCACAGAGGCTTTCTTAAGCTTCGTCGGACTGGGCATTCCTGTTCCGCAGTGTTCCCTTGGTTCCCTGATTTCTGAAGGATTCAACAGTTTCACCACGCATCCGTATCAGATCATCCCGCCGATTATTACGATGGCACTTCTGATGCTCAGCTTCAACCTTGTGGCTGATGGGCTGCGGGAAGCTCTGGATCCGAAGATGAAAGAGATGTAATTTGCGAAAGGAGAAGAGAAGTATGTCAGAAGCAAAAGAAAAAATTCTTCAGATACGGGATCTTGATATTACCTTTCGTACCACAGCAGGACCTGTACACGCTATTCGCGGTGTGAATATTGATTTATACAAAGGTGAAACAGTTGCCATTGTTGGCGAGTCCGGTTCCGGTAAATCCGTTACCATGAAGGCTGCCATGGGCATTCTGGCATCCAATGCCACTGTTACCAGCGGCGCCATCGATTTTACCTATCATCATGAAGACGGCAGTGCGGAGACGGTAGATATTCTGAAAAAGGACAAGAAATGGATCCGCCGTCATATCAATGGCAAGCGGATTGCCATGGTATTTCAGGATCCGATGACAAGTCTTGATCCGACCATGTCCATCGGCAAGCAGATCATGGAAGGTATGATCTGGCATTTTAAGACACCGAAGCAGGAGGCATGGAACAGAGCCGTTGAGCTTTTAAAAGAAGTTGGTATCGAGGATGCGGAAAAGCGAATGAAAAATTATCCGCATCAGCTGTCAGGCGGTATGCGTCAGCGTGTGGTTATCGCCATTGCCCTGGCCTGCAATCCGGATCTGCTGATCTGTGATGAACCGACGACTGCTCTGGACGTTACCATTCAGGCAAAGATCATTGAACTGATCCGCAAGGTACAGAAAGAGAGAGGTATCTCTGTCATATATATTACCCATGATCTGGGTGTTGTGGCCAAGGTGGCCGATTATGTCAATGTTATGTATGCCGGTAAGATCGTGGAAAAGGGAACCATCAATGAGATATTCTATGATCCGAGACATCCATATACATGGGGCCTTCTGTCAGCCATGCCTGATCTGGATACGGATGATGAAAGGCTGTATACCATTCCGGGATCCCCGCCAAACCTGCTTCATGAAAAGCCGGGTGATGCATTTGCACCGCGTAACCGTTATGCGCTGGTTGTGGATGATAAGGCGGATCCGCCAATGTTTAAGATAACAGACAGTCACTATGCGGCCACATGGCTGCTGGACCCGAGGGCACCAAAGGTGGATATGCCGGAGGAACTGAGGATCCGACTGGAACGTATGAAGAAGGAGGCTGAGAAATATGGCAGTCAATTATGATGCAGCCCCGATTCTTACAGTAGAGGGCCTGAAACAGTATTTTAAGGTCAGCAGAAATTTTACAGTAAAAGCCGTGGATAATGTATCTTTCAAAATATATCCGGGTGAGACCTATGGTCTGGTAGGCGAATCCGGTTCCGGCAAATCCACCATTGGCAGAAGTATTATCCGCCTCTATGATCCGACGGCCGGCAAAATTACTTTTAATGGAATGGATATCAGTGGCAGAATGAGTAAATCTACCAATGAAGCCCTTCGTACCCAGATGCAGATGATATTCCAGGATCCGATGGCATCCCTGAATCCGAGAAAGAAAATCGGTGACATCATTGGCGAAGGTCTTGATATACATCATAAATATAAAAATAATGCTGAACGGGAGAAGAAGATCAAAGGTATTCTTGAAAAGGTTGGTCTGTCACCGGAGCATGCGACCCGTTATCCCCATCAGTTCTCCGGCGGTCAGAGACAGCGTGTAGGTATCGCCCGGGCCCTGATCATGGATCCGAAGCTGATCATAGCCGATGAATGTATCTCCGCTCTGGATGTATCCATTCAGGCCCAGGTCGTCAATCTGATGAAAGATATCCAGCAGGAGACAGGCACCGCCTATCTGTTCATCGCCCACGACCTGTCCATGGTCAAATATATCTCGGATCGTATCGGCGTACTCCATCTGGGACATCTTCTGGAGACAGGAACCACGACGGAAATCTTTGAGAATCCGATCCATCCATATACACGAAGCCTGCTGTCAGCCATCCCTGAACCAAATCCGGTGGTCGAAAAACAGCGTAAGGCAGAATCTTACGATTACAAAACATCGGGCATAGACTATAACAAAGGCACCGAACATCACGTCGGCGGTACCCACTACGTCAAATGCACCGACGAAGAATATGCGCGTTGGCTCTAAGCCATGCCAAAACAAGAAGAAGCCTCATCCGCAAGCTGGCTTGCAGGGATGTAGGCTTCTTCTTGTTTTGATAGGGCGCAGCCCGCGACTGAGTAAGCGGAGCTTACGAAGTGGCGCATGGCTTAGAAGGAAGCGCAGCCCGCGACTGA
>JBJEJD010000214.1:0-7727 GCA_051877705.1 Coprococcus sp. | reverse complement strand
AAGCGGAGCTTACGAAGTGGCGCATGGCTTAGAAGGAAGCGCAGCCCGCGACTGAGTAAGCGGAGCTTACGAAGTGGCGCATGGCTTAGAAGGAAGCGCAGCCCGCGACTGACATGAAGCGAAGCGGAATGGAAGTGCGCGCATGGCAAGTTCATCAAAAAATGTTAATCAGACATATAAAGTGCTTCTAAAAAGTGTTGATATATTAATTGGAATCTCATATAATGATTTTTATGATATTGCAGAACGGAGAATCAGAATGAGTGAACATAGAGAGATAACGATCAAAGAGCTTTCGGATATGGCAGCGGGATCCTATACGCTGGCCGATGTGAGGGATGAGATTTCCTTTGGCTACGGTTTTATTCCGGGAGCTGTCAGTATGCCCCATATAGTGGAGGATGCGGAAGCGGGAAATCTTCCGAAGGATAAAACCTATGTCCTGTATTGCATGAAGGGCATTGCCAGCGCAGATCTGGCGGAACAGCTTCGGGAGCTGGATTATGATGCCGTCAGTCTTGAAGGAGGCTACAGCGCATGGCTTATGGCCAGCTTCGGCAATGAGGACCGGCAGGAGGAGATTGAAAAGAGCCTGCGCAAAGGGAAATTCCATAAGGTATTGTTCAGCCGTTTTGCAAAGGCTATCAATACCTATGATCTGATACAGCCGGGGGATAAGATTGCCGTCTGTATTTCCGGCGGCAAGGATTCCATGCTCATGGCCAAGCTGTTCCAGGAACTGAAGCGCCACAATAAGTTCCCGTTTGAGCTTGTTTTCCTGGTGATGGATCCGGGATACAGTGAGGTGAACCGCCGACTGATCGAGAATAATGCCCGGATCATGGGAGTTCCGATTACAGTTTTTGAATCGGAGATATTCAATGCGGTTTATACGATTGAGAAATCGCCGTGTTATCTCTGTGCCAGAATGCGCAGAGGATATCTGTACAATAAAGCAAAGGAACTGGGCTGTAATAAGATTGCCCTTGGCCATCATTATGACGATGTGATCGAGACGATTTTGATGGGCATGCTGTATGGCGCTCAGGTGCAGACCATGATGCCGAAGCTTCACAGTACCAACTTTGAAGGTATGGAGCTCATACGTCCCATGTATCTGATTCGTGAGGATGACATCAAGCAGTGGCGGGACATGAACCAGCTTCATTTTATCCAGTGCGCCTGCCGGTTCACGGATACCTGCAGCTCCTGCCGTCCGGATGGCACCTCTGTGTCGAAGCGCATGGAAGTCAAGCAGCTGATTCGGAAGCTCAAGGAGACCAATCCCTTCGTGGAAGGCAATATCTTCAAAAGTGTGGAAAATGTCAACCTCAGCACCATCATTGCCTACAAGGAAAACGGAACAGTCCATCACTTCCTGGATACTTATGATGAGAAATAATCCTGACATAGTAAGGCGGTTTTTAAACCGCTTTACTATGTCAAAATTTTTTTTAGGACAGTTCTCATATGTTCTGCAAAAGTGCGATGTCCTTTTTCAGTAAAATGAACGCCATCGTGTCCAAGTTCGATGTTCCACTGACCGGCATCGGCGAAATGAACACCTGCTGTGGCGGCAAGGCTGCCATAGGCGATGCCGAATTCACTGGAGATGCGGTCATAATTGGCAGCCATGGGATCAATGCGGCCAAGGTCTGTCGGGGTTGGAGCAATCAGAAGAATCCTGGATGGTTCATTGTCGATGGAAGGATGGTCCAGGATATGATAGAGTAGTCGGGCCATACGCTGAGTGATCTTGCTGATGCCGGAGCGGTACATGGTCAGCAGGTCGTTGCTGCCCAGCATGATGACCAGCAGATCAAAGGGTGCTTCGCGGTCAAGTATGGCATCCAGATCATCCATATCCCATCGGTCTGTGGGAATCTCCCGTCCATTTTCACCGCAGTTCACAATCTCAAGGTCGGAATCTTCATCAAGAATCCCTGTCCATCTTGCAGCTTTGGATAACCGTCCGCCCATAAAGCCCCTGGCATCATAGCCATAGGTATTGGAATCTCCAAAACAGATGATTTTATAACTCATAAGATAAATACCCCCCTAAAACAGATATTTGAAGTATATCATAAATTACTTTGGGGTCACAGACCTTTTTCGCGGGATTACGAAAATGGTACAAGGAAGACGTAGCAATGGCTGATCTTTCATTAATTGTGATATTGTATAAAGGGATGGCGATGCATTTTTACAAATGGCTAATATCGTGCTGAAAAAGATACATAAAGAAGCCACCGCATCAAAGGCTGAGTAAACCTTTGATACAGTGGCTTTGATATGTACTATAAAATGATTATGCCTCCATGACACCAACTTCATCTGCAACGGTGAAATCAGCTTCTGTGCATGCACGGATATCTTCAACGGTGTAGCCAGGAGCCAGTTCTCTCAGAACCAGGCCATCCGGAGTTACTTCGAAGTAGCATCTCTCAGTAACGATATCTGTTACACATTTTGCACCGGTCAGAGGAAGGGTACATTTCTTCAGAATCTTGGATTTGCCACTCTTCTCGCAGTGATCTGTTGCAACGATGATCTTTTTCAGACCGCCTGCACACAGATCCATGGCGCCGCCCATACCAGGAACGAGCTTGCCAGGAATCGTCCAGTTGGCGATATTGCCTTCCTGGTCAACTTCCAGGGTACCAAGTACAGTGGCGTCAACATGTCCGCCGCGGATATAGGCGAAGGATGTAGCGTGGTCGCATACGCTGCCGCCTTTAATAACGGATGCCGGCTGACCGCCTGCATCGATGAGGTCAGGGTCTGCATCATCCCATGATGGAGAGGAGCCGCAGCCTACGATACCGATCTCTGCTTCGAGCCAGAGTTCAACGCCTTCCGGCAGATAATTGACACACATCAGAGGGAGGCCGATTCCGAGATTAACAAAATCGCCGTCCTTAAAAAACTTTGCGCAGCGAGCTGCGATAAGTGCACGTCCTTTCAGTTCTCCCATTATTTCTTACCTCCTTCTGCTTTTGCTTTAGCACGCTGCCACATCGGACAGAAAGGTTTCTTTTCGCCGGTTCTTACATATACCATATCAATGATAGGAGCTGCAACATCGATCTCATCAGGTCCGAGTTCACCAACTTCAACCAGCTCTTCAACTTCAACGATAACTGTATCTGCTGCAAGGGCCATATAACTGTTGGTAGCTCTGCCGGTCAGTCTGAAGGCAATGTTGCCGGCTGTATCGGCCTTCCATGCTTTGATCAGAGCAATATCTGCATGCAGAGGCAGCTCAAGGAGATATTCTTTGCCGTTAATAGTAAGTTTCTGTTTGCCTTTTTCAATGTCTGTGCCAACACCTGTAGGGGTCAGGCAGCCGCCGAGACCTGCGCCGCCACAGCGGATACGTTCAGCAAATGTTCCCTGTGGGATGAACTCAACGGCGAGTTCGCCGGCAAACATCTGATCACGGGCAACCGGATTCAGACCGATATGGGTTGTAGCAAGGCTCTTTACGCGGTGTTCTACAATAAGACGGCCAACGCCCTGATCAGGCATACCGCCGGAAACAGCAATGGCATCAATATCTTTTACGCCCTTTTCAAGCAAACCGGTAATAATCTCTTCTGCGGAGAGTTCACCATGCCAGTCACCGAACATGATTGTCTGGCCGTCATGGAATGGAGTAAGGGCTTGTTCCAGTGTTACGACTTTAGATTTCAAATTGGTTACCACCTTTCTATTTCTTCTATGATCCGGAATAGTTTAGTTCATTATTTGCCTTCGAAATTGGCTTTGCGTTTCTCCATGAAAGCCTTGCAGCCTTCCTGGAAATCCATGGATGCGGCAACTTCACGCTGGGTCGGAACTTCTGTCTCAACCAGCCACTGCTTATAATCGGAATAAGCGGCATCGTAGATCTGCTTCTTGATGTTCTTGTAGGAGAGCAGCGGACCTGCAGCCAGTTTCTTCGCAAACTTCATCGTTGCTTCATCCAGTTCTTCCTTTGGAACAACCTTGTAAGCCAGTCCGAGAGCCTTCGCTTCTTCTGCACCTACAGGGCGTCCTGTTGCAGCCAGTTCCATTGTACGTGCTGTACCGATGCTCTTGGTCAGAAGATAGGTGGCGCCGGTATCCGGAACGAGACCGAGGTTAACGAAAGCGAGGATAAACTTGGCATTGTCTGCGCAGATCATAAAATCACCGCCAAGGGCAAGGCTGACACCTGCACCTGCAGCAGCGCCACATACAGAAGTGATGACCATTTTGCTCATTCTCTTCAGACCATCAGCAACAACACCAACCTTGCTGATAAGGCCGTCCATATTGACTTCGCCGCCTGCCTGGATCAGCTGATAGAAGTAACCAATATCACCGCCTGCGGAAAATGCACGGTCTGTACCCTTCAGGACAACAACCTTAACATTCGGGTCTTTTTCTGCGGCATCAACAACATACATCAGTTCATCGGCCATCTGCTCATCAATGGCATTGAGATTCTTCATGTAATTCATTGTGATGACAGCAATACCATCTTCCACGGTGTAAATTAATTTCTTCAGTTCCATAAAAAAACCCCCTTATTATATTGTGGGAAAATAAACAATCTATTAACACAGTTGCACTATGAGGTTGTGCATTTTCCCTTACTTTCTTAATATATTATACGATTTTTGATACAGAATGTCAATGAGAATTGTGCTTCAATAAGTGTAAAAAGTGTGAAATGTATAACAAGATGCACAGAATATAACAGTTTATTGTCAAAACAGTATAAATGTGTTAAATATAATGAATAATTGATGCGAAGAAAGGGTAATGACGAGATTTGGCATTATTGTATAGTGCCAAATCTCTTTTTCTGCTGCTTGCTCTTTTTCTTATTTACCCGCTATAATGAGATATGAAACAAGGGATTGATTGGCCAATCATACCTCGGATGGATATAAATTTAAATGAGGTGTGAAATCAATGAAGGAAAAAGTACAGGTATTTGGGAGATTTTTAAGCGGTATGGTTATGCCGAATATCGGCGCGTTTATAGCCTGGGGCTTAATTACAGCGTTATTTATTCAGACGGGATGGGCGCCAAATGAGAAATTTGCTCAGTTGGTAGATCCAATGTCTCATATGTTGCTTCCACTGCTGATTGCTTATACAGGCGGTGAA
The DNA here is from genome assembly GCA_051877705.1 of Coprococcus sp. Classification (GTDB taxonomy): domain Bacteria; phylum Bacillota; class Clostridia; order Lachnospirales; family Lachnospiraceae; genus Coprococcus_A. The sequence continues at coordinate 2,588 of JBJEJD010000214.1, read as the reverse complement.
GCTGTTGCGGGAAAAAGGGGCGGCGTCATCGGTGCCATTGCAACGATGGGTGTTATCGTAGGTACGGATATTCCCATGTTTATTGGAGCGATGATCATGGGGCCTTTGTCGGCGTGGATCATCAAGAAGTTTGATAAAGCCATTGCGGGCCATATTCCTGCAGGCTTTGAGATGCTGGTCAATAATTTTTCACTGGGTATTCTGGGTGCACTTCTGGCTTTGCTGGCGATGACGGTGATCTCACCGCTGGTTGTGGCATTGAACACGGTCATGAGTGCAGGTGTTAAATTATTTGTTGATCATCATTTGCTGCCTCTGGCCAGTCTGTTCATTGAACCGGCCAAGGTTCTGTTCCTGAATAATGCCATAAATCACGGTATCTTATCACCGATGGGTATTCAGCAGGTACAGGAAGCCGGAAAATCGGTCTTCTTTTTGCTCGAGGCCAATCCCGGTCCCGGACTGGGTGTTCTGCTGGCCTATTGTATTGCAGGTAAAGGCAGTGCCAAAAGTTCTGCCCCGGGTGCGGTGATTATTCATTTCCTGGGGGGCATCCATGAAATATATTTCCCTTACATTCTCATGAATCCGGCATTGCTTTTATCTGTCATTGCCGGTGGTGCCAGTGGTATTGCTGTTTTTTCCGCTTTTAATGTGGGACTGACATCTGCAGCTTCTCCGGGAAGTATCCTTGCCATTCTGGCACTGGCGGAGAGACATTCCTATCTGGGTCTGCTTCTCGGTGTTTTTGTGGCAGCGGCGGTATCTTTTGCAATCTCTGTTCCGATCCTGAAATTTATGGGAAAGGATGTATCTCTGGAAGAGGCACAGAAACAGAAGGATACAATGAAAAAACAGGCGAAAGGTATTGTAGAGACATCTGCCGGATCTGATGCTGCAGTTGCGGCAGCACCGGTAAAAACGGCTGATATTCGTAAAATAGCATTTGCCTGTGATGCGGGCATGGGTTCCAGCGCCATGGGGGCAACGGTCCTGAAAAAGAAGCTGGCAGCAGTGGGACGTACAGATATTGAAGTCATCCATACACCAGTATCTTCCATTCCGGCGGATGTTCAGATCGTCGTGACGCATCAGGAGCTGGGGGAACGTGCAGCGCACAGTAATCCAAATGCAGAGAGAGTATTGATTACCAATTTCCTGGCTGCTCCGGAATATGACATATTAGTGGATAGATTGAAAAAATAATTAAAAAATGGTATAATTTTCCCATCAATTTATCGGGAGAAGAAACATGAGAATACTTCAGAAAATCGGGAGATTTTATAGCCGGATTATTATGAAAAATGTTGGCATATTTATCTTTATCGGACTATTGTCTGTGATTTTTGGAAATCGCGGCTGGTTTCCGAATAAGGATATCTATGCCATTTCTCAATTAGTGTATGTTTATGTAGTGCCGGTTATGATCGCTTATGCAGGCGGCAGAGCCATCGGTGGGGAACGGGCAGGTGTACTTGGCTGTCTGGCGGTGACAGGCGTGATGATATCCAACTATCATGCAGGACTTTTTGGGGCCATGATTCTGGGACCGTTCGCAGGCATTCTCTGGAAATGGTGGACACGGTTTTTGGAGGAAAAGGTGTCTGGCAGTATGCAGATGCTGATGCATAATCTGTGCATTGCCGCCGGAGGAGCCATGCTGGCCTTATTTGGCTGTTTCCTGGTGTCTCCGGCGTTGGACATTGGGATGTCTTTCGTATATAGAGGTATGGATTTTCTTATTGTGCATCGCATGGAGGGGCTGCTGAGTCTGATCATAGAACCGGCGAAGATATTTTTTCTGAATAATCTGGTCAATCATGGTATTCTGGTTCCTTTGGCCATGACGCAGCTTGAGGAAACAGGACATTCAATTTTGTTTTTGCTGGAAACAAACCCGGGGCCTGGATTCGGACTTTTGGCTGCATTGTACTGGCACAGCAGAAAGCAGCGCAGTGAATATGGTGCCTCTATGTTTGCGCAGCTGGTTGGCGGCATCCATGAAGTGTATTTCCCATGTGTACTGGCTGATATGCGGCTGCTGTTGGCTCTGATTGCCGGGGGAATGGCAGGGAACTTCTGCTTTTCGCTGTTGGATGCAGGGGTTGAAGGTATTGTATCGCCAGGAAGTCTGATCATACTGGTATTGATGGCGGGACGAGATACTGTATTGCCTGTGCTCACTGGTGTGTTTGCGTCGGCATTGGTGTCATTTGCAGTCAGTATATTCATTTTACATATCCATAGCAGCAGTGATCATGAGAACATCAAAGAGAAGCAGGAGGAGCAGCAAGAAGTGACAGTTCAGAAAAAAATAGAGAGAATTGTATTTGTCTGTGATGGCGGTGTGGGTTCCAGTGCCATGGGTGCGGCCATTTTCAGAAGGAGTCTGGCACAAAAGGGAATAACCGGGATCACAGTGGAGGCTTTTGCTGCTGATCTTGTTCCGGAAGATGTGGATGTTCTGGTATGCCAGAAGGATTATAGTCGGATGCTGCCTGAGACATTGAAAAACAAACAGATCTATACAGTTGATAATCTGGTAAGCACAACTGTTTATGAAGGGCTGATCGAACAGATTCAACGAA
>JBJEJD010000213.1:0-7109 GCA_051877705.1 Coprococcus sp. | reverse complement strand
ATTATTTTATTTAGCCAATCAATACCCGTTTCCCCTGAAAAGCAAATCCATAGCTGCGTATATGCTCCTTCGCAATTCCTTTTGCCATCAGAAGAGCTGCATACTTTCTGTCCTCAATCTGCTGCAGAGCCGCCTGCACTGTATCTTCCATACTATTCTCTTTCCTTGCATTGAACACTTTAAATTCGAGAATAATCGCATCATCTTCCTCCGGTCTCTTCGGCTCCAGCATCACATCATATCTGCCAAAGCCGCTTTCACGGTTAGAAGTAATGACATACCGCCCCTGAAGATCTACCATCAATCCAAGTACAAATCCGTGATAGAAGCGCTCAGGCTCCTCCCCTGAAGGATTACATCCTGTATCAAAACAACTGAAAGTATTAAGTGCCACACGGTTCATATAGGCATTCATGGCATCCAGATCATCCTGCAGCAATGCCTTGATAAAATCATTATAATCCGCTTCCGCACGACTGAACCATCCCCGAATCATATTGTAAAACATCACCTTTACTTCCAGATTGGTCAGCGTCAGTTCATACTCCGGAAGCCTTCCTTCCGGAACATCGCCATAGTCCTCATATGTGAGCACCTTCAGATAACCGCTTGCCAGAAGCAAACTCCATATAGCTGCTTCATTGTCATCCAGCTGATTATACACGATCTGCTCATCAATAGGTGACCTGATTATTTCTCCCTGAAGAAGTGCTTCAAACTTTTCCTTGATCCTGCGATTTCCTTCCCGAAGCAGTTTCCCCACCAGACTGTTGGAACTGGTGTTGGCCCAGAAGGTTGTAATTTTTCCAGTATCCAGAAAATTCAGAATAGACCACGGATTATAGATATCTCCGTGGCTGCCAAAAATAAAGCCGTCATACCACTGCTTCACCTGCTCCTTACGTTCTCCAAAGCCACATTCTTCAAGTCCGGCAAATACCTCTTCTTCCGTAAAGCCAAATGATGTGGCATATTCATCTGATGTCGTAGTTACAACCTTCAGGTTGTTTAAATCTGAGAAAATAGATTCCTTACTGACTCGGGTAATCCCCGTCATAATGGCTCGTTCCAGCCATGGATTCGTTTTAAATGTGGAATTAAACAGACTTCTGGTGAATGCCACCAGATCATTCCAGTACCCATCCACATATGCCTCCTGCATCGGTGTATCGTATTCATCCAGTAGAATAATAACCTTCCTGCCATAATAACGGTACAAATAATTAGATAATTGATACAGAGCAAGTGTTGCATCGGTATCACGTATATCCACAGATAGGATTCGATCAAAAAAGGCTCTGTCTGCATCAGTCAAAACATTACTTTCTTTTAAAAAAGAAAATTTTATATACAGGTTCGTCAGAAGCTGACAGATTTTTTCTCTGGCATTCTCATAATTTTTCTCTTTTATATTGGCAAAAGACAGACTGATGACCGGATAAGTTCCCTGTATCCCCCGATAAGCTTCGTCATTCCAGATGGAGAGTCCTTCAAACAAATCGCATCGTCCGGCGTAATCCATAGAAAAGAACTGCTCCACCATACTCATATTCAGGGTCTTTCCGAAACGGCGCGGACGGGTAATCAATGTCACATCGTCCCCGCTTTCCCACCATTCTTTTATAAAAGAAGTTTTATCAATATAAAAGTATCGATTTGCTCTCACTTTTTCAAAGTCCTGAATTCCAATCGCAACTGTTCTGCCCATAAAGACCTCCCATCAGCGTTCCACAATTCCATAGTTCTGTTCTAAGTATAGCCGATATCAAAAAGGATTACAACATCTCAGAAGGTGTTCCTCATCCCCTTCCCCATCATTATTTCTTCTTCATATTCATTCCGACGCACATACCGATCAACATTCCCAGGCTGATACCCATAGCCAGCTGATCCAGTGCCGTGCCGATGGCCACACCAAAACACATGCCCAGACACATACCGGTGGTCATATAATTCTCTTCACTGTCCTCATTCTCCTCCTGTATGTTCGGAGAACTGCCCTGCTGCCCTTTTTCCTTCTGCCCATCTCCTGGGTATTTCTTCTTTCCTGCTTTCTTTTTACGGCTCATCTGCGCAGCCAGTACAGCCACAATCAGTCCAATACAGATCCACGGAAACGCCGCCATAATAAAATCCTTCATATCTATCTCCCTTTCCTCCCAACGCTATATCTGCTTATTCCAGTTCTTTTTTTAACTTCCAGTACTGATAACCAAACTGCATAAACAGAAGCAGATACACAACAAACAGCACAACATAGCATCCAAAAAGCACTTTATTAATCGTACGTTCCAGATTGAACTGCATCAATAACTGTGGAATAATAATACAGCAGAACAAAACGACCAGCGGCAGCACCCTGCCTTTAAATGTTCGTCTGATCATGTCCAGACGGGATGCATCATCGCAAAAGATCTCCTCATTCTCATCCTGCATCTCAGACACTGGCTTCCGGAAATAGCTGTATCCCACAAAATCCAGCAGATACTCCCACCCACAATCCTGAAACATCTGTACATACTCATCCTTGTGAGCCAGTCCCTCCTGATTATAATCCAGCTGATAGACCACATCCTCCGGTTCACATGCTTCAAAATGATAAAATCCCGGAAATGTCACACCTGTAAACCGCCATCCGGCTTTGTGACGTTCACGAAGGTATTGCTCCTCCTTCTTCCATTCCGGTACACTAAACCACCTCAACTCTGTCTTCTTCTCATTCATGATCTCCGTTCCTCCCTCATATTGCGGTACAGCCGCTCAATACGCTGCATCTCCAGCTGCAGCACTTCCTTCCCCAGGTCTGTGATCACATAGATCTTCCGCTTATCTTCCTCCCGGACAAAGCGGATCAATCCGTCCTTCTCCATCTTCGACAGACTGCCGTACATGGTTCCGGGACTAAGCCGGATATCCCCTCCGGTCATCGCCTCCACCTTCTGAACAATGCTGTATCCATGCATCTCATCCTGAAGACAGAGCAGAATATAAAAACCGGTTTCCGTCATCGGCACATAAACTTTCCTGATATGTGCATCCATTGTCTATCTCTCCCTTCATCTCAGTTCTATCCATTACAGCGCAATCCATCTTAGTGCAATCTATCGCACTGCGATATATTATGAGTATAGCACTGCGATATATACTTGTCAACATTTTCCTTTTAACTTCTGTGCAGAAAAACCTTAGTACCGCTGCGTTTTTCATCGAGTGGGAACGTGTTTGAAGGGTGGCAACTGTCCGTATTGTGCAGAACAAGACCAGGAGGCTGAATAGTTACTTCTGTATCCCTGCTTTAGATCCACCAGATTCAGGAGTTCTTCCCCTTTACGGAATCTGCACAGATTTTCACAGAATATATCCAGTATCTTCATCCTTGTCTCCGGAATATCTCCCCAACTGATGCCGGATATATGCGGTGTCAGCATCACCTGTTCCATCTGCCGCAGGAGATGCTCTGCCGGCAATGGCTCCTGTTCCATCACATCAAGCAACACTCCTGATAAATGCCCCTGCTCCAATACTTCCATCAAATCCTGCAGTCCAACCAGAGAACCGCGCCCTACATTGACCAGAAAAGCATCTTTTTTCATACTCAGAAGCCGCTTCTTCAACAATACCCCTCTCGTCTGCTCCGTGCCTGGAAGACAGGCAATAACTATATCTGCCTGAGGCAGCAGTTCATCCAGCTGCTCCATCGTATACATCGCATCAAAATACAGCGGCTTTTCCCTTATCACTCTGCGGATTCCCCATACTCTGACATCAAACGCTTTCAGTTTTCTGGCAGTCTCACAGCCGATATCACCGGCCCCCAGAATAAGTGCTGTCTTGCCTTCCAGCGTCCTTTCACCAGAAACAGCCTGCCAGCCACCTGATTTCATTTGTACATGGTAGTCTGGCATTTTCCGGTACATCCCAAGGAGGCCAGTCAGGATATATTCTGAGATAATCTTCCCAAAAGCACCAGATGCATTGGTCAGGAGAACATCTTCAGGAAATCTTCCTTCTCCCATATACATATCCACACCGGCCCAGGTCATCTGTATCCATCGCAACCCCTTCATACGCCTAAGAGTATCTAACGGCGGCTCACCTATCAGTATATCGATTTTATCCCGGTCAGTACTATGAAGTAACTCATCATAATCTTTAAAAAAAAGTAATTCATCTGACGTTTCAAGTACCTGCTGGATTCTCTCTCTTTCCGCCGGAATACATTCCCGCATACAACCAATCACCATCTCAGACGTCCCCTCCTTCATCGGATCCTCATTGACAGATGTCATCAATCCATGCAAACAATTCTTCCAGGTCATAATCACCGGAATGAGGTGTATCCCACGGTGCATGGTAATCCACACAGCAGCCTGTATTTCTCAGTTTTGCTGCCAATATGGCAGAAATAGCCAGAGAAGTATCACGATCACATTCTCCATGGCGAATGCGCCAGTATTTCGCTGTCATTGCATTCTGATTCCCTATATAATTCATAGGATTCATTACTTTTACAACCGATTTCTCCGCCATTGAACCACCACATTCAGAGTGTTCATGACTGTACTCTGTAAAATGACAACAGTCTTCATCATCCCTGCCAAACAGGCTGTTCTCGGGACTATCCATTGTCAATGCGTCAAAAGCAGGCGCAGTTTTCATACGGGTAATATCTCTGACATATCCGTTGAAATCCATTTCGACAGCCCGATCTTCCACAATCGTCAGCCATTTCTTATCCTTAATATCTATCCCTTTTTCAATGGCACGCTGTGCCGATGCCAGCACGATCTGCTCAATATATTTCTTAAATGTTCCTTCTCCAGCTTCATCCAGAGACAGCAGAACCCCATTCTCATCTGTAAGATGCAGTCCATTGACATATTCTGTAAATGATGCCGCCTCATCTATTGATGCCTGGATCTGATTATCTGTCATCCTTCCATCCTCTGCCGAAAAAGAAGGCCGTCCGCCCTCCTCCATCTGCATGTGCATACGGTGGTAATCATAAACGTCTTTAAACTGCCACTCATAGGCCATATCCGCATGCTCCAGATTCGTAATCGGGCAATAGCAGGACGCCGCAAAAATCTCATCACCGGCATCAACTGCACCAAGCGCATTCAGATAAGGATCATAGTCAGGATGATTGCCGGTGGCTCCCATAAGAGCGGATAATGCCCCTCCTGCACTTGTTCCGTTGGTAATAATTTTATCCTCATCTCCTGGAAGCTCCTCACTGAAGAAATGCAGATATCTGACCGCTGCCTTATAATCAATGATACAGGCAGGTGCCTTGCCGGTAAATCCTCCTTTTTCATCCCTTTGCGTACGTCCGCGAATAGCCGGTGCTGCCACCACATAACCGTGCTGCAGCGCACGAAAAACGGCATTCGCTCCTTCAGATCCAAAGCCATTACATCCAGGTTCCTGTATTATTCCAGGCATGTATCCTCCCACCAGATTCGGCATAAAAACCGGAGCCGTTTTCAAATTATAGCCGTTGATAGACGCTCCCTCATAGTAAATCTCCGGTACATACAGATTCATCTTCTGAAATTCCACGTTAACAGGATGCTCCACATATACAAGATCTCTGAATGCCCGGAAACGGATTGTTTCTCCATCCACTGTCAGTTCTTCAACTGTATATTGATTGCTATCAAACTTCATTATTTATTCCATCCCTTTTCATATCATTATTTCCAGATCATCCACCGCCTGAATGACCTCTTCAATCTGTTCCTTACAAATATGATCTATATGGAACCCTCCTGTACAGACCGTAATAGCATTCTTTCTTCTGGCCACTTTCTCAGCCAGACGGCGGCAGATGACCTCATCTTTATGTCCTGTCACATTGATAACAGACGATGTAACACTCATACTCCCGTCTCCTGTCAGCGACAGACGCGGAATCGCCAGTACAGTACACCCGATATGGTGCCTGTCTCCTCCCCGTATAATTAAATGGTAATCTTCTCCAATACAATCGACCTGGATCGACAATTTTGCAAAAGATAATTGCTTTTCTATTATTTTCTCCATCAACGATCCTCCTGTATCTATCATTTTCTGCAAAATCATATATCAAAAGAAGAGGATGCGGCAATTAATTGCAGCATCCCCTCCCTTATTTTCTGCACTGTTATTTATCAGTTTTCAAGAAGAAACGGCATAAAATATCTGATCTGTTTCTTCCACCATGGCCAGTCATGATCTACATCATATCCCCAGAAATCTGTCCATCCATGAATACCCTTCCTGTAAAAGATATTACCCAGCTGAGATGTGGTACGGATGCCCTCAGATTCCCAACGGCCCTGTCCAACACAGATAATAATCTTCCGCTGATTGTACAGCTGAATATAAGGATGATCCGCCGGCATATTCTCAAGGAAATGAACCGGTGAATTATTATAAAGATTCTCATCACACCAACCATCCCAGAAATGCGGCGCATCGTAGCAGCCAGACATGGCCAGTACTCCTCCAAACAGGTCCGGACGTCTGAAAAATACAATGGCAGCATGAGTAGCACCCAGACTGCAGCCCGTCGCAATCGGAAGCTGACCTGTACCATTGATCTCACGAATCAGCGGAACAACCTCATCAACAATATAGTGATAGTAACATTCCTGCATCCATGCGCGGTGTGCCTTATCGCCCCATGTATCCGACCAGCTTTCTTTATCGACCGTATCCACAGAAAAAAGCTGAATCCGTCCGCTGTCAATATAATCGCTCAGCAGATCCACCATACCAAAATTCTCAAAATTATCACACATACTGTCCTGACATGGGAATACCAGAATCGGCACACCTGCATGTCCATGAACAAGTATATTCATCTCTCTCTGTAAGCACTGACTGTATCGTGGTAAAAATTGTCTTTCCATTTTTAGTAATCTCCGATCTGTATATCAAAACTTTTATCTCACAGGTATTGTAGTAGATTTCTCACATTCCTGTCAATATCTTCTTTTAAATAAATATGACTGAACTGTTATCTACCCAGCCTTATCTATATTCTATTGATTTAAACGACTCCTGATGAGCTTCCCCCTGAAAACGATTTGCGATGAGCATGTTTTCAGGGGGAAGCTCATCAG
>JBJEJD010000212.1:0-7139 GCA_051877705.1 Coprococcus sp. | reverse complement strand
ACATAACTGCTTAATTGATCCGTTTCTCATACAATCACTATAACACCACTGCTATGTACTATGCCAATTCACTTCATCTATCATGTCATTGAAAAATATCATGGTGCCTAAGCGACAATACTATAAACCCCCAGCACAGCCAACACAGCAAGCACGGCAAGAGCAATAAAAGATACGGCAAATAACTCAATAAATATCTTATTCTGCGGAAATCTTTCCTCAGCATTTTCCTGCTGGGCAACACCTGCCATGATCAGAGCACCTGTTGTAGAAATAGGTGTAAAGCCTGCCACCGTACCGCCAATCACAATAACAGCCACCAGCTGAAGCGCATCCAGTCCAATGCTCGCGGCCAGACCGCTGGCTGTAGGAATCAGCGTCGGGAATACAACACCCAGACCCGAACTGAAGAAGGACATGATCCCGGAAGTAACAGCCATGATCGGCGCAGCGCTCTTCGGCCCCATTACAGACTCAAGGGCAGTTACCATAATATCAATGCCGCCTGATAACGATATGACATTCATCAGCATGCCAACACCCATAACCATCAAAATTACATTCCACGGAACACCGCCGATGGCTTTCTTTTCGTCGCCACAGCCAAGGACAATAAGCACCGTACCAATCAGAAAGCCCGTCAGCCCCACATTCCAGGAAAAGAAAAGAACGCCGGCTGCCAGGATAACAAGCCCTGCCAGAGACAGCCATTGCTTAACAGAAAACGCCGGCAGTTTCTCTTTTTCACCGGAAGCAATAGAGTCATCTACCTTCCACCCCTTATAATAAACGTAAACCAGAATAACAACGATGATCGCTGTCATAATAAGTGCCAGCATAATCGGCACCGTATCCCCGTTCATTCCCTGCTCTTCCATCAGATTGCGCACAACGGCCGCTTCCGGCGTCAATGGGCTCATACGCCCTGACATGACACCAAGATCGCCAATGATGGCCGTCATGATCGGATTAATACCGGCAGACACAGCCACCGGAATGGCAATAACAGGAATGATAGTCAGCGACGGGATAGCTCCCGGACCTGCCGCACTGATGAGAAAACCAATTGCAAACATAACAAAAGGAATGGCATGGGCAGGCACAAGATTGACAATCTTCTTTGCCATCAGTTCCAGCGTACCGTTTCCGTTAATGATGGCAAACAGATAGGTCACTCCCACCATCTGAATAAAAAGAGATGTACCGAATCCGGCAACCACATCCTTTACGGACACACTGTCGCCAAAAAGCAAAGTTAATATCATGGCAAAGCCAATACTCAGTATACCTACATTGGCATTGCGGGCAAAGCCAATGACAATAGCAGCAATCAAAAGAAGCAATGAGAGTAATCCGAGATTCATGCCTGCACCTCCCTAAACACAAGGCAGACCGGGCTGCCCGTATGGACAATATTCAATGTCGGCACCAGCTGACCCGTCACATTATCAAAGTCAAATTCAACCACTGTATCACTGTCTTCATTGGCGACATAGCATTTGCCATTCGGACCAAAACAGAAGAAACGAGGTGTCTTTCCAAGGCAAGGAAAGAAACCGGTATTTTTAAGGTATCCTGTTACCGGATCAATACGGTATACGGCAATACTATCTGTATAACGGTTGGATACCAGTACAAATTTTCCACTCGGATCCACCATCACCTCACTGGCATCGGAATAGCCCGTCTCTGTCTCCGGAACAGTTGACAGCTCCTGCATCGGATGCAGCTCGCCGGTCTTTTCATCAAACTGAAAATAAAGCACTTTATTGCCCTTTTCCTCACACATATAAACCCAACGATTATTCGGATGAACAGCAGCATGTCTCGGCTCATCCCATGTGCGCGCCATAAATCGGGAAGTCTCTGTAAATTCACCAGTCTCATGGTCATATTTCAGCGCACGCATCTGCCCGAAACCATTGATACGCCCCTGTGCACAGGCAAAAAGATAATTACCCGTATGATCCCAGAGACACTGATGAATGGTGGATACCTTGCTCTCATCCTTACCTTCATAAGTGTACTTCGCAACCACTTCTCCAAGGGAACCATCCTCATTACGTGCAATCGTATAGAGGGTTCCTCCCTGGAGTGTTGCGACGATCACATGTTTATTGTCTTTATCAACGGTAATATCTACCGGATTTTTCCCGCCAATATCGATGGTGTTGATGTGATTTAACGTACCATCCTCCTGAATGGAATAACTGCTGACTTTTGTCAAATCACCATGAACAGAGTAAAGATACTGCCCCTCCCTGTCCATTGTCTGATAAGAAGGATTCGGCTCTGTTTTCAGGCACTGAATCAGATTCCAGCTGCCATCCCGGCCGATTTCATAAACCTTAAGCCCTTCTCCTCTTGCATTCCGCTCCTTTGTCGTCCTGCATCCAACATAAACGTAACCCATGTTTTTCCTCCTCTGAAAAAATTTTATAACTGCCGTACTTCATCAGTTCTCTTCCTGATGAGAGTTCCTGAGAAAATTGTAAAAAATAAATACGTCAAATGGAAATTCAACTAAATACTGAAAGGGCCATTCCATAATGGAATGGCCCTTTGTTCATTATTTCTTAATATAATATTGTTAATTGACATGATAAAATTTTTCCACAAAGCTTACAAAATCCATGATGTCCTGGCTTTTATAACAGCGTTCAGACAACATCATCCAGACATTTCTTGAGATTGCATGATCATTCTCATCATAGATCGGAAGAAGTGCCAGACGATCTGTATTCAGCCGCCAACGATCTCCAAACAGAAAAGCAATGCCCAGGCCCTTGTCCACCATCTCAATGGCAATATCCGAATAGGGTACAAAATGCTCCTCATGCAATGGACTTCCAAAATGCTTCTTCCACCACTGCTCGACTGTCAGCCTGACCACAGGATTCAGATAGGACGCAATGCAGGGCATGTGCTCAATATCATCCAGTGTCGTGCCAATTGGCGCAACCACATACAGATTCTCATCAAACAAACGGCATTTTTCTCCAAGATAGGGAAAATCTCCACAGATAATTCCGATATCAATGGCACCTTCCATCAACTGTTTCAGCACAACATCGCTGGAATTCGTCACCAGTTTAACCTGAAGGCATCCAAAATCATTCATATAGGCTTTAAGGAGTTCCGGCATATGAAGCCTTGCAAAAGCATTAGGCAGACCAATTCTTAAAAGTTCTTTATCCGTATTGCTCTCTGCAAAATGCTCGCGGATTTCGTTGTTGAAATCCATCATAATATTCGCTTTTCGAACCAGATACTTTCCATTGTCAGTAAAAGTGACCCCCGTACTGCTTCGCTTGACGATCTCAACTCCCCATTCCTTTTCCATGGCCTGAATACGTTTCGTCAGTGCCGACTGCGTGATATAAAGCTTCTCGGCAGCCCTGGTTATACTTCTGGTATTGTACAGAACACTTAAAATTTCCCAATCCGTATTCTTCATCAGGTACTCCTATCTGATGGCAAATTCCTTCTCAACATAAGCGATAAAGCTCTCCAGAAGACTGGTCATACGCTTATTTTTTGAATAAACAAACCATGTGTTTCTGATAACCTTCGTTCCATCCGGATTCTCCAGTGGTGTCAGACAGAGGTTATATTCATTCTCAAAATTGTCCGGCAAAAAGCAGCATGTATAGCCGATGCCTTTATGAATCAACTGGAATGCAAAATCAATATAGCCCACCGACATGCCGGCAGGTGCCTCTGTTCCATACCGTCTCTCCCACCAGCCATCTAAAAGCTCCAGGGTCTTATCATTGGTTTTATAGCCGATACGCTGCATCTCCGGCAGTCTGTCGAAATCTGTCGGTTCTTTTGTCACCAGATAAGCCTCATTGCGTGCAATCAACGTCTTATTCACAGCGCCATCGTAATCACCACGAATAAATCCCACATCAATGGAATCCTCCAGCATCTTTCTGAAAAGGATATTGCTCTGTTCATTGATAATATTAAAATTGACATTCGGATGTTTTTCACCATAAGCCACAAGAACATCCGTCAATGCGTACTTACTGTAGGTATAGGACGCACCAATGGTCAACGTTCCCTGTGTCTTCTCCTGAAAAGCCTCAAGACCGGCCCTGGTCTCCTTCATAAAATCAAGATACTTCTGCGCCTGACTTGCCAGATACTCACCCTCCGGGGTAAAGACCAGACCTTTCTTTGTCCGGTTCACAATAGTAATCTGAAATTCAGACTCCATATGCTGAAGGCGCTTTGTCAGAGAAGGCTGTGTAATATAAAGGAGATTGGCCACCTTGGTTAAATTCGGATTTTTATATAATTCGGATAAAATTTCCCAATCTGAATCTTTCATGCTGTGTTAACCTCTTTCTGATACGTTCAATTCATGAAACATTTACTTATTTCATTATATCAAAATCAGGGGTTATTCACAACATGATTTCTATTTACTGCTCAGCCAGCTTCTGTTTGAGATAAGAAAGCTGACCGCCGCTTAAAACAACCTCAATCTCACTGTCTGTCAGATCAAGATTGACTTTAAACTCAAAACCTGCTGTCTTATCCTTCACAATAACAGTTCTGGCTGGAATCTGATCCAGTAAATCTGCAATCTCAATCTCATCCCCCTGCTCAATCCTGTCATAATCCGCAGGGTTATCAAAAATCATCGGGATAATACCATGGTTGACAAGATTGCCTTTATGAATACGGGCAATGCTCTTGGCTATCACACATTTGACACCAAGATACATCGGATTGATAGCTGCATGTTCACGGGATGATCCCTGTCCATAATTTTCACCGCCTACAATAATGCTGCTTCCCATTTCCTTTGCTCTCGCCGCAAAATCCGGTGCATAACGGTGATAGCAGTATTGAGACATAAGCGGAATATTGGAACGCATACTGGAAAATTCCGCACTGGCCGGTGTAATATCGTCCGTTGAAATATTATCTCCACCCTTTAAGCTGACAGGTACACACAAATACTGCTGTGGTTTTTCCGGTACCGGAAGAAACTTGATATTCGGTCCTCTGACAATCTCCACCTGTTTGGCCTCCTCTTCCGGAAGAGGGGGAATGATCATGGAATCATTAACTTCATACCATTCCGGCTCTTTGATGTCTGCCAGCTGGCTGATTGCCTCACCCATGATTTCTTCTGCTGATGCAAAAGTGCCTTTAATGGCCGTTGCTGCCGCTGTCTCCGGGCTCACAAGATAGATTTTTGCATTCGGATTGCCGGCACGGCCTTTGAAATTACGGTTGGAAGTACGCACAGCGATACCTTCTGTAGCCGGTGTCTGACCAATAGCACAGCATGGACCGCAGGCGATTTCAAGCATACGTACACCTGCATCCAGAAGCATATCTATATACCCGTCACGCAGCAGCTCCTTATAGGTCTGTCTTGAAGCAATACCGCATGTACAGCTGACATTCTCATTCACATGATGTCCTTTAAATACAAGCGCAGCTTTTGCCACATCCGCATAGCTGGTATTGGTACAGCTGCCGATAAATACCTGCTGAACCGGCTTTTTCTCCACCTCTGAGAGAGGTTTTACATTATCCGGCTGATGCGGACATGAAACCAGCGGCTCCAGTGTATCCAGATCAATATGAATCTCTTCATCATACTCCGCATCCTCGTCCGGCAAAAGCTCCACATAATCCTGCTCTCTTCCCTGAGCCTTCAGGAATTTATGCACCTGCTCATCAGCCGGGAAAATAGAAGTTGTAGCTCCCATCTCCGCACCCATATTGGTGATTGTTGCTCTGGCCGGAACTTCAAGAGCTGCCGCTCCAGGGCCCACATATTCATAGACATTACCGAGACCACCCTTAATGCTGACACGGCGGAGCATCTCCAGAATGATTTCCTTGGCATTCACACCCGGTTTCAGACTTCCTGTTAAATAAACCTTTACAACTCTTGGCATCTTCAGACGCATCGGCACACCTGTCATGGCTGTTGCCACGTCCATGCCGCCTACGCCGATACAGAGCATACCGATGGAGCCTCCGTGAGGTGTATGACTGTCACCGCCCATGCTGATCTTGCCCGGAACACCAAAACGTGCAACATGCACCGTATGGCAGATACCATTACCCGGCCTTGATACATGCACACCAAAACGTTTTGCTGCCGACTGCAGATAAATATGATCGTCCGGTGTTTTATGATCCACATATAAAAGATTATGATCCAGATAGCTGACACTGCACTCCGTACGTATACGATCCAATCCGATTGCTTCAAAAGCCAGATAAGTCATAACTGCATTGATATCATGTGTCAATGTCTGATCGACCTTAATAAATACCTCTTCACCAGGAACCATACTGCCTGATACATAATGCGATTTAATAATTTTTTTGGTTAAAGAATCACCCATTATAATAGCCTCCTTCATTTTCTTTTTCTCTTCCCGTCTTCCGGATAAATTTATTATAATTGGTCAATCTTTAACTTTAAAATTGCAAAAAAGAATGTAGTCATAACCTTTGATTATGCTTTCATAAAGAGTATGAATTTTACTTTTTCTGCAGCTGCTGTCTATAATCAGATTATCAAAGTACATATAAAATCAATCTATTATAAGGAGGTATTTTCCATGTCCATTGGATTCAGAGCATTTTTAGATTTTGAAAGACCTGACCCTGCACTGATCGAAGCCTATCGCGGCATTCCAAGCGCCAATATCGGGGATTGTGTCAAACGTATGAACTGCATGTTCGGAGGTATCCGTGCCTTCAATAATAAACCTTTAGTCGGCACCGCTTTTACCGTGAAGGTTCCTTCAGGAGATAATCTGGTAGCTCAGATGGCACTGGATTATGCAAAACCGGGAGATATCATTGTCATTGATGGCGCCGGATATATGGACCGGGCCCTTGTGGGCGGTATGATGCTGGCCTACGCTGAAAAAAGAGGCCTGGGAGGTTATGTTGTCAATGGTGCTGTCCGCGATCTGGATGATATCCAGAACAGTCCCCTTCCTGTCTTTGCCATATCCGCAACCCCTCTTGGCCCTTACCGCGATGGTCCGGGAGAAGTCAATGTCCCTGTTGTCTGCGGCGGACAGGTCGTCATGCCCGGAGACATTCTGGTGGGAGATGCAGATGGGCTGGTCGTCATCCCGCGCCGTGAT
>JBJEJD010000211.1:0-7162 GCA_051877705.1 Coprococcus sp. | reverse complement strand
TGATAATGACCGTTCATCTTCTTCCAGCGGCGGTCTGTCTTCGGGGTATCCCAGATGACCTGGGGGTCCGGGCGGACCAGTATATACTGTCCCCAGCGTTCCAGTTTTTCTCCATTGCATGTATCTATCACTTCGTAATCTTTCCAGTTATCAGCTGTCCACATAATAGCCTCCGTATATTTCATCATTCAGTCTTTTATCCATTATAAAAGAAGAATAGGAAATGTACAAGAATTATTGTAGGGAAATAAATGATCATTAATTTCTTAAAGGTACTGCAGGAGGTTCTTTCGCAGAAAATCAACTTAAAACAGAATATTAGTAAAAATGAACAAAAAAACGGGAGAAATTTTGTGTATTTAAATTTAAACAAAAAAAGTGATAATATTTTAAAAAATAACTTGCATTTCTAAAATATGCATTGTATAATAAAAAAGCTTGTGACATTGATAGCTGAGAAGCGTGAGGTTGCTGCGAGGGTTGCGCAGGTGTTCCGTGGAGCGAATGTCAAGTTAGAAAACTGGCGACAAGTCACTGTACAAAGTTAAGAGAGTCTGACAATGAGCAGAAGAAGTGTGTGTAGAGATAAGGAAACACACGGGATAGTGTACAGTCACCGCTTGTCGTACTTAATGAATAGTGCGAAAAGGAGGCGGCTTTTTTTATGGCAAGTCAAGTAATGAGAATTACACTCAAAGCGTATGATCACAAACTGATCGATCAGAGCGCTGGCAAAATTATCGAAACTGTAAAGAAGACGGGATCTAAGGTGAGCGGACCGGTTCCACTTCCTACAAAGAAAGAAGTGGTTACAATTTTAAGAGCGGTTCATAAATATAAAGATTCCAGAGAACAATTTGAACAGCGTACGCACAAAAGATTGATCGATATCATCGCTCCAACTCAGAAAACAGTTGATGCATTATCCAGACTGGAAATGCCTGCTGGCGTTTACATCGACATCAAGATGAAAACAAAATAATAACATTGAAAACAATCCTTAGGTATTGGGTTGATATAGATTCGGACGAAAGTCGAAGATGTACTCAATGCGTCTAGGATGAACGCGTAAGCGTTCCGCTGTAGATTTAAACAGGAGGTGCATTCTTAATGAAGAAAGCGATTTTAACAACAAAAGTTGGTATGACTCAGGTCTTCGGTGAAGACGGAGTTTTAACACCGGTAACTGTTCTTCAGGCTGGACCATGTGTTGTTACACAGGTTAAGACAGTAGAAAATGACGGTTACAGTGCAGTCCAGGTTGGTTTTGGTGATATCAGAGAGAAACTGGTCAACAAACCGACAAAAGGCCATTTTGCAAAAGCTGGTGTTCCGGCAAAGAGATTTCTGAAGGAATTCAGACTGGAAGATGCTGAAAGCTATACTTTAGGCCAGGAGATCAAAGCAGATGTATTTGCTGCTGGTGACAAGGTAGATGCAACAGCTAAATCAAAAGGCAAGGGCTTCCAGGGTGCCATTAAGAGACATGGCCAGTCCAGAGGACCTATGGCTCATGGTTCCAAGTATCACAGACATGCAGGTTCTAACGGATCAGCTACAACTCCGGGCCGCGTATTCAAGGGCAAACACATGCCTGGTCATATGGGTGCAGTAAGAGTTACAGTTCAGAACCTTGAAGTTGTCAGAGTAGATGCTGAGAAGAATCTGATTCTGGTTAAAGGTGCTGTACCTGGACCAAAGAAATCTTTAGTAATGCTGAAGGAATCAGTAAAAGCTTAATTGCTTTGAGAAAGGAGGACATTACAGATGGCAAAATTATCTGTTTACAATATTGAAGGCAATCAGGTTGGAGAAATCGAACTGGATGATGCCGTATTTGGTGTAGAAGTTAATGAGAATCTGATGCACAAAGCTGTAGTTGCACAGCTGGCAGCATCCCGTCAGGGCACTCAGAGCGCAAAGACACGTTCTGAAGTAAGCGGCGGCGGCAAGAAGCCATGGAGACAGAAAGGAACAGGTCATGCAAGACAGGGTTCAACAAGATCTCCACAGTGGACAGGCGGCGGTGTTGTATTTGCTCCGAAGCCAAGAGATTACGAAATCAAATTAAACAAGAAGGAAAGAAGACTTGCGCTGAAGTCTGCATTAACAACAAAGGTTAATGAGAGCAAGCTTATCGTTCTTGATTCCTTTGAACTTGATGAGATCAAGACAAAGAAATTCGCAGCTGTTATGGACAACTTAAAGGTTTCCAAGGCACTGGTTGTTTTAGGTGAGAAGAATGATACAGTTATCAAGTCCGCCAACAACATCCCGACAGTTAAGACAGCTTTAACAAACACTATCAACGTTTACGACATTCTGAAGTATGATACATTAGTACTGACACAGGATGCGGTTGCAACAATTCAGGAGGTTTATGCATAATGGCAGATTTAAAATATTATGATGTCATCCTCAAACCAGTCATCACTGAAAAGAGTATGAATGCAATGGCTGATAAGAAGTATACATTCCTGGTTCATCCGGATGCAACAAAGACTCAGGTTAAGGAAGCTGTTGAAAAAATGTTCGCAGGAACAAAGGTTGCAAGTGTCAACACCATGAATTATGATGGCAAAACAAAGAGACGCGGCATGACATTTGGTAAGACAGCAAAGACAAAGAAAGCAATCGTTAAGCTGACAGCAGAAAGCGCTGATATCGAGATCTTCGAAGGTCTGTAAAATACAGAGAACAGCTTAATGCGAATGAGCAAAAGCGAAATTCGACGACTATATGCAAACAAGCATGACAATAAATCAGACACTTGAAAGGAGTGAAAAAAATGGGTATCAAAACATATAACCCATATACACCTTCCAGAAGACATATGACCGGTTCAGATTTCTCTGAGATTACAAAGACAACTCCTGAGAAATCCCTTACAGTATCCAAGAGCAGCAAGGCTGGTCGTAATGCACAGGGTAAGATCACAGTAAGACATCGCGGCGGCGGTGCTAAGAGAAAATACAGAATCATTGATTTTAAGAGATATAAAGATGGTATTCCGGCTACAGTAAAGGCAATCGAATACGATCCGAACAGAACAGCTAATATCGCTCTGATCTGCTATGCAGATGGTGAGAAAGCATATATCATTGCTCCTAACGGTTTACAGGTTGGCGCTACAATCATGAACGGACCTGAAGCTGAAGTGAGACTTGGCAACTGCTTACCTCTGGCTCAGATTCCTGTAGGTACAATGATCCACAATGTTGAGTTACATCCTGGCAAAGGCGGACAGCTTGTTCGTTCAGCAGGTAATGCAGCACAGCTGATGGCTAAGGAAGGCAAATATGCCACATTGAGACTGCCATCCGGTGAAATGAGAATGGTACCGATCCAGGCAAGAGCAACTGTTGGTCAGGTTGGCAATATTGACCATGAGCTGATCAATATCGGTAAAGCAGGACGTAAACGTCATATGGGTATCAGACCTACTGTTCGTGGTTCCGTTATGAACCCTAACGATCATCCACACGGTGGTGGTGAAGGACGTGCACCAATCGGTCGCTCCGGTCCTATGACACCATGGGGCAAGCCGGCTCTTGGTTACAAGACCCGTAAGAAGAATAAGCAGTCTAACAAGATGATCGTAAGAAGACGCGACGGAAGCGTGATTAAATAAGGAGGTTAGATCATGGCCAGATCACTTAAAAAAGGACCATTTGCAGATGAAAGCTTACTTAAAAAAGTAGATGCTATGAACGCAGCAGGCGATAAGTCAGTTATTAAGACATGGTCACGCCGTTCAACTATTTTCCCACAGATGGTTTCACATACAATCGCAGTACACGATGGCAGAAAACATGTTCCTGTATATATTACAGAAGATATGGTTGGTCACAAATTAGGAGAATTTGTAGCAACCAGAACATACAGAGGACATGGTAAAGACGAGAAGAAATCAAGACGTTAATGATTATAGTTTGAAAGGAGGCTTTCATCCATGGCTAAAGGACATAGATCCCAGATCAAGAGAGAAAGAAACAGCAACAAGGATACAAGACCAAGCGCAAAACTGTCTTTTGCAAGAGTTCCTGTTCAGAAAGCTTGTTTCGTTCTTGATGCAATCAGAGGCAAGGATGTAGATACAGCATTAGCAATTTTAGCATACAATCCAAGATATGCTTCAACAGTTATAGATAAATTATTGAAATCAGCAATTGCAAACGCAGAGAACAACAATGGTATGGACAGAAGTAAGCTTTACATTGAAGAATGCTATGCAAGCAACGGTCCGATCATGAAGAGAATTCAGCCTAGAGCACAGGGTAGAGCTTACAGAATCGAGAAGAGAATGAGCCATATTACCATCGTGCTGAATGAAAGATAAGGAGGAGTAAGCAATGGGACAGAAAGTTAATCCTCACGGCCTCAGAGTCGGTATTATTAAGGATTGGAATTCTAAATGGTATGCTGAAGCAGATTTTGCTGATAACCTGATCGAAGATCACAACATCAGAACATACCTGAAGAAGAGATTATACAGTGCCGGTGTTTCCAAGATCGAAATCGAGAGAGCATCCGACAGAGTAAAAGTAATCGTTTATACAGCTAAACCGGGCGTTGTTATTGGACGTCAGGGTTCCGAAATTGAAAAAGTAAAAGCAGAACTGAAGAAGTTCACAGACAAGAAGCTTTTAATTGATATCAAAGAAGTTAAGCTGCCTGAGTGCGATGCACAGCTCGTTGCAGAGAACATTGCAGCACAGCTTGAAAACCGTATCTCTTTCAGAAGAGCTATGAAATCTTCCATGCAGAAGACAATGCGCTCCAGAGGCGGTGTAAAGGGTATCAAGACAAGCGTCAGCGGACGTTTGGGCGGTGCAGATATGGCTCGTACAGAGTTCTACAGTGAAGGTACTATTCCACTTCAGACATTAAGAGCAGACATCGATTACGGCTTCGCAGAAGCTAACACAACTTATGGTAAAGTTGGTGTTAAGACATGGATCTACCATGGCGAAGTTCTTCCAGTAAAGGCTAATAAGGAAGGGAGCGATAAATAATGTTAATGCCAAAAAGAGTAAAACGTCGTAAGCAGTTCCGTGGCTCTATGGCCGGAAAGGCACAGCGTGGTAATACAATTTCTTATGGTGAATACGGTATTGTTGCTATGGAGCCGGCATGGATCAAATCCAACCAGATCGAGGCAGCCCGTATCGCTATGACACGTTATATCAAACGTGGTGGTAAAGTTTGGATTAAAATTTTCCCTGATAAACCTGTAACTACAAAACCAGCTGAAACACGTATGGGTTCCGGTAAAGGTACACTGGAATACTGGGTAGCAGTTGTTAAGCCGGGTCGTGTAATGTTTGAAATTGCCGGCGTTCCTGAAGAAGTTGCTAAAGAGGCACTTCGTCTGGCTACTCATAAGCTCCCTGTTAAATGTAAGATCGTTTCTCGCGCAGATTTAGAAGGCGGTGATAACAGTGAAAACTAATGAATATGTAAAAGATTTGCAGAAAAAGTCCACTGATGAATTAGCTCAGGCATTAGTAGAAGCCAAGAAGGAACTCTTTAACCTGAGATTCCAGAATGCTACTAACCAGTTAGAGAATACAAGCAGAATCAAAGAAGTCCGCAAAAATATTGCCAGAATTCAGACAGTGATCACTGAAAAGGCAAATGCTGCTGAATAATCGGGCGGAGAAAGGAGATTATTGTCGTGGAAGAAAGAAATCTTAGAAAGACAAGAGTAGGCAAAGTTGTCAGCAACAAGATGGATAAGACAATTGTTGTTGCAATTGAAGACCGTGTAAAACATCCTCTGTACAAGAAGATTGTAGATAGAACTTACAAATTAAAAGCACACGATGAGAACAACGAATGTAACATCGGTGACAGAGTAAGAGTAATGGAGACAAGACCGTTATCCAAGGATAAGAGATGGAGACTTGTTGAGATTATCGAGAAAGCTAAATAATCTATTTCGGAGAATTCAGGAGGTAAAGTCATGATTCAACAGGAGACAAGACTTCGTGTTGCTGATAATACAGGTGCGAAAGAACTGCTCTGTATCCGAGTTATGGGCGGTTCAACAAGAAGATATGCCAATATCGGCGATATTATTGTTGCTTCTGTCAAAGATGCAACACCAGGTGGAGTTGTAAAGAAGGGCGATGTTGTTAAGGCTGTTGTTGTTCGTACAGTTAAAGGCGCTCGCCGTAAAGATGGTTCATATATCAGATTTGACGAAAATGCTGCTGTTATCATTAAAGATGATGGTAATCCAAGAGGAACACGTATCTTTGGACCAGTAGCAAGAGAATTACGTGAAAAACAGTTCATGAAGATCGTTTCACTGGCACCAGAAGTTCTGTAAGGAGGTGGCGACCGTGTCAGCAATGAGAATTAAAAAAGGCGATACAGTACAGATTATCGCTGGTAAAGATAAAGGTAAATCCGGTAAGATTATTGCTATCAACCACAAAAAAGGTGTTGTATACGTTGAAGGTCTCAATATGATCACAAAACATACAAAACCTTCCATGGCTAATCAGCAGGGCGGTATCATCCACACAGAAGGTCCTATCGATGCTTCAAATGTTATGTATCTGCATAATGGTAAGCCGGCAAGAATTCAGTATCAGATCGTTGACGGCAAGAAGGTTCGCGCTGCAAAGGTTAAAGACCAGGCTGCAGTAGTAATTGACTAATTGATGAAAGGAGGACATGACGGTGAACAGATTACAGGAGAAATACAACAATGAAATCGTTCCTGCAATGATTTCAAAGTTTGGATATAAAAATATCATGCAGGTTCCGAAGCTTGACAAGATCGTTGTCAACATGGGCGTCGGCGAAGCAAAAGATAACTCTAAAGTATTGGATTCAGCAGTTAAGGATATGGAAATCATCACAGGTCAGAAGGCCATTATCACAAAGGCTAAAAAGTCCATCGCTAACTTCAAGATCAGAGAAGGACTTCCGATTGGATGTAAAGTTACTCTGAGAGGCGAAAAGATGTATGATTTCGCAGATCGTCTGATCAATCTTGCGTTACCTCGAGTACGTGACTTCAGAGGTGTAAGCGCTAACTCCTTCGATGGCAGAGGTAACTATGCCCTTGGTATCAAAGAGCAGCTGATCTTCCCTGAGATCGAGTACGACAAGGTAGATAAAGTAAGAGGTATGGATGTTATCTTTGTTA
>JBJEJD010000210.1:0-7276 GCA_051877705.1 Coprococcus sp. | reverse complement strand
GCATTGCTTTCTGCAAGCTGACCCTTCGCATACATAACATTATCTTCCATACCAACACGGATATGTCCACCAAGTGCTACTGCACCATACAGCATTTCCAGAGCACTGTGACCTACACCGAAGCAGGACCATGTGGAACCTGGGCAAAGCTGTTCCATGGTTTCCTTCATAAACAGAAGATTCTTCAATGAACCTGTAATACCATTGGCACATCCCATGCAGAACTGGAAATGCAGCGGAGCCTTCAGTACACCCTTCTTCAGATAGTAAGCGGCATTGGCGATCATACCCGGATCAAATGCCTCGATTTCAGGCTTAACATTCAACTCCTGGAATAACAGACCACATCTCTCAAGGAATTGTGGAGAATTAATAAACAGGCTGGTATTGAGCCAGTTCATGGAGCCACAGTCATAAGATGCCATTTCCGGTTTTAATTTTTCAACATGGGCTACACGAAGATCGTCATCTGCGTGGATATCACCGGATGTTGTCAGGTTTAAGATAATATCACAATCCGGATATCTTGTTTTGATCAGGTTCACTGTTTCTTCGAATTTAGCAGTGTCCATTGTACCATTACCCTGATCATCTCTCATATGAAGATGAGCAATTGCGGCACCTGCTTTCCAGCATGCATATACGTCGTCAGCGATCTCTGATGGTGTCATTGGAACATTTGGATTGTTTTCTTTCTTCGGCCATGCACCTGTTACAGCTGCTGTAATAATTGTCTTTTTCTTTGCCATTTTTATCTCTCCTTTTTTATCTCACTTATTTTCTTCTTCTCAAATAACTTACACTTTACTATAAAAGCAAATTCCATGCCAACTTGGCAAATCAACTGTTTTGCGCTCATTTTATTGAATTTTCCAGGAATTCAGCTTTTGTCCACATAGTTAAGCTAAATAATCTCCGCAAGTCGGTGTGTTTTTTCACCATAAAATGGTGTGTTTTTTCACCATTTATGGTATTCTAAATGATTCTCATTTCTTTGCTGACTAAATGAGTTTTAAATCAACCACTGATGGGAAATAAATCTACAGGCTGAGAATATTGCGCAAACACAATTGGTGAAATGATTCACCGCCTCTCACTTAGTCAGTTTATTTACCCATTTGTAGCTTCTGAAACGAATAAATGTTGGTATTCCTTTAAATATCTGATCCGATTGTATGGCAACAACCACCGCCTCCACCGGCCATTTCCACCAGAAAGCAGCCGCAAATGACAGCGGCATCACAATCAGCCATGTACTGATCATATTCATGGCCATCGTAAATTTTGTATCACCGGCACCCTGCATAATACCAAAGCTCACCGGCATTTGATAGGACATACCTACCATGACAAAACTCATAACAATGATCAGATGATCTGCCAGCAATTTGGTATCTGCTGTCAGATTATACATGGATAACAGCGGTGTCCTTAACAGAAGCAGCGCGCTTCCCAATATCAGCCCAATCAGCACATCGATTACAGCCAGCGTTCTGGCATCTGACCGGATTCTCCTCATATCACCGCGGCCGATGGCATTGCCGATCATAACAGCCGATGTCGAGGACATGGCAATGACAACGACTTTCAGATATTGATAAAAAGTTGTAGCTACAGAATTGGCCGCGATGGCATTCTCAGAAAGATGTCCGAGGATCGCCGTCTGCATTGGAACAGAAACACCCCAGAGAACCTGTGAAAGAATAATTGGCGTCGCCACCTTCACATAATCCTTCCCAAGCTGCCTGTCTGATTTAAACAGATCCCGGCTGAACAGATTCAGTTTCCGGTCGAAGAAAGCAATATACACAACCACAATGACCAATTCAAGAATCCTTGCAGCAAACGTCCCGACAGCCGCACCTGCAACCCCCATTTCAGGAAAACCAAAACGTCCGAAGATCAATGTATAATTAATTGCCACATTGACAACCAGTGACACCATTGAGATGTAAAAGGAAATATTTACTGTCCCGGCACTTCTCAATGCTGCCATCAGCACGTTGGTAATGATATACATGGCAAATGTCCATTTCAGAAGATCCAGATACCGCATACCTTCATTTAATATCTCCGGTGTGTCTGTGAAAAGCTTCAGGAGCTGTTCCGGTATAACAGCACATATAACCACGATCACGATACCGCAGAATATCCCGGCCCCCAATGCTATACCTGTCAGTTTCCTGATCGGTTCCGTTCTTTTTTCCCCCCAATACTGGGAAGCAAGCACTACCAGTGCATTGCCGATAGACAAAGCAAACTGCTGCACCATAAAAAAGATCTGATTCACCGTTGCTGCACCTGACAAGGCATTCTGATCATAACTTCCCAGCATAATATTATCTGCCATATTGATGCTGTAGGCCACCAGATTCTGAAGTGCCAGCACAAGCATCATGCGAAATAATGTACGATAGAAGCCGCGCTCCCTTGTAAAAAATATTTCTTTTCCGTCCTGTTCCATACTTTGTCCTGACTCCTTTTTACAAATCAAAAACTATCATATCGAAATTACCGCCGACATGATAGTTTTCAATCTATATGTTCATTACTGCTTAATGTACTTTTTCTCCTGCTGCATGATCCTTGTTGAATTTGTATTCATTAATAAATGATACACAAACCGTAACAATCACAGCACCTACAGCGAAAATCAGATAAGCATAGCTCAGATTACCAATAACATTTGTTACAACACCATTGATAACAAAGCACCATGCCGTAACAAAGCCCTGAATCGGGAAAATAACAGAGTTAACCTTATCAAAGCCCTGACGTCCGAAGATGGAAGTTGGAAGGGACGTTGTAAAGTTGGCAGAACCGCCGATACCCAGACCAATCATCAGAATGGACAGGTAGAACAGAATATTTGTCTGTCCCTGGGCAGCTACATTGATCACCAGCGCAGCGGCATACCAGATACCAAAACCCTGCATGGTTCTCTTGGTACCAATTTTTGTATCAATAACACCAATCATCCATGATCCGGCAACACCAACCAGCGCAACTACTGTCATCAATGTCAGCGCTGCACCCTGGCTCATGCCAAAATCTCTGATATTTCTTGTAACAAGCTGCTGCATAACACCTACAGAACAGATCTGAAAAAGGCCGGTATAAATTGCTGCAAGCCATGTTTCTTTTGTCTTTAATAATTTGGCTGTTGTCCAGCCATCATCTTCTACCTGCGTGAAATATTCATTCTTATATACTTCATCAGACACATTATCCGGATTCATGCCTCTTTCCTGCGGCGTGTCACGTATCAGAATAAAGCCGGCAATACCAAGGATAATCGCACAGATGCCAACCGGGAAAGATGCCATCTTAATACCACCCATGGCAGCTACAAGACCTGTCAGAATCGCAACATAAAAAGCAGATGCCAGGTTATGTCCCATGGTCGTATAGCCCATAACAATGCCCTTTTTCTTCGGGAACCAGTTGGCAACCAGTGTTCCGCCGGCAACATAGCCTGCAGACATCATACCTGTCGCGCAAAGTGTCATGGCAATCAGATAAACCGGTAATGATGTTGCATTACCGCAAATAATATAAGTCGCACCACCGATGATGGTGAAAATAGCCGATGTATAGCGAGGTCCGATTTTCTTATTGATCTGACCTACAATAATAAATCCGATAACTGCCAGCATACCGGCATAACCGTTCATCTGAATGATTGTTCCCGGCTCAACGCCGATATTAGCAGCCGCTGCAGGAGCCAGTACATTGGTACCGTCATTGATCATACCTACATAAAAGAAAAACATCAGCAGGCAGTAAAGAATAGTGCCCCAGCCAGCTGCACCAAAATTATTTAAAGACTGTTTCTTATTACTCATTGTTTTACTTTATCCTCCCTTTAAAGTTAAACATTTTTTTATCAATCTTTTTAGACATAATTGAAGCCGGTTAACAGGAAACCAGATACGCTACCCCTGTCAGCCGGCTTCTTTGTCATTATTCTGCTATATTCTTATCAATTGATATACTGATTCAGTGCTTATACAGTCCCTCTTAAGAAATTATTTGTTTCTTGAGAAAAGTTTCTGCATGTACTCAAGAGCAGAGCCACCGCCGTTTTCAGCGTCAGCATAGCCTGTACCGCCATATTTGTATGTTCTGTCAGGAACATTAAGAAGCTTCTCTTCATCGATACGTGCAACGCAGCGAGCCATAGAACCGTCGCCCATGTACCAGCGAAGTGGGAAGCAAAGGAATTCAAATTCAACACCAGCCGGGATCTTCTCAAGATCACCACCAAGGTTTTCAACACCTACGATACCATGGCCAAGCATTTCTTTATGACATGGTTCCCATGTACCCCAGATACCAATATTTTCAAGATCACCATAGTTTTCATCATAAGCTTCCTGACCGTAGATTCTGATAAATTCTTCTTTATCAAACCAGGCGTAAGCTTCTTCACCGAAAAGTTCCTTGTACTCTTCTGTAATTGGTCTGCCAGTAGCACCAAGAAGGTTCATTCTTGTCATACCGTTGTTGCCCATAGCTGTATGAAGCGGATGGTCAAGAGCCTGTCCGTCCATAGCAACACATTTTACACCATGTTCAACGAACCATTTACCAGCCTTTACGCCAGTACCTGCTGCATAGTGGTAGTAAGCTTTGGAATCATCAAAGAGTTTATGCATACCTGTGTTCAGGCAAAGGATCTTGCCCTGAAGATCATCCGGATTGTAACCACATGCTTTGCAGGCAGCTTCAAGATGTTCATCTGTGATCAGGCCCCATGGTTCGATATCGATCTTCAGAACTACAGCTGTACCAGCATAAGCATCGATTGGCATTTCATGTGTGTAACGAGCACGTCTGCCGTCAAACTCATACTCCATAACGTGTCTTGGAGCGTCGCAGTGTGTACCTGTATGCATCGTACACTCAATCTTGGATGTAAGAACGCCGCCTTTAGCCATTGTATGTGCATTGTCAATAACTGGTTTGTTGAAGTATGGCCATCTTGGAATTTCTGCACTGAAAGGATGTGTTAAATCTACATATACTTTACCCATTATAATTTCCCTCCTGAATATAGGACTTTTGCCCATGTTATTATTATGAAAGTTTTTATAGTTAACGTTTTTGGAATTCAATAAAATTTAATAATTAGCAAACAAGGTAACCGCCGGAGCAGTCACAAGCGGCGCCAGTGATGAAGTTGGAAGCATCAGAGCTAAGGAACATTGCGTAACCGCAGAAGTCTTCTGCCTCAGCAAGACGGCCGATCGGCTCACGTTTCATGAAGTTCTGGTATACAGCAGATTCCGGATCAAACATCCACTCTGTTAGATCAGAACGGAATACTGTAGGACAGATAGCGTTAACGTTGATACCATATTTAGCAGAAAGGTCACAGGCCATGGAAGCAACCATCATATCAGCACCGCCCTTGGATGTACAGTAACCTGTATATCCAGCCATACCTCTCTTGGATCTCTGGGATGTAACAACAACGATCTTACCACCCTGACCAGATGGAATATTTTCGGCACCATTGAGCTGCGCAACCATCTGCTGAGCAACATATTTAAGAACGATATATACGGACTTGCAGTCAGCATCCATGATGTACTGCCAATCTGCTACAGACTGGTCAAGAATGTTGGCTGGTTTGTTGTAGCCATGGCAAACAGCAAGGATATTGATTTCGCCGTAAACTTCAACAGACTTTTTGATCAGTTCAGCAACCTGCTCTTCATTTGCAGGATCTGCTGCGATACCTACACAGTCGATACCTTCTGCCTTGAACTCTTCTACCAGCGGATCAAGACCAGCCTGCTTACGACCGGAAAGGATTACTTTTGCACCAAGGTAACCGTATGTCTTAGCTAATACTTTACCAAGTGCACCAGTAGCACCTGTAACAAGAGCAACTTTGCCCTTTACAGAAAACATATTGCTTACAAAATCTTTAGATACTGGAACCATGAATTTTTCCTCCTTCAATCATTAATACGAAATAACTTTAATTATTTAGCGTCTGGATAGTTAATGATAACAAGCATCTCTGCTACTTCGTTGCTCTTATTTTCAAGACCTCTGCCTTCGTTTGGAGGGAATGAAATAGATTCGTTTGCATGAATCACATATTCATTACCATCTTTGTCAGTAACTGTCATTTCACCTTTTAATACATAGTAAACTTTTTCAAGTGGGTTATCTTCGTAAGCCCATACCGCACCGCCGCCTGGAAGGAAGATGGATTTTCCGATCCAGAATTTCTCAGCACCGGTTTCTTCCTTGCCATGTACTCTCATGGCAACCATATTGTAATGTCCCGGTGCATCATAAGGTTTCAGTTCACTTAAAGTTCTTTTAATCATTTTTTCTCCTCCTCAAAACATCTCACACTTGTTCTGATTACCCCTGTTAATAATTTACCAAACATATGATACAGTGACAATTACTGACTTTATTGTCAGACAGTAACCATACCGGAAGGCACTAACCATCAGGTAACCTGCTTACCAAAAAGTTACTGCTTCTTCTTGTAATTGTGCACAAATATGGTAGAATATAGCTATCATATCTGCACGAAAGGAGCATTTGTCATGAACTATTCCTCTGACGGAATCAATCCTTACCTCTATGCCCTCTCCATCATCTCCGGCAAATGGAAGATGAGTATCCTCAACCATATTCATTACTATGGTTTTATTCGTTTTTCCAAGACCAAGAAGACATTTCCTGTCAGTGAAAAGGTTCTCAGCCAGCAGTTGAAAGAACTTGTAGCTGACGGTCTTGTAGAACGTATTCAATATAATGAAATTCCTCTCCGGGTAGAATATCATCTTACCGATGCCGGCAAGGCAATGATACCAGCCATCGATCTGCTGTATACCTGGAGTATTCATCGTATGCAGGAACTGAATATTCCCATTGATCCGGACGCCTTTGTGGTCCATACCGACTCCAGATATGAGAACTCTCTCAAACAGTTCATGGATCATTATGAAGAATTATGCAGCTTCTTTGAATACGCTGATGCTCACGAATTAGATATTCATGAAGCTCTGGAAAAACTGAAGCAGTAATAACTTTTTCTTACACCCATATATACAGCAAACAGCGTGCCAATTTTTTCACACACCCCATAAAACATGGCAAAATCCCCTGTTTTCGGCCCGATTTTTTTATTTTTTATTATTTTGTTTGCCCCAAAATAATCCTTTGGCCAATCTTCCACAATTATTTTTGGTTACTTTTTTCACCAATTTTCATTATTGTGGTTACTACTATCACCGGTTTTCAT
>JBJEJD010000209.1:0-7283 GCA_051877705.1 Coprococcus sp. | reverse complement strand
CTGGATATTGTCAACAATTATCATGCAAGAATGCTCTCCTCCGCCATCCTGGCTGCGAGAAATACCCATCTGGAATACGTCCAGATCGTCAGCTTCGGCTGTGGTCACGATGCTTATCTTTCTGACGAGATCATTCGTCTGATGAAAGAGATATCCGGCAAAACGCCTCTGATTCTGAAATTGGATGAAAGTGATATACAGGGACCTCTGCGCATTCGTGTACGCTCATTTGTTGAAACCATCACCATGAGGCGCGATCAAAATCCCGATCTGATCATTCATGAGCTGGAGGACCCTTATCCGGTGAAGTTTACCAGGGAAAGCCGTAAAGAAAAAATTGTCCTTGTACCAAACACTTCCCATGCCTTCTGCCGTATCATGTCAGCAGCCATATGTACACAACATATCAAAGCTGAACCGCTGGATATTGGCCGCGAAGAAGCCATACGTCTTGGCAAACAGTATGTCCACAATGATATCTGTTTCCCTTGCCAGATCGTCATCGGCGAAGCACTGGCCGCGCTCCGCAGCGGCAAATACAACGACAGGGAAGTAGCCATCGGTATGGGCAAATACATCGGAGACTGCCGTCTTACCCATTATAGTGCGTTGCTGCGCAAAGCCCTGGATGATGCCGGCTACAGCCATGTCCCAATCCTGACTAACGATGATGTGGACTATCACAACATGCATCCCGGCTTCCGCATGAGTCTGGGCTCCGCTATCCGCCTGGCCTTTGCATTGCCAGTCATTGACGTGCTGGAGGAATTACTGAGGAAAATACGTCCTTATGAAAAAGTTCCCGGCAGTACGAACCAGGCTTTCGAGGAAGGAATGGATGCAGTGGTGGACGGACTTCAGAAGCATGGCGTAGCGGGTATCCGCAGCGGCTTTAAAAAAGCCATTGAACTGATGAAGAATGTGCCTTATGACCGCACCAATCCAAGGCCTAAGGTCCTGATTGTAGGAGAATACCTGCTGAACTTCCATCCGGGTGCCAACCATGACATCGAGGATTATCTGGAGCATAACGGCTTTGAGATCATTGAAGCCCGCATGGCCGATGTCATTCAGAAATCTTATTTTTATCTGGACGCACAGATAAAAGAATATAAATTAAAAAAGCCATGGCTTAAGAAAACCTGGCTTGCCACCGTTGATAAAGTATTTGATATGGCTCATGACATGACAGACGCCATCGCCAAAGCCCATCCTCTTTACACCCCGGCCTGCAGAATGCCTGATCTGGTCAAGGCCAGCGATCCGATCATTCATCATACCTTCGATGCAGGCGAGGGAGTGCTGATACCAGGCGAAATACTGCATCACGCCAAAAACGGCTGCCGTTCCTTCGTGATCCTTCAGCCATTCGGCTGTCTGCCGAACCACGTGGTGGGAAGGGGCATTTCCAAACGTCTGAAGGAACTGTATCCGGACGCTCAGATACTGCCGCTGGATTATGACCCGGATGTCAGCTTCGCCAATATTGAAAACAGGCTGCAGATGCTTATTATGAACGCGAAATCAGGAAATATCAAAGACAAACCGGCTGCTGACTAATGGCAGCAGCCGGCCACTGTTTCCTGCAATGCGCATATTTTATCAGCAATGCACAGGATCAGACTCTCGCGGTATTTCGGCAGCATGGGATTTAGAGGAAACATATGCTTTTTGATCATATCTTTTTCAATTTCTCCCAGTTCATAATCCTTCTCTGCATTAATCAGAGCCCTGCCTGCGTGGGTAAAACCATGCAGCCGGTGGCTCTTATCCGGCACATGCCAGTCATACAGAAAATAATCATGAAGCAACGCTCCTCTGATCAAAGCACGATGATCTACTCTGATGCGAAGATAATGGGCAATCATCAGGCAAAGACAAGTCACTTTGAAGGAATGCTCATATACACTGATCTTTCCGTGCTGCATATATCTCTTCTCCTTCTGCATTCCTTCTGATTTCAGAATATCCTCCCCGTAAAGGCTGATAAAAATCTCAGGTGACCATTCTGCTTCCTGACGGATCATGATTTAATTCTCCCCTTTTCCACATTCGGAATAAGCAGATTTTCCTGGGCATAGTCCCATAATTCTTCTGATCCTTCCATTGTATGCTCATTTCTTTTGAGCACCTGCCTGAGATGAACACCCTTTTCCACCCACGATTTGCCGTCCGTGAGATCATTGAGCATCATCGGCTGAATATTATCCATAGTATGGGCAAATTTTGCCTCCGGTGTATCCTCCTCTTCAAATTCGTCCCATAATCCACGCAGCTTTTCCGCCTGATCTTCCGGCAGTATGCCGAATATTCTGTCTGCCGCGGCCAATTCCCGCTGCCGCTGTGTCTTTTTTGCCTCCTCATCATAGGCATAGGTATCTCCTGCATCGATCTCTACAATATCATGGATCAGCAGCATCGTCACTGTCTTCAGGACATCTATCTCCTCATTGGCATATTCGCTCAGAAGTATGGTCATCAGAGCCATATGCCATGCATGCTCCGCATCATTCTCCTTCCGTTCTCCACCGGTCAGATAGGTCTGCCTTCCAATCATCTTTTCCTTATCTATTTCCCTGCAAAAATCAAACTGCTTATCCAGCCTGCTCTTTTCCATAATAGGCTGCCTCCTTTATTTTTAATCATACTGTTAAACATACTTTCTCTTTGCTCAAGTATAAAACTGCCTCCGCCAAAATGCAATATTAACTTTTTCATTTTAGTTGACACTTCTTTAAAAAGGTGATACGTTGAAGGACAGAGGAGTTGAAATTATTATGAACATCAAAGCAATTTTATTCGATTTAGATGGCACTTTGCTTCCAATGGATCAGGATGCCTTTACAAGAGCCTACTTTAAAGAGCTGGCAGGTGTTATTGCCCCCCTTGGGATTGAACCAAAGAAACTGGTGGACATTGTATGGGCCGGTACCGGTGCTATGGTAAAAAATAACGGACTTCAAACTAACGAAGAAGTTTTCTGGAAGACTTTTGCCGATTTAAGCGGTGTTAATGTGGATATTTTTAAACCAGCCTGTGACAGATTCTACTCTAACGAGTTCCATCGTGCCAAAGTCTGCACCGGTGAAAACCCACTGGCTGCCCATGCTGTCCGCCTGGCCCACGCCAATGAACGAAAAGTCATACTTGCATCCAACCCTATCTTCCCTCTGGTCGGACACGCTTCCCGTCTCAGCTGGATAGGATTAAAACCGGAGGATTTCGACATGGTAACCTCCTACGAAACGGACCGTTACTGCAAACCCAACCCGGCTTATTATAGCGATATCTGCGCCAGAATAGGCTTTTCTCCGGCAGAATGCCTGATGATCGGCAATGATGAAACCGAAGATATGCTGGCTGCTTCCTCCATCGGCATGAAAGCATTTTGGGTCACGGACTGCATGATTCCTGCCCAAAATAGCCACTGGGACGGACCGAAGGGTACTTTTACAGAGCTGATTGAATATCTAAAGACTATTTAGTTGAATGGATTCTATAAAATTATCAGGAGGAAATGACATTGAACAAAGATCTTACCGTAGGGAATCCCTGGAGCGTCCTGTGGCGCTTCTGCCTGCCTCTTCTGGGCAGTATCCTTTTTCAGCAGTTATATAACCTGGCAGACAGCTTTGTTGCCGGTAAATTTATAGGAGAAAATGCCCTGGCCGCCGTGGGCAACAGCTATGAGATCACACTGATCTTCATCGCCTTTGCCTTTGGATGCAATATCGGCTGCTCCGTTATTGTCTCACGCTTTTTCGGTGCCAAAGAATACACAAATATGAAGACAGCGGTTTACACTGCCCTTATTTCCAGTGCAGTACTTTGTGCCGTATTAATGATCATTGGTATCTTCGGATGCAGCGCTCTGCTGCAGCTCATCCAGACGCCGGAAGAGCTTATGGCAGATTCCAAACTGTATCTGGATATTTACATATGGGGATTGCCATTTCTGCTTTTTTATAATGTAGCCACAGGTATTTTTTCGGCCCTTGGAGATTCCAGAACTTCCTTTATCTTTCTGTCCATCTCCTCAACGGCCAATATCATCGTCGATATACTGTTCGTAACTATTCTG
Source organism: Coprococcus sp. (assembly GCA_051877705.1). Taxonomy (GTDB): domain Bacteria; phylum Bacillota; class Clostridia; order Lachnospirales; family Lachnospiraceae; genus Coprococcus_A. The sequence goes on along the minus strand of JBJEJD010000209.1, from coordinate 3,202 downwards.
CATATGGGCGTTGCCGGTGTTGCCTGGGCCACTTTCCTCTGTCAGGGAGTCAGTGCCGTACTTTCCATTACTGTCGTTCTGCGAAGGCTGCATGCCATACCGACAAACCAACCTGCTGCTCTGTTTTCATGGCCGATTTTCTGTAAGATTGCCGTTATTGCTGTGCCAAGTATCCTTCAGCAAAGCTTTATCTCTGTGGGCAATATTATTATTCAGGGTGTCATCAATGGTTTCGGCACCGGCGTCATGGCAGGTTATGCCGCTGGTGTGAAACTGAACAATCTGGTGATTACGTCCTTCACGACCATGGCCAATGGTATATCCAATTATACAGCTCAGAATCTCGGAGCCGGAAAACCGGATCGCGTTCGTGAGGGCTTCGCTGCCGGCATCAAAATGGTCTGGATGATTTGTGTCCCGATGTTTCTTCTCTATTTCTTTGCAGGAAAAACGCTCCTGTACATATTCATTGATACGCCAACCGGAACGGCCATTCAGACAGGTGTACAATATCTTCGTATTCTGTCACCGTTTTATTTTGTCGTATGTGTCAAGCTCATTGCTGACAGTATACTGAGAGGTGCAGGACTGATGAAGGCTTTCATGATCGATACCTTCACTGATCTTATTCTCCGTGTCGTCCTGGCTGTCATTCTGTCAAAACAATTTGGTCCTATCGGCATATGGTCCGCATGGCCGATCGGATGGACCATCGCCACTGTCATTGCCATCACCTTCTACCGAAGCGGCGCATGGAGAAATACCGCTTCCGATGCCATTCAAAAATAACCTGCTCCACAAATTGAAAGGGCCGCTGTAATAAACAGCGACCTTTTTTCAATATTTTTACAGAAGCGGTGCAAACAATCTCAATATACACTGCCAGATACGCAGCGCCGTTGATCTGCCGCTTCTGTATTGTTCTGTTACATCCCGGCATACCGGGAACAATGCATCGAAATCCTTTTTAATATCAGCGATAATCGGACTATTACAGATAAATGCAGCATTTTCAAAATGCAAATATAGACTGCGGTAATCCATATTGATGGTCCCCACCACCGCTGTTTCGTCATCACAGACACACTGTTTGGCATGACAAAAACCCGGTGTATATTCATAAATGCGCACACCACTCTTTGCAAGCCCCGCATAGTAGGATCGTGTTGCCATATATACCGGCTTTTTATCCGGTATACCCGGTGTGACAATTCTCACATCAACCCCTCTTTTGGCTGCAAGTGTCAATTCCCTCTTCATCTCATCACTGATAATGAGATACGGGGTTGTAAAATAAGCATAGGATTTGGCATTTTTGAGAATATTCATATAAACATTCTCTCCGACCCTCTCGTCATCCAGCGGATTGTCGGCATATGGCTGAATATAACCTTTTTGCTTTGCCTCATAGGAAATCTCCGGCAGATACCGCGTATAATCCGCATCCGTCTTCTTGATTGCGTTCCACATCTCCAGAAACATGACTGTCAGGCTTGGAATAGCATCACCTTCCAGACGGATTCCCGTATCCTTCCACTGACCATATGGATGGGTGATATTAAAGTATTCATTGGCCAGATTATAACCTCCGGTAAATCCCACTTTGCCGTCAATGACCGTGATCTTTCTATGATCTCTGTTATTCATGAATATATTCAGAACCGGTATGACCCGGTTGAATATACGGCACTGAATGCCTTGATTCTCCATTTCCTTTACAAATTCCGGGCTCAGAAATCCAATACTTCCCACATCGTCATAGATGATACGGACCTCCACTCCCTGACGGGCCTTTTCTATCAATATCTTTTTCATGTCAGCAAAGCTTTCTGCATCCTCAATTGCATGATACTCCATAAATATAAAATGCTCCGCTTCAGCCATGGCTTTTTTCTGAGCCTCAAAACCATCCGCCGCATCACCGTAAAACTCCAGATCTGTTTTATTGTAAACCGGATAATGTCCATACTTACAGATATACCAGGCCTGATTGGCAATGCCGACATCTTCTGCCTTCAATTCTTCCAGAACGCTGTCATTCTGACAAATTAAGCCTTGCAATTCCCTCTGGATGGATTCAAAATGTTTTCGCATACTGCCATTAACACCGGAATGTCCGCAGAGGAAATAAATACAGACACCCATGACAGGGAATGCCATAATAAGGATGATCCAGGGCATCTTCATGGCCGCATTCATCTCACGGCCGTATATCTTCAGCACAACCAGAAAAGCAATAATACTGGAAGCCAAAGATATCCCCGTTGAATATTCATTTAATTTTACAAATAAAATAACAATCCATGCAGCCTGTATCAAAACCGACAGCCCGACAAAAAGCAGCCGGCTCATACTGTTTTTAACTGATCCTTTTTCTTCTGTGCGCATACACTACTCCGCTTCCCTTTCTCTTGTCTTAACCCCACGCATCCTTCCTGCATGGTCACTTAATATTCTGCAGCATTCAGATTATGATAAAAACTCTACGTGCCCGTCATCTATATGATACATGGCACCCACGACCTTAAGCCCATCCTCTTCTTCCAAATGCCTGATATCCAGACTATGCTCGATAATATCCACACTTCTGGCCACATTCAAACAGCAGGCTCTATAATCATCTTTCTCATCACCAATGGCAAGCTTAATTTCATCAGTAATAAACTTGATATAGCCCTCAGGATCACTGTTGATAGCCGCATCCACAGCACCGCACCATGTATGCCCCAGTACAACAACCACCGGACTCCCAAGATGTCCTGCCGCATATTCGATACTGCCCAGCTGATGGTCATCAATCACATTGCCTGCCACACGGATCACAAATAAATCGCCGATGCCAGCTGAAAAAATACTTTCAGGAATCACCCGGGAATCCGAACATGTAATAATAATAGCATAGGGCTGCTGTCCATGCTTACTTGTGTAAGCCCGGAGTGCCCGGGAAATGTTCCCGCCATTCACGTCTGAAACCACGTATTTCGCATTGCCTTCTGCCAGTTTCTCCAAAGCCTCTGAAGCTGTCATAATCATCTGATGATGCACCATATCTTTCCCTCCTTACTGCATCTGCAGGTAAAATTATACGTCAAAAATCTTCTGAACCATATTCTACATAGTAACACTTTTTCCAACTAATCACAACATAAAGAAACCTTTGAGATACAATCCGGTAAAATTGTAACCAAAGGTTTCCTTTACA
>JBJEJD010000208.1:0-7296 GCA_051877705.1 Coprococcus sp. | reverse complement strand
TAAAAAAGGAAGAGGAAAAGAGTATGAGAAAAGAAAGGTTATTAAGGCGTCTGCTTGCGCTGGTGCTGGTAATCTCTGTCATGGCAGCCGGAGCCCATCCTGTCAGAGCGGATGAGACAGATGATCTTACCTTCACCCAGGTGGACAACAGTACCGTCTCTGCCGAACTGCCTGATCGTGAGAAAGTTTCAGACAGAGACAATACTCCGGAATACGGTACAGATGATATCGTTCGTGTATCGATCATTCTGGAAAAAGAAAGTACCATTGGTGCCGGATATGACACCCAAAACATTGCCTGGAACCGGGATGCTATGTCTTACAGAGAAAGACTACAGGAAATGCAGGACAAAATGATATCTATGATCGAGAACTATATTGACGGTGATCTGGATGTTGTATGGAACCTGACTCTGGCTGCAAACCTTATTTCTGCCAATGTGGAATATGGTCAGATTGATAAGATCAGAGAATTGAATGGTGTTCAGAACGTAGTTTTAGAGACCCGCTATGAGCCTGCTATCGCCAGCAAAGGAGATGCTGATCCGAATATGGCCACTTCCGGCAGACAGATCGGTTCATCTGCTGCCTGGGCTTCAGGATACACAGGTGCCGGCAGCAGGGTAGCTGTCATTGATACGGGTATTGATGTCGGCCATCTTTCTTTTGACGCCGATGCATATGAATATTCCCTGGAACAGCTGGCAGAGAAAGCCGGTGTCAGTGCAGAGGAATATATTGCGGATCTTAATCTGCTGGATACGGAGGAAATCCGTGATGTTGCAGATCAAATGAATGCTGACATCGATTCAGATGAGGCTTATGTCAGTGCCAAGATTCCTTTTGGATATAACTATGTTGATTTGGATTATGATATTACTCATCTGAATGATAACGAAGGTGACCATGGCTCTCATGTAACCGGTATTGCCGCCGCCAATGCTTATGTTCCTGACGGAGATGGATTTTCTAATGCTCTGGATTCTGTGTATGTGCAGGGTGTGGCACCGGATGCACAGATCCTCACCATGAAAGTTTTCGGCAGAAATGGCGGAGCATATGATTCTGATTATATGGCAGCCATTGAAGATGCCATTGTTTTAGGGGCAGATTGTATCAATCTTTCTCTGGGTTCGGGGAATCCTGGAATGTCTGACCCGGGAGTAGAGGCGTATCAGACGATTATGGATAATCTGGTCCAGTCCGGTGTTGTCGTTTCTATTTCTTCCGGAAACTCCGGTTCCTGGGTGGAGAACGCTGCGAATATCGGATATTTATACAGTGATGACGTAAGCATGGATACTGTGGGAAGTCCCGGTTCACTGACCAATTCCCTGGCAGTGGCTTCTGTAGAAAATGACGGTACTACCGGTATGTATTTATCTGTAGATGATATATTAATCTTCTATACCGAGTCTGACGGATTCAGTAATAATCCAATGACTTCCATCGCGGGAGAACATGAATATATTCTTATCGATGGGACTGGTTCTTCGGAAGACTGGGGAATCGTCGGGGATGCTCTGGAAGGCAGAATTGCCATCTGTTCCCGTGGTTCCATAACCTTCTCAGAGAAAGGTAATTCTGCTGTTGAGGCAGGTGCCATTGCAGCTGTTATCTACAATAATCAGTCAGGTATCATCAGTATGGATTTGTCTGACTATGAATATACGGAACCTTGTGTTTCCATTCTGCAGTCTGACGGCGATATTCTCAGAGATGCCGCTGTGCCTGTTAGTGATGATGAAGGCAATGTACTTTATTATATGGGCACATTGACTGTTGGAAATGAATTGGCAACAAGTCAGTATGACAGTGAGTATTACACAATGAGTTCATTCTCCAGCTGGGGCGTACCTGGAAGTCTGGAACTGAAGCCTGAGATTACTGCTCCGGGCGGAAACATCTATTCTGTCAACGGTGCCAATGCAGAGACCGGCCTCTCCAGTCATAATTCCTATATCTCTTATTCAGGTACTTCCATGGCAGCTCCTCAGATTGCGGGTATGGCGGCTTTGGCAGCACAGTATATTCGTGAAAATGATCTCGATGACAAAACTGGCCTGGATGCCCGTACGCTTACCCAGAGTCTGTTGATGTCCACTGCTGAACCAATGATCGATGGTGATAGCGGCAGCTATTATTCTATATTGCAGCAGGGGGCCGGTCTTGCCAATATCGGCAATGTTATTACCGCAGATTCCTATATTCTTATGGGACAAAACGCTACTGAATCCTATACAGATGGCAAGGTAAAAGCAGAACTGGGAGATGACCCTGAACGAAACGGTGTTTACAGTTTCTCCTTTACGATCAATAATCTGACAGATGAGGACAAGATGTATACATTGTCTGCAGATATTTTTGCTCAGGATGCATTTGCTTACTATGCAAACAGCAATGAAAGTGAAGATGAACTGGCTCTGTACATGGATACATGGACAATCCCTCTGGCTGCCGGCATCAGCTGGTCCGCAGATGGTAAATCTGTTCAGTCAGATGCCGGTCTGTCAGGAATGGACTTTAACGGAGATGGTACGATCAATACTTCTGATGGACAGGCTTTACTGGATTATGCTGCTGGCGTGATCAGTCAACTTGCCAATGAGGGGAAAGCGGATATGAATGGTGACGGCATTATAAATTCCTATGATGCCTATCTGTTCCTGTCACGTCTGTCGAGCGGTACTGTGCAGGTTGCAGCTGACAGTTCTGTTACTGTCAATGTGACAATCGCCCTGTCTGAGGACGAAAAAGAATCTCTGGATGCCAATTTTGAAAATGGTGCTTACATTGAAGGTTTCATATACGCAGCTGGTGTCAGCAGCAGTGAAGGTGTAGCAGGAACGGTTCATTCCATTCCGATGCTGGGATTCTATGGCAGCTGGACGGATCCTTCCATGTTTGATGTGGGAAGTAAAATAGAATACGATTATGGCGAAGAAATTCGTGATCCTTATCTTGGAAATACGGATGCCAATGCCTTTAGTGTTATTTATGCAGATGATCCTGATAATGAGTATTACTTTGGAGGTAATCCATTAGTAGCTGATGATGTTTATATACCTGAGCGTAATGCTGTCAGTGAGGGAAGTGAAATCGCCAATATCTATTTTACTTCTATTCGAAATGCTGCTGATTCCCGGGTTACAGTTTCCAATTTGAGTACAGGAGAACTATTGATCAGCGAGGAACTGGGATCCATCGACTCTGCCTTCTATTATACGAACGGCGACAGCTGGCAGTATACGAACCGTACGCTGAACATGGGATTGGTTCCTTCTGAACTTGAAGGATGGGCAGAAGGAGATATTCTGGAGATCTGTCTCACACTGGCTCCGGAGTACTATGCAGACAGTCAGGGTAATGTGAACTGGGATGCTTTGGGTGCCGGTGCTGATTTCTCAATACCTGTGGTTATCGATAATACCGCTCCTGAACTGAAAGAAGTTTCCATTAACTCCGATGAGAACCTGCTGGATGTAACTGTAGAAGATAACCAGTATATTGCTGCTGTTGCATTGTTTGATGAATTTGGCGATTATTTATATACATATCAGGGCTCACAGACCGATGTGAAGGCAGGAGATACCTGTGAATACAGCCTCGATCTCACAGACGTAGACGGTGCAAAATTCCTCCTTCAGGTTTACGATTATGCCATGAATACAACAACATACGAAATCAATCAGCAAATCGGTGAAGTTACTGATACGGTTGAAGGTGTGGATATTTCTGATGAATCTCTGGTACTGGTTAAAGGCGGCGAAGTTACCCTTACTGCTTCCGTACAGCCTGTTAATGCCACTGACAGAAGATTGACCTGGAGCAGCAGTGATGAGAGTATTGCAACAGTAGATGAAAATGGCGTCGTTACAGGTGTGGCTGAGGGCAGCTGTGTCATTACTGCAGCTTCTGCCAAGGAACCGGATATTACAGCAGCATGCAATGTTACAGTCGTTGTCATTGACTCGACCCTTCAGGGTGTCCTGCAGGATACAGAAGGAACACCGATGTTCTTTGACTGGGATCTGAAGAACAGTGATACCTGGAATGGAGGCACAGAACTGGATACTACAATCGCTGCTGCCGCTGCAGATGTGCATACCGGCCAGCTGTATATCCAGGATTCCGATGACTGGGCTATGCATAAAATTGATGCGGCTACCGGTGAAAGCATAGAGACGTCCGGAAGCTGTGCATTTGGCTTTGCCATGTCAGATCTTGCTTCTGCAGGATATTATTCATCTGAGAGTCATCCGCTGCTTGCCGGTATAGCTGAATGCTATTTCCTGCAGCCGACAGATCCGATGGAGAATACATTTAATCAGGGCTGGGATCTTTCAGAGTATCTTTCAGAATACACTGGAGGCACCAGGTTTGTAGCACTGGCTTATTACGGTTACTATCAGGATGATTCAGACGGCACTATTTATGATGAGTATCTTGCCCTTGATGATGCCGGATATATCTGGGTTCTGGATAACGATGGTACTTCTGGTCTGGGACTGGGCTTCCTTCCGACAACTTTGAATGCAAAATTTGCCGATTACGCCGGTTATCAATTTTCATCCATGGTATGCGATGAAGACGGCAATCTTTATCTGTCAGCATTTAATGGAAGTACCAATGTAATTTACTATCTGACATTCAATGCAGATACATCAACCTTTGATTCCATATGTCTTGGTAATTTTGGTGACGATGTATGGCCGGCCGTTCTGACCGAGGCAGCCTCCAATGGTGATGCCACCTCCAGAACAGTTTCTCTTGATGATGCGGCTATGGTTGCAAGAGATATAGCAGTGGAATCATTATCTGCCGGTTCCGGAACCAGGGCACCTGCCGGTGGCCTGAATGCCGTTGTTACAGTCGCTGACAGTCAGGAGAGACCTATGTCTGTCGGTTCCGCATCTGATGATGGCAAGTATTATACTGTGACAATTACTGCCAGAGATGCACAGGGAATTGATGTTGATGCAACCAATGGTGTGATTACTGTCACCTACGATTCTGAAAAACTGGAGCTTGTTGATATAGCTGTCAAGGGAGATTATCAGTCAGTCAGAGATGTCAGGGGCGAAGTTACATTTGGTTATGTAGATCTGACAGGAATTGCTGCCGGTGATGACGCTGCAGAACTGATCTTCAATGTGATCGATGACTCCGCAAGTGATATTATCATTGATCATAAAGAAGTGAATGATATGACATCCGGTTACAGGGAAGTAGTCTCAGTAGGCAGTGAACAGGAAATCGATGAAACCGAGAGCACCGAAACAGAATCAGAGGCAACTGAATCGGAAACTATAGAATCAGAAACAACTGAGTCGGAGATTACCGAATCAGAAACGGGTGAATCTGATACTTCTGTTAAACCAGGAAATGACAAGGAAACGAAGCCTTCTTCAGATAATAATACGAATGATAAGACTGACGCTCCTAAGACCGGCGACAATACGCCAATTACTTTCCTGATCATCCTTCTTGTAGTATCAGGATTTGGTATTGCCGCAGCTATTCTTTACAAACGTAAACTGAGATAGGACAATTAAGATAAAGCGTAGCAGTATTATAACTGCTACGCTATTTACGTAGGTGCGCCTTGCGGCGCACTTTTCTAATGGGTGAATCTATCTACATCTTTGACAAAGCTGCTTCGTCTGCAATAATCACTACATCCCGGTGAAGCTGTAAAATAGAACAAGGAAGTTTCGGCGTAATTGGACCATAAACAGCTTCTTTCAGAGCCTCAGCCTTATTTTCTCCGCTTACGACAACTACAATCTTTTTCGCCATCATTATATTTCTGATTCCCATGGTCAGTGCCTGACGCGGCACATCTTCTTCAGAATTAAAGAAACGTTTATTAGCATCGATGGTGCTTGGGGTAAGATCTACACAGTGAGTATCCCTTGCAAAGACATCAGAAGGCTCGTTGAATCCGATGTGTCCGTTGCGGCCAAGCCCAAGGAGCTGTAAATCTACACCTCCAACTTCTTCGATCAGTCTGTCATAATCCTTACAGAATTTTTCAACATCTGGTGCAAGCCCGTCCGGAACAAAAGTACGGGATTTGTCAATATTAATATGATCAAAGAAATTCGTATTCATAAAGTAACGGTAACTCTGTTCGTGTTCCGGGCTTAATCCCCGGTATTCGTCCAGGTTGACACTGGTTACTTTCGAAAAATCCAAATCTCCTTTTTTATACCAGTCTATCAACTGTTTATAGGTTCCCAGAGGTGAGGAACCGGTTGCCAGTCCAAGTACACAATCCGGCTTCATAATCACCTGTGCGGAAATAATGTTCGCTGCTTTTCTGCTCATATCTGAGTAATTCTTCGCTTTACAAATAATCATATCTGCATACCCTTTCTTTTATTTTGTTATTTGTCTATAGTATGGAGTCAGTTGCTTTTTGTATTTGTAAGTATAGCAGTTAAAACTGCAAATTCAATAGAAAAAGCCACAGTTGAATATACTTTCAATGTTGGAAAGAAAGAACAAAGTCTTGTGCAAAATCACCAATTGAAAGAATCAAAATATCATTGAAATGAGGGGGCTTTTGGAAAAAATGAAAGAACTTTCAGACTATCAATATTGTATTGAAAATAAAATCATCGCTGATATAATTAGGCTCAGCAAAAGGAGGAAAACATATATGGTACAGAAAAGAGTAGAGAACCTGCAGGGAAAACTGGTTGTGTCCTGTCAGGCATTGCCTCATGAACCGCTGCATTCGTCTTTTATCATGGGAAGGATGGCACTGGCAGCAAAGATGGGCGGAGCCGTCGGCATTCGTGCCAATACGAAGGAGGACATCGCAGAAATCAAGACACAGGTCGACCTTCCGATAATTGGGATCGTGAAAAGAGATTATGAAGACAGCAAGGTTTATATTACGCCAACTATGAAGGAAGTGGAAGAATTGATGGAAGTAAAACCGGAGATTATCGCAGTTGATGCGACCGGTCTGCTTCGTCCGGGTAATGTAACACTGGAAGACTTCTTCAGACAGATCAAAGAGAGATATCCGGATCAGCTTCTGATGGCAGATTGCTCCACAGTAGAGGAAGCGCTTCATGCAGATGAGCTTGGCTTCGATTTTATCGGAACAACCATGGTCGGCTATACAGATCAGAGCAAAGGAGACAAAATCGAAGCCAACGATTTTGAAATTCTGAGAAAGATCATTGCCGGAGTAAAAAACCGTGTGATTGCAGAAGGCAATATTAACACACCGGAGAAAGCAAGACGTGTGATTGAACTGGGTGCATTCAGTGTTGTGGTAGG
>JBJEJD010000207.1:0-30935 GCA_051877705.1 Coprococcus sp. | reverse complement strand
TGCGTGGTCTGATGGCTGATACATCAGGCCGTACCATCGAGCTGCCGATCAAGTCTAATTTCCGTGAAGGTCTGGATGTACTGGAGTATTTCATTTCCGCCCATGGCGCCCGTAAGGGTCTGTCCGATACAGCTCTTCGTACAGCCGACTCAGGTTATCTGACCAGACGTCTGGTTGATGTTTCTCAGGATCTGATCATCCGTGAGACAGACTGCAGCGAGGGTATGGAGAATATTCCGGGTATGTGGATCGAAGCCTTCATGGATGGCCGTGAGGTTATTGAGAGCCTTCAGGAACGTATGACAGGACGTTATGCGGCTGAAGATATTGTGGATCCTTCAACGGGTGAGGTTATTGTAAAGGCTGATCATATGATCACACCGAAACGTGCAGCCATGGTTGCAGCAACAGGCCTTACGAAGGTTAAGATCCGTACAGCACTTTCCTGCCGTTCTCACCTTGGTATCTGTGCAAAATGTTATGGTGCCAATATGGCAACAGGTCAGGCTGTACAGGTTGGTGAGGCTGTCGGTATTATTGCCGCTCAGTCCATCGGTGAACCTGGTACTCAGCTGACCATGCGTACCTTCCATACAGGCGGTGTTGCCGGTGATGATATTACACAGGGTCTTCCTCGTGTAGAGGAACTTTTTGAGGCAAGAAAACCGAAAGGTCTTGCAATCATTGCTGAGTTTGGCGGTACAGTAGCTATCCGAGATACAAAGAAGAAGCGTGAAGTTGTCATTACCAATGAAGAGACAGGCGAATCCAAGGCATATCTTATTCCTTATGGTTCACGTGTCAAGGTCCAGGAAGGCCAGATGCTGAATGCCGGTGATGAACTGACAGAAGGTAGTGTTAATCCGCATGATATCCTGAGAATCAAAGGTGTCCGTGCTGTTCAGGATTATATGATCCAGGAAGTACAGCGCGTATACCGTCTGCAGGGTGTTGATATCAACGATAAGCATGTTGAGGTTATTGTTCGTCAGATGCTGAAGAAGATCCGCATTGAGAACAGCGGTGATACGGAATTTCTTCCGGGTACACTGGTTGATGTTCTTGATTTCGAAGAGATCAACGAGAACCTCATTGAGCAGGGCCTGAGACCGGCTGAGGGTATACAGGTTATGCTGGGTATCACCAAGGCATCCCTGGCTACCAATTCCTTCCTGTCAGCAGCCTCCTTCCAGGAGACAACAAAGGTTCTGACAGAGGCTGCCATTAAGGGTAAGGTTGATCCACTGATCGGTCTGAAGGAAAATGTACTGCTTGGTAAACTGATCCCTGCAGGTACAGGTATGAAACGTTATCGTTCCATCAAGCTGGATTCAGAGATTGATGAGGATGCATCCATTATGCTTTCTGATGAAGAAGTCTCCGATGAAGATGACTTTATTGATCTCAGTGATGGTGTTTCGGTCGATGAAGAAGAACCGGATGATATGCCGGAAGAAGATACTGTAACAATTACAGAGGAATAAATGACTGAATAGATAGAAAAAGCAGTATGGTTGCTGATAAGATTGTGTCAATAACCATGCTGTTTTTTTGCCATAAAACGGTGGAAGGAGGAAAATCTTGAAGGAACATTTTAAATTAAAAAATATATGTCTGGATATTCTTTATGATCTGGTGGGGTCGGTGCTGTTTGCACTGGGTATCGACTGTTTTGTCAATCCGGCCAATCTGGCACCGGGCGGCATGTCCGGTGTGGCTATTCTGCTGAATTATTTATGGCGGCTTCCTATTGGTTTAATGACTTTCGTACTGAATATTCCTTTACTGATACTTTCGTATATGTTTCTTGGAAAATCTCTGACCTTTAAAACGGTGAAATCCCTTGTGATCAGCAGTATTATGGTGGATGTGGTGATCGCGGGAATCGCACCGGTCTATGTGGGCGACAGGATGATCGGTGCTGTTTTTGGCGGTATTCTCATGGGAGCCGGCCTGGCACTTATTTTTCTGCGGGGGTCAACAACGGGCGGAACAGACATTATTTCATTTCTTGTCAGGAAATGGTATCCCCATGTACAGATCGGGCGTATTATGATGGGAGTGGACTGTGTCATCATCGGGGTATCTATTTTTGTCTTCGGGAATATGGAATCAGGTCTTTATGGTCTCGTATCCCTGTTCTGCTGCTCTATGGTCATTGACAGTATTATCTATGGTCTGGATAAGGGCAGCATGGTTATGGTGGTGTCTGAGAAGAATAAAGAAATCGCGGAACAGATCATGCTGGAGCTGGAAAGAGGCGTTACCCTGCTGAAGGGGCAGGGAGCCTATACAGGCCAGGACAGAGACATTCTTCTGTGTGCCGTACGAAAGCAGCAATTTGCCAGAGTGCGGGCGATTATATATGAAAAAGATCCTGCTGCTTTTGTCATTGTCAGTGAGACAAGCGAAGTCCTTGGCGAAGGCTTCAAACGGGTATCAGGGAGCTGAACTGTTACAATTGCTTTGCCGGTTTACAGTGAATATTTGGGAAAGTAGTTGACAAATGGAGAATAAAATCATAGAATGGATTTTATAGCATGAGAGAGAAGGAGGAAATTATAATGAAAAAGATTTTAAGTTTCATGTTAGTTGTAGCTATGATGGCTGCAACATTGACAGCATGCGGCGGCTCAGATAATACTAAGACAACTGAGGCTGCAGGCGAGACAGCAGCTGCAGGCGAGACAACCGGTTCTGCAGATGCAGCATCAGAGGGCGGCGTATTTAAGATTGGTGGTATCGGACCTGTAACAGGCGGTGCTGCTATTTACGGACAGGCTGTCAAGAATGGTGCCGAGCTGGCTGTTCAGGAGATCAATGCAGCAGGCGGTATCAATGGTGCACAGGTTGAGTTCAACTTCCAGGATGATACTCATGATGCAGAGACAGCTGTTAATGCATACAACACATTAAAAGACTGGGGTATGCAGGTACTTATGGGTACGGTTACATCCAATCCTTGTGTAGCTGTAGCAGCAGAGACAGCAGCAGACAACATGTTCCAGCTGACACCATCAGGTTCTTCTGCTGAGTGTGTTGTTAATCCGAACGTATTCCGTGTATGCTTCTCCGACCCGAACCAGGGTGTTGTAGCAGCGCAGTACATCGCAGGTCATAGCCTTGCATCCAAGGTTGCTGTTATTTATGATAACTCAGATGCATATTCTGCAGGTATTTATCAGAACTTCGCAGCAGAGGCAGCTAATCAGGGTCTTGAGATCGTATCTGCCGAGTCCTTTACAGCAGACAGCAATAAGGACTTCTCCGTACAGCTTCAGAAGGCTAAAGACAGCGGTGCAGAACTTGTATTCCTGCCAATCTACTATACAGAAGCTTCCCTGATCCTTTCACAGGCAGCCAGCATGGGTCTTGAGACCAAGTTCTATGGCTGTGATGGTCTGGATGGTATCCTGAATGTAGAGAACTTTGATACATCTCTGGCAGAAGGCGTTCTGCTTCAGACACCTTTCACAACAGAAGCTGAAGATGATCTGACAAAGAATTTTGTAGCTAATTTTGAAGCAGCTTACGGTGAGAAACCGAACCAGTTTGCAGCAGATGCTTATGATGCAATTTATATCATCAAGGCTGTTATCGAAGCAAAGGGTGTTACACCTGATATGAGCGTTTCCGATATCTGCGAAGCTATGAAGACTGGTATGACAGAGGCATCCTTTACAGGTACAACAGGTTCCAATATTTCCTGGGGTGCAGATGGCGAGCCGAACAAGGATCCGCTTGTTGTAGAAATTGTTGATGGCGTTTATCAGTTAGTTGACTAATTTGCAGACATAAGATATACGAGGGACAAGGGCTGTCTGAACATACAGGCAGCCCTTATTTAAAGAGAAAGGATACTTCTATGAGTTTTATATCCTATTTAATCAGTGGTATTAGTCTGGGCAGTGTTTACGCAATCATTGCGCTTGGATATACAATGGTTTATGGTATTGCCAAAATGCTGAATTTTGCTCATGGAGATGTAATTATGGTCGGCGGTTATGTGACATTCATAGCTGTCAGAACGTTGGGATTACCGGCTTTGCCGGCAGTCCTGCTGTCTATGGCCGTTTGTCTGGTGCTGGGTGTTGTTATTGAGGCGGTTGCCTACCGTCCGCTTCGTAACGCCGGATCGCCGCTGGCGGTTCTGATCACAGCCATCGGTGTGAGCTATTTGCTTCAGAATGTTGCATTGCTGACATTTGGCGCAGATACCAAATCTTTCACATCTGTTATTTCTATTCCGAAGCTGCAGCTGGCAGGCGGTCAGCTGACTATTACAGGAGAGACACTGGTGACTATCGCGGCCGGTGTGATCATCACACTGGGGCTTGTTCTATTTATTAATAAGACAAAGACCGGTCAGGCTATGCGTGCTGTATCTGAGGATAAGGGCGCTGCGCAGCTGATGGGTATCAATGTGAACCGTACAATTTCCATTACATTTGCCATTGGTTCTGCACTGGCAGCCATTGCGGGCGTGCTGCTCTGTTCTGCTTATCCGTCACTGACGCCTTATACGGGTGCCATGCCGGGTATCAAAGCCTTTGTTGCAGCCGTGTTTGGTGGTATCGGATCCATTCCGGGGGCTTTTATCGGCGGTATTGTTCTGGGACTTATCGAGATTCTTGGCAAGGCCTATATTTCATCTGAGATGGCAGATGCCATTTGTTTTGCCGTTCTGATTATTGTTCTGCTTGTAAAACCGACAGGTTTATTTGGCAAGAATATTCAGGAGAAAGTGTAAGGTGGCGGAATGGAAAAAGCAAAGAAGAAATTCAAGTTTAATAAAAACTATCTATCATATATTATTGTCCTGGGCCTTTTCGTAATTGTTGAAGTGATGTCGGCGGCGGGTCTGATAACGAATCAGATCAACGGTCTGCTTATACCTGCCTGCGTTTATATCATTGCGGCTCTGAGCCTGAATGTTGTGGTTGGTATTTCCGGCGAACTGAGTCTTGGACATGCCGGTTTTATGTGTGTCGGTGCTTTTACCAGCGCGACATTCTCAAAGATCGTCGGTGACAGCATGAACAGCGGGCTCCGCTTTGTTATTGCGCTTATTATTGGTGCACTGGTAGCGGCTGTTTTCGGTATTCTGATCGGTATTCCTGTACTGCGTCTGAGAGGTGACTACCTTGCTATTGTTACACTGGCCTTTGGTGAGATCATCAAGAATATCATGAATATTATCTATCTTGGTGTCGATTCCAATGGCATTCATCTGGCACTGAGTGATCCGATGAAGCTGAAGATGGAAGCGGACGGGAAGATCATTATCAATGGTGCACAGGGTATCAGCGGTACGCCGAAGAATTCGACTTTTATCGTTGGTGTTATATTGATTCTTCTGACATTGTTCATTATTTTGAATATGATTCATTCACGTACGGGACGTGCGATTATGGCAATTCGTGACAATCGTATTGCTGCGGAGTCCATCGGTCTGGATGTTACCAAGTATAAGCTGCTGGCATTCTCCGTATCTGCAGCTCTTGCGGGTCTTGCAGGAGCGCTCTATGCACATAATCTGACCAGTCTTGTTGCGAAGAAGTTTGATTATAATACATCCATCCTGATCCTGGTATTTGTCGTACTGGGCGGTATCGGCAATATGTGGGGAGCTATTATTGCGACGGTTCTGTTATATATGCTTCCTGAGCTTTTGCGTGGTTTGAACGACTATCGTATGCTGATCTATGCAATTCTGCTGATCGGTATCATGCTGTTCAGCTCTGCGCCGGCAGCTGTTAACCTTCGTGAGCGTGTGAAGATGATTTTCAGGAAGGAGGCGTAGAAGATGGCATTACTTGAAGTCAAGAATCTTTCTATTATGTTTGGCGGTCTGTGTGCCGTTGACCGCCTGAACCTTTCTGTTGAAAAGGGAGAATTATATGGCCTGATCGGACCAAATGGCGCCGGCAAGACGACCGTATTTAATATGCTGACTGGTGTATATCAGCCAACGGAAGGTCAGATCCTGCTGGATGGCCAGAGCATTGTCGGCAAGAAGACCATTGATATCAATAAGGCGGGAATTGCCCGTACATTCCAGAATATTCGTCTGTTCAACAAACTGACAGTACTGGACAATGTCAAGGCCGGATTTCACAATGAGCATGTGTATTCGACACTGGACGGCATTTTCCGTACGCCGAAGTTCCGTCGTACGGAGAAAGAGATGAATGAGAAAGCGCTGGAGATCCTGAAGGTTTTTGATCTGGATAAAGAAGCGGATTATCTGGCAAGCAATCTGCCGTACGGTAAGCAGCGTAAGCTGGAGATCGCAAGAGCCATGGCAACAGATCCAAAGCTTCTGCTTCTGGATGAGCCGGCAGCCGGTATGAATCCCAATGAGACGCAGGAATTGATGGATACGATCTGTTTTGTGCGTGACCATTTTGACATGACCATTCTTTTAATTGAACATGATATGAAGCTTGTCGGCGGTATCTGCGAGAAACTGACTGTATTGAATTTCGGACAGGAACTGACCCATGGCGAGACAAGTGCTGTACTCAATGACCCTGAAGTAATCAAGGCATATCTTGGAGAGTAGGAGGATACACCAATGGCAATGTTAGAAGTCAAGGATATAGAAGTGTATTATGGCGTCATCCGTGCTTTAAAGGGTATTTCATTTGAAGTCAATCAGGGAGAGGTCATTGCCCTTATCGGAGCCAATGGTGCCGGTAAGACAACGACGCTGCATACACTGACGGGCCTGCTGAGGGCAAAAAGCGGCAGTATTTTCTTTGAAGGCAAGGATATTACAAAAATACCGGCCCATAAGATTGTTGAGATGGGTATTGCCCATGTACCTGAAGGACGCCGTGTCTTTTCACAGCTGTCTGTTTATGAAAATCTGAAAATGGGTGCTTACACACGTAAGGACAAGAACGAGATCGCAGAATCTCTGAAGACGGTCTACTCAAGATTCCCGAGACTGGAGGAACGTAAGAATCAGTCCGCAGGAACATTATCCGGTGGTGAGCAGCAGATGCTGGCCATGGGCAGGGCGTTGATGTCTCATCCGAAGATGATCGTTATGGACGAACCGTCCATGGGTCTTTCACCGATTTTTGTTAATGAAATTTTTGATATCATCGAGAAGATCAGTGCCGGCGGCACAACTGTTTTGCTGGTTGAGCAGAATGCCAAGAAAGCGCTGGCCATTGCAGACAGGGCTTACGTGCTCGAAACAGGCAATATTATCCTCGATGGAGATGCAAATGTATTAATGAATGATGAGAGGATTAAAAAGGCTTATTTAGGCGAATAGAGGCGGTGCCGGAAGGAGGGACTTTATGGGATACAGGGTTATTACAATTGCGAGACAGTATGGCAGCGGCGGAAGAACTATCGGTCAGATGCTGGCGAAGGATCTGGGGATCGACTGCTATGATCGGGAGATCCTGAGAATGGCATCGGATGACAGCGGACTGAACCTGCAGATGTTTGGCAATCCTGAAGAAAAACGCCGGAACAGTTTTCTGTCCCGTACGACCAGGAATGTTTACAGTGGGGAGATCATTCCGCCGCACAGCGATGAGTTTGCTTCATCGGACAATCTGTTCAACTATCAGGCCAAGATCCTGAAGGAACTGGCCAGGGAAAAGTCTTTTGTGGTCATTGGACGCTGCGCGGACTTTATTCTGAGGGACAATCCGGATGTAGTCAGCGTATTTATCCATGCTCCATTTGAGTACTGTGTGGACCGCGGGCTGGAAAAACAGAGCATGACACGTAAAGAGATGGAAAAATATATTCAGAAGACGGATAAGGAGAAGGGCGATTACTACATGTATCATACAGGTCAGGTCTGGTCAGATGCAAGAAACTATGATCTGTGTCTGGACAGCAGTAAGCTCGGCTTCGATGGCTGTGTGGAAGCGATCAAGGCGTATATGGCTGTACGTTTTAAAGAGAATTAAATATTGTCTTCAGTATTGGAAAAAACTGCATTCTATGACAGGATGCAGTTTTTTTGTCGATAAAAAATGTTTGACATTTTCTGATTAATTGTGGTAGAATCTTCAACGGATTAAATTTTATATTGTACATGAACGACACACGTTGCACTTTCAGGTGCGTAAATCTGATTACGGTACTATGTATTTGTTATGAGGATGAGAAGACGTGTGTTTTTTGTGCACTTAAATTTGAAAAGGAGAGATGATTATGCCAAGAAATCAATTTGAGAGAATGGCCTTTGCCTTTCTTACAGTAGTCGTAACGGTTCATGCCTATGTGTTCTACAGTCTGTATGTGGTCAATGGAGGCGTTCTGATGGCAGTAAATGGGACCAACAGTGTGCTGGCGGCCATCAGGCAGCAGGGCGGTGTGTATATGTTTGGACATTTTCTTCCAATCTGGGCAGTGGTGCTGATTGAATTCATTTTTGCTTTTGGATTGGAGAATATTATGGGAAGTCCATGTTCCTTCAGGCTGGCAGCAAAGGTCTTTGAGCCTGATAAAACGCATCCGGTTCTTTTTGAGACAACGATCATCTGTGCAACTGTGGGCCTGATGTGCCCGGCCATGAGCTTTATTGCAGCATGGATGTATTATCCTTATTATGAAGGCTTTCATCTGATGACACTGCTGGCCAACTGGATGAAGCTGGTTTGTTATAATCTGCCATTTGCTTTCTTCACTCAGCTGTTTTTCATTCAGCCGCTCATTCGGACGGTCTTCAAGCTGCTGTTCCGAAGAGAAAGTCAGAAACAGGGCAGAAAAGCATATGCATAAAAAGATGGCGGTCATTTTACTCATTTGAGTAAAATGACCGCTGTGCTATGCTTATATGTCTAATAGAAAATCTCGATGTTTGGTCCGGTGATACCAACATAGGCGCCTTTGGAGGCTTCATCGCTTTCTGCATGAGCAAGCAGCCATTTATTCTGCATCCAGAGTAGCCTGTCTTCATCACAAAGCGGAGTAGGAAGGATGTCAAGGGCGGCATTGGTACCAGCTGGAAGGACAACGATACTCTTGAAACCGTTGTCGTTGATCATGCAAGGGGCATAATGGAGCGTTGTGCCATAGAGTTCAACAGCTGTACCAGCTGGTAGATAGAAGGCTTTGACACCGGAAGAAGGAAGTGTATTGCCGTGAATGTTCTGTAAACTGTCAAGAAGCAGAATCAAATCTGTAACGGCTATATCGATTTCAGATCCTTTGTGGTATTCTAGGGCGTTTAGTTGAGTGTTTTTGCCAGTACAGTAGCCGATTTGAATCGGCATCCCGCCGTAAAAATGAGCGCTCAGAAGACTAGCAAGGGGGTCATTCATCATCTTTTCGTCGGAAGGAATATAGCAGACGCCTTCTGATGGGATATCGCGGTGAGACATAATGTCCATACAGCCGGAAAAATCAAAGTTATTAAGAATCTTTCCATACGAAAAAAAACATTCTTCGGTGATCGAATGGATGGTGATGGAAGGATTTTTCTTTTTTAGATCATTGATTATCATTTTATAAACCTCCTGTATTATGCTTCTTTAAGTATATCATGAATCTATCTTTCTGCAATGTCAGATTAAGAGTTGAAAGCATGCATATTCTTTACAATTGGGCAGTATTACTGTATAATTAAGAATATATTATTTTTTTTTAAACAAAGTGTATAATGGGGAGGTATTTATGTCAAAATATATTATTGCTTTAGATCAGGGAACCACAAGCTCCAGATGTATCCTTTTTGATCATCAGGGGAATGTCTGCAGTGTGGCCCAAAAAGAATTTCCGCAGATATTTCCGAATCCGGGCTGGGTAGAGCATGATCCGATGGATATCTGGAATACCATACGGGAAACGATGAACAAAGCCATGAATCAGATAGGAGCATCTGCTTCTGATATTGCAGCTATTGGAATCACGAACCAGAGGGAAACGACGGTTGTATGGGATAAGGAGACAGGAGAACCGGTTTATAATGCTATTGTCTGGCAATGCAGGCGGACAGCCAGTATTATTGAAGAATTAAAAGAAAAAGGTTATGAGGCTTATATCAAAAATACGACGGGATTGATACCGGATGCTTATTTTTCCGGGACAAAGATTAAATGGATTCTTGATCATGTGGAGGGAGCAAGAGAGAAGGCAGAAGCCGGAAAGCTGTTGTTTGGAACGATTGATACATGGCTGATTTGGAAATTGTCCGGTGGTGTGGTTCACGTGACTGATTATACGAATGCCTCCAGAACTATGCTGTATGATATTCATGAGTGCTGTTGGAGTGATAAGCTTCTGGAGGTCCTGGATATTCCTGCATGTATCCTTCCAGAGGTAAAGCCTTCCAGTTGCATTTATGGTTATACAGATCCGTTAATTACGGGAGAAAGTATTCCGATTGCAGGTGCAGCCGGAGATCAACAGGCAGCATTGTTCGGTCAGTGCTGTTTTGAATCCGGCACAGCCAAAAATACATATGGGACGGGATGTTTCCTGTTGATGAATACAGGACATGAGGCGGTGAAATCCAATAATGGATTGTTGACCACCATTGCAGCCAGTGTGGATAAGAATGTGGAATATGCGTTAGAAGGCAGTGTTTTTGTGGCTGGAGCGGCTATTCAATGGCTGAGGGACAGCCTGGAATTGATTGAAAAGTCATCGGATTCGGAAGCTCTGGCTGAGAGTGTTGAGGATACGGCAGGGGGGTATGTAGTACCTGCTTTCACGGGGCTTGGCGCACCTTACTGGGATCAGTATGCAAGAGGAGCTGTTGTGGGTATTACCAGAGGCTTTACAAAGGCTCATTTTGTTCGTGCAACATTGGAATCATTAGCCTATCAGGTATATGATATTCTTAAAGCTATGGAAAACGATGCAGGGATTGAATTGTCGGATTTGCGTGTGGATGGCGGTGCCTGTGCCAACAATTTTTTGATGCAGTTTCAGTCAGATCTGTTGAACAGAACGGTACTGCGTCCTGAATGTATAGAGACTACAGCATTAGGAGCTGCTTATCTCGCAGGGCTTGCAGTCGGTTATTGGACGGACAAAGAGGAAATCAGAGAGAACTGGGCACTGTCCAGAACTTTTACGCCGAACATGACAGAGGAAAAAAGAACAAGGTTGCTAAACGGCTGGAAAAAAGCTGTGAAATGTGCTTTTGACTGGGAAGAAAAATAAAGATATGCGACTTCACGGAGTGGAATAATCGGACAAAACATGGCGTCGGAAACGTCGTGCAGGCTGGAAGAATTATTGCAGTTTGCACGACGATTTTTGTGCTGTATTCACTTAGCAAACGTTTACTTTGGATTTGTTTGAAATTTATATTTGTGGATGTTATGCTTAATACAGAATTATTTAGGGGGGTATCAAATGGTTATTATATTTTTTGCGGTTAGCCTGCTGGCTTCCGTTGTCGGTTCCATCTGTGGTATAGGCGGCGGAGTGATTATTAAACCTGTACTGGATGCGCTGAATATCATGAGCGTATCATGTATAAGCTTTCTGTCAGGATGTACAGTGCTGACCATGTCGGTTGTATCGGTCTATAAAAATATGCGTGCCGGTAAAAAAATGGATATCCGGATCGCCACGCTGCTGGCTGTAGGTGCTGCGGTGGGCGGTATTACCGGCAAGATGATGTTCCAGTCATTAAAAGAGATGGTAGGCAATGAGAATTTTGTGGGTATGGTTCAGTCTATTGTGCTGATCGGTGTTACAGGAGCCACATTTATTTATACGATTTTCAAGAAAAAGATCACCACCTGCCATTTCCATAATGCGATCCTTTGTCTGGTTGTAGGCCTGCTTCTGGGAATCATGTCCAGCTTTCTTGGTATCGGCGGCGGCCCGATCAATCTGATGGTACTGGGATTTTTCTTCTCCATGTCAACAAAAGAGGCGGCGCTGGCGTCTCTGTATATTATCATGTTTTCCCAGGTCACCAGTTTGGGACAGACAGTGATTACGGGAACAATTCCTGAGGTACAGCTTATATATCTTGTTGTCATGGTTATTGGAGGAATTCTTGGCGGAAACCTGGGAAGCCGCATTAATAAGAAGATCGATGAGGATAAGGTAGATAAACTTTTTATGATGCTGATGCTGATCATTATTTTTATCAATATTTATAATACCTGTAAATTTGCGTTAGCTCTTTAAAAAAACAAACGTTTGCGTCACAGTTATATCAGACTGAAGCGGTTTTTGGCCGTTTCAGTCTGTTTTTTTGCTTAAAATATGGTTTGAAATCTTCTGGAATAAGGACAATTTGGAATTGTGATTTAAAAATTAGTATAATTTGCACAAAAAGATATCTTTAAACTATTCAAAAAGTAGGGCAACGTTTGGACAAATACGAGATTATTTTGTGCAAAAACTATGTTAGGATAAATGTAATCAATCAAAGCGATAATAAAACATGTAAAAACAGGGTGCATAATATAAGAAATGCACAAAAAGGAGGCGCAATGTAATGGCAGAGAATCTGTTAATTGTACATGGCGGCGGTCCGACGCCGGTAATTAATGCATCTTTGTATGGCGTTATCCACGAGGCCAAAAAGAATAAATCCATAGGAAAGGTTCTGGGAGCCATCGGTGGAACGGCGGCTATCTTTTCGGAAAATTTCCTTGATCTGACAGCATTCCCGGAGGAAAAGCTGCAGCTGCTGCTGCAGACACCGGCTTCAGCCATTGGTTCGTCCAGATATCCTTTATATGCCGGGGATTATGAGAAGATGCCTGGAATTTTCAAAAAGCATCATATCGGCTATGTTCTTTTGAATGGCGGCAATGGGACCATGGATGCCTGTGAACATATTTATGAGGTATGTAAGGATCAGGGAATCGGTGTAGCAGGTATTCCGAAAACCATTGATAATGATATTGCTTTATCTGATCATGTGCCCGGATACGGAAGTGCGGCCAGATATCTGGCAGTCACGACCCATGAGGTGGGTGAGGATGTAAAGTCATTGCCGATTCATGTATGCATTGTGGAAGCCATGGGAAGAAATGCCGGATGGATCACGGCGGCTTCTGCATTGGCACGCCGCAGAAAAGGTGATGCTCCGGATCTGATCTATGTTCCTGAACGTCCATTTCATGAGGATGAGTTTCTGGAAGATGCAGAAAGGCTTTACAAAGAAAAGGGCGGTGTGGTGGTTGTTGCCAGTGAGGGGTTGAGAAACACCAATGGAGATTCTATTGTGCCGCCGATATTCAGAAGTGATCGCGCAATTTATTATGGTGATGTGAGTGCATATCTGGCAGAGCTTGTGATTAAAAAGCTGGGAATCAAGGCCAGAAGTGAAAAACCGGGTATCTGCGGCAGGGCTTCTGTAGCGCTTCAGTCTCCGGTGGACAGAGCGGAAGCCGTATTGGCTGGTGAACTGGCGGTTCGTGCAGTAACAGGAGGCGGAAGCGGTCATATGGTTGCTTTCAACAGAAAACCGGGTGAAATTTATCAGATCGAACCTGTTCTTGTGCCGCTGAAGGATGTCATGCTGTATGAGAGGAAGCTGCCGGAACAGTATATCAATGCCAGAGGCAATGATATTACGGATGAATTTGTCAGGTGGTGTGAACCATTGATCGGCGGACCACTGCCGGAGTTCCTGAATTTCCGGGACTATGTTTAAAAACAATGAAGGGGGTATCAATATGAAACATATCTATCTGAATCTGAAAAGATTCGACATACCCGTATCAGCTGGTGGTGTGAATCGCATTGCAGAGCCGGCTGAGTGGGGGCCGTATATTGTCAGAAATACTCAGGATCAACTGGCAGTCTATGATCCGCAGGAAGTGGAGTTTGCCATGTTTTTTCCGGAGGCTCATCTGATCGGAGCTGTTGAGGCAAGAAAGGAAGGCAGTACCCTGAAAATCGGGCCGCAGAGTGTATTCGGACAGGATACAGCGGTCGGCGGTAATTTTGGCGCATTCACATCCAACCGTACAGGTAATGCCATGAAAGCTATCAATTGTGATACAGTTCTGATCGGCCACTGTGAAGAACGGCGGGACAAACTGAGCATTATGCAGGAGGCAGGCTGCAGCGATACAGAAGCAGTGAACCGTATTCTGAACCGGGAGGTTAAGTCTGCCATTGCTGCTGGACTTGATGTTTTGTATTGTATTGGCGAGAATTCCGATGAACAGCCGAGATGGCAGGAGGTTCTGAAAGAACAGCTGCTGACAGGTCTGGAGGGTGTGGATAAAAGCAAAGTGACGATAGCTTATGAGCCGGTATGGGCCATTGGGCCTGGGAAAATTCCGCCTGATGCCGATTATATCCGCATGATCGCATCCTTTATAAAAGAAGTAACAGATGGAATGGATGTGGTTTACGGCGGTGGTCTGAAGACGGATAATGCAGAGATGCTCGCTTCCGTTAAAGAGATAGACGGTGGACTGATTGCTCTGACAAGATTCAGTGGTGAAATCGGTTTTTATCCGGATGAATATCTGGATATTATCAAAACTTATCTTGGACATTAAAATTTGACATAAAAACAAAAAATGAAATGGAGGTTTTTCAAGAATGGGAAAAAAGAGCAAGGGCGCTGATTTTGTAGGGAAGATCCCGAAGGGTGTCTGGCTGCTGATTTCATTGGGTGTGGCATTGGTTTTATGGTATATCCTGTCAATTATTCCAAGTACATCCCGATGCTTTCCAAATGCAGTCAAAGTTATTGGTTCCATTAAGACAATGCTGGACAGAGGATTATTGCTTAAAGATATCGGAAGCAGTTTGATATCTGTATTTCTCGGATTCCTTATTGGGTTTATTACAGCTGTGCCGGTGGCATTCCTGATGGCATGGTACAGACCTGTACGATTTATCCTTGAGCCGTGGATTCAGTTTATCAGAAATATCCCACCACTGGCTTATGTACCACTGGTTGTTATCGGTGTTGGTGTAGGACGTACGCCACAGGTTATCGTTATCTGGCTGGCAACTTTCCTGACTATGACGGTAACTATTTTCCAGGGTGTTATCAATGTGGATGAGACACTGATTAAAGCTGCAAGGGTTCTTGGAGCTAAAGATTCAGACCTGTTTGTAAAGGTTATTTTCCCGGCGACAACACCATTTATTATCACAGCTATCCGTCTTGGTATTTCGACGGCGCTGACGACATTGATCGCCGCTGAGTCAACAGGAGCAATTGCAGGTCTTGGTATGCGTATCAAAGCATTATCCAACTCTTATGAAACAACACCAATGCTTCTCTACATTATCATTATTGGTATCATTGGTATGCTGGCAGAGAAGATTCTTAAATATTTTGAAAGGAAGTTAACGGGATGGCAGGAAAAGAGGGAAATGTAAAAGTCAGTATTCGTAATGTCGTTAAAAAGTACAATACGAGAAATGGTGAAATGATTGCATTGAATGGCGCCAATCTGGATATTATGGAGAATGAATTTATCTGTGTAATCGGTCCTTCCGGCTGCGGTAAATCCACTCTTCTGAATATTATTGCAGGTCTTCTGGAGCCTACATCCGGTGAAGTTATTGTTGATGGCAAAAAGGTTGAGGGTACCGGTGTTGACAGGGGTGTTGTATTCCAGCAGTACGCATTGTTCCCATGGCTGACAGTCAAGAAAAATGTTCAGTTTGGTTTGAAGCTTCAGGGCAAGTCTCAGCAAGAGATGGATGCTATTTCAGAAAAATACATCAAAATGGTAGGACTGGAGAAGTTCACGGATTCTTATCCGAAGGAACTGTCCGGTGGTATGAAACAGAGAGTGGCCATTGCCAGAGCTTATGCGGTTAATCCGTCTGTTCTGCTGATGGATGAGCCGTTTGGCGCATTGGATGCCCAGACAAGAACTCAGCTGCAGTCGGAACTTCTGAAGACATGGCAGGAAGAGAATAAGACGTGCTTTTTTGTTACCCATGATATCGAGGAGGCCATTGTGCTGGCTTCAAGAGTAGTGATCATGAGTGCCCGTCCGGGTCGTATTAAAGAAGTGATAGATATTGATATTCCGCATCCGAGGGATCAGGCTACAAAGATGAGTCCAAGGTTCATTGAACTGAAGAACTATATCTGGGGACAGGTTTACCAGGAATATCTGGAAGTACGCAAATAAAAAATACTAAAAGAAGAGTTATATCAGCCGGCAGTCTGTGCTGAACGGCTGACAAGCTAATTAAATGAAAATGAAAAGGAGAGATTAAGAATGAAAAAAAGAATCATGGCAGTCGTAATGACAGCAGCATTGGTTATGGGTGTATTAGCAGGCTGCGGCAACTCCGCTAAAGAGACAACAGCACCTGAGACAAAAGCGCCTGAATCACAGGCAGCAGAGACAACAGCAGATACTGAAGCTGGTGAGACAGAAGCAGCAGCTACAGGTGAACTGACACATGTAAATGTCGCTTTTATGGCGAACTATGCATCCCTCTGGGAGGTAGCAACGGCTATAAATAAAGGCTATTTTGAAGAAGAAGGTCTTGAAGTTGAACTGTATATGTTCCAGGATGGTCCTACAGAAATTGCATCTATGGAATCCGGTTCCATTGATTTTGCCTACATTGGACCTGGTGCTCATAAACTCTGTATACAGGGTCGTGCCGATATCTTCTGCTTCTCCCATCTGGGCGATGCTGACTGTGTAATGGGACTTAAATCCCACGGTGTCAATTCCCTTGAAGATCTGAAAGGTAAGAAGGTGGCTTATGCATCCGGTACATCTTCTGAGACGATTCTTGTAAGAGCACTGAATTCTGTTGGTTTAACAATGGATGATATTGAAGCTTACGATATGGAAGTCAGCAACATGGTAAGTGCTATTGTATCCGGTTCAATTGATGCATGTGCACCATGGTCACCAAGCTCTGCAACAATTGCAAACGAACTCGGTGATGACGTTGTGAAATTCTGTTCCAATACAACCTTCTCTGATATCGCTGCTGACTGTGCAAGCTGGATCTGCATGCCTGGCTATGCTGATGAAAACAGAGATGTCCTTGTAAGATTCACAAGAGCTCTCTACAAGGCAATGGATTTTGGCTCACAGGAAGCAAATTATGATGAAGTTGCAGGTTATGTTGCAGAAGCATGTGGTACTGATAAGGAAAGTGCCCTGACTCAGACCGGTGACGGTGCATGGCTGAACAGTGAACAGCTCCTTGGTTATGTTGCTGATGGTACAATTAAAGGATACTATGAAGTTCAGCAGAAGAATTTCATCGATGCAGGTGCAGTTGAAGAAGAAGTTCCTGTTGAAGATTACGTATTGTTTGATGTAATGGAAGAAGCAGGCAAGTAATAAGTCGTTTTACCGCAGGGCAGTATCTGCCAGAAGTAACAGCAAAATGGCAGAGAAACCAGGTGCCTTGTGGCTCGCAAACCATAAGGCACCTTTTTGCGGTATGGGAAAATGGTTCTTGACTTTCCCATATCACAAAATAATTCATGATAATAGGGAGGAAATAGCATGAGACTTGATTTTGAATATGGACATGGCACGATGCAGGCCGAGTTACCGGATAATACAGATATATTTATTCCGGGAGAAACAGTAAAGGATCCGGCCTGCATTCCGGAAGACCAGCTGGAGGCGGCGTATCTTGAGAGCCTTGCACATCCAATCGGTATGCCGACACTGACAGAACTGGCACACAGGGGTTCTACTGTCACTATTATTGTGCCTGACCGTGTAAAGGGCGGTGAGCAGCCGACCAGTCATAGAAAATTAAGTATTAAATATATCTTAAGGGAACTTTATGCAGCAGGGGTTGAGAAGAAAGATATCCTGTTCATTATCTCCAATGGTCTTCATCCAAGAAGCACAGCAGCCGATGCGAAGGCGCTGTTCGGACCGGAGCTTTTTGATGAATTCTGGCCGACAGGTCAGATCATCAGCCACGACAGTGAAGATCCGGATCATATGATCAATCTTGGTGTAACAAAGCGCGGAGACCCTGTTTATATGAATAAATATGTTTTTGACTGTGATATTCCGATTCTCATCGGTCATGTTCAGGGGAACCCTTACGGTGGCTATTCAGGCGGTTACAAGCACAGTGCCACAGGTATCACAAACTGGAGAAGTATTGCCAGCCACCATGTACCATCCGTTATGCACCGGGATGATTTTACACCGGTCAATGGGGGCAGCCTCATGAGAAACAAGTTTGATGAGATCAGTATGCATATGGAGGAAAAAATGGGTCATCCGTTCTTCTGTTGTGATGCAGTCCTTGATACAGCATCCAGACAGATTGCCATCTTCTCTGGTTATGCAAAGGAAATGATGCCGATCAGCTGGCAGATTGCAGATAAGCGGACCTATGTACACTGGGCTGAGAAGAAATATGATGTGCTTGTTTTTGGTATGCCTCAGAAGTTCCATTATGGCGATGGTATGGGCACCAACCCAATTATGATGATGCAGGCATTAAGTGCCCAGGTACTTCGTTTCAAACGTGTCATGAGTGATCATTGCGTTATCATTTGCTCATCTCTCTGCAACGGCTTTTTCCATGATGAAAAATGGCCATACCTGAGAGAGGTTTATGATATTTTCCAGCATGATTATATGCAGACATTGCCGGATATGGATCGTTATGGTGAATATTTTGCAACCAATGAAGAATATATCCGTAAATACCGTTTTACCAACGCATTTCATCCATTCCATGGTTTCAGCATGATGTCATGCGGACACATCGCTGAGATGAACACCAGCGCCATTTATATTGTAGGCGCTCAGGAGCCGGGGTATGCAAGAGGCATGGGACTGAAGACAAGATTGACTTTTGAGGAAGCCCTTGAAGATGCGAAGAAAAAATATGTGGGTGAGAATCCGAATATCCTGGCACTTCCGCTGACTTTCAAAAAAGCAGCTGTTCATCTGTGTATGAAGAATCCTGAGGATGACTGCATGGATGCTTATGGTCATCGTCATTAAGCGAGGCAATAATCTGAATGAACATGATAGATTTTCATATTTTTGATAAAAATGAGGCGCGATGTGATAGATATCAGCAGATGCTGAAAGACTGTCTTCCGGTTCTGGAACAGACGGGCAGTGAGAAGGATTTTCAGAAATATAGGGACTCTCTGGGATGGTTCAATGTGGACGAATGGGCCGGGGAGGAGGAGTTGGAGTTTATCTCAGATCTTGCGAAGGAGATCCGCAGAGATGCTGATGTATTCGTACTCATCGGTGTCGGCGGTTCCAACAATGCAGCACGTTCTGTAATAGAAGCTCTTCCGGATTCCGACGGACCAGAGATCGTCTATGCAGGCAACTCTTTGTCGCCATGGTCTTTTGAGCAGGTCATGAAAAAAATCCGGGGCAAATCTGTTTATATTGATTGTATTGCCAAGAATTTTCAGACATTGGAGCCTGGCTCTGCTTTCCGGGTGCTGAGGGAATACCTTTATGAAACATATGGTGATGGAGCTGCAAAACGAATCATAGCAACTGGCTCCAGAAACAGTCTGCTGGAGAATATATGCAGAGAACACGGCTATACATTTCTGGAATTTCCGCAGAATGTGGGAGGACGCTATACAGCTGTTACAGCTGTTGGTCTGCTGCCCATGGCCGTGGCAGGCATTGATATCCGGGCGCTGGCCAGAGGGGCAGCAGATATGGCGGCAGAGCTTACAAAGCATAAAGGCATGGATCAGACTGCTTACCGATATGCTGTTGCAAGAAATCTCTATGACAGAGAAGGTTACAGAATGGAGATGCTGGCATCCTTTGAACCGCAGCTGCATTGGTTCTATAAATGGTGGATACAGCTTTTTGCAGAGAGTGAAGGCAAAGATAATAAAGGGCTGTATCCGATCAGCGGTGAATTCTCGGAAGAATTGCATTCTGTGGGCCAGTTCCTTCAGGATGGCAGTCCGGTCATTTTTGAGACATTCCTTCATCTCAGACAACCGGAGGCATCCGTGGTACTTCATCCGGACGAGTGCGTCAGGGATGAATTTGACTATCTGAATGGCAAAAACTTCCGTGACATCAATGAGGCTGCCTACGGGGCAACATTAAAAGCTCACAGTGAAAAGCTGCCGTGCATGGTTCTGGAGATGGACGAACTGACACCGTACAGCTTTGGGCAGCTTTTTTACTTCTTCATGTATACATGCTATGTATCCGCAGGTATCCTTGGTGTCAATCCATTTGATCAGGAAGGTGTCGAGGCATATAAACAGAGAATGTTCAGGGCATTGGGCAGGTAATAAAGGAATCTTTTAATGGCGGGAGGCAGTAAACAGCTTGCGGTCACGATTGATGGTACTGCAGCTGTCACGCTTGGCTATGTAGTAAGGCAGATAGGTCTTCACAGGAAGCCGGTGCCCGCCGTTAATTCTGTCCAGCAGTGTTTTGAAAGCCATTTTGCCCAGTTCGTTGGTCGGGATATGGACGGTGGTCAGCATCGGTGACATATATTGTGCGATATCAATATCATCAATACTGATGACGGAGATATCCTCAGGAATGCGATATCCCTGTTTTTTTAATGCATGAAGGACACCGATGGCAGTCCGGTCGTTGGCGCACAGAATAGCCGATAGATCATCACAGGTTTTGGATAATGTCTTCAGCCCTTCATAGCCTCCTTCAGATGTCTGGTGGACATTGACCGTATTGCGCTGAGCAAAAGGAAGGCCCAGCTTGTCGAGGGCATCCTTATATCCGGTGAAACGGGGCTCGTTGTCCTGCTCACCAATATAGCCGATCTGCGTATGTCCCAGAGACTTCAGGTAGGATATGGCTGTGTAGACAATGTCACTGCCATCACAGACGACCTGATCATAGCGAAAATCCATGGGGATCAGACCGGTGTAGACTACATTCTTGCAGTATTTTGCCAGGAAGGTGACGACTGTCTGATCATAGCGGCCGAGGACAATAGCGCCATCAGGCGGGAAACGGGTCATTTCACTGGCTGTCTCAGGGCGCACGATATCCTGAGGCGTATAAGAATAGCGGATAAAATAACGGCTTTTGATGGCTTCCAGTTCGATAGCCTTGGCGATCTGTGAGAAAAAAGGGTCGGACATGTCTGTGTGAGTCCTTGCATAGATACAGGCAATGGATTTTGGGGCTGTTTCCGGTGTTTCCGGAACATTTCCGAGCTTCAGATTGCGGGCTGTTTTATTGGGAGAATAGCCGGTTCTGCGGACGATTTCCCAGATACGGGCCTGTACCTCCGGGCTGGCGGCCTTGGTGTTCTCCTGATTGATTACACGGGAAACCGTTGAAATTGAGACATTGGCTTCTTTGGCGATTTCTTTCAGAGTCATGGAAATACCTCATCTATATATTTGCAGAAATTAGTAACCTGTTATTAAATATTATACGACAATTTGTTTTTTTTGACAATAAAGGTGGTGGCGAGAGATGAAACATGAATATTATCAGTACAGTAAAGAAGAGCTGCTGGGAAATCATCCGAAATTTCCTGTTATTGTGATGGCGGATAATGCCGAAGTATTTCAGTCGATGGCCCGGGAGATGGCGGATATTATCATGGAGCACAATAAGAGGGGTGAGAAAACCGTATTCATCTGTCCGGTAGGCCCGGTAGGACAGTATCCGTATTTCGTTGATACAGTCAATGCCGAGAATATCAGTCTGAAAAATGTCTGGTTTATCAATATGGATGAATATCTGGATGATAATAAGGAATGGGTGAACATTGATCACCCTCTGAGTTTTAGAGGATTTATGAAGCGTACGGTTTATGATAAGATTAAACCTGAGCTGGTAATGCCGGAGAATCAGAGAATTTTTCCTGACCCGAAGAATCCGGGTTATGTACCTGAAATAATTGAGAAACTGGGTGGTGTGGACATCTGTTTCGGTGGTATTGGTATCAATGGTCATGTGGCTTTTAATGAAGCGGATCCAGCGCTTAGTAATGAGGAATTCCTGGCTCAGAAAACAAGAGTACTGACCATTACGCCTGAGACACGTACAGCCAACGCCATCGGTGATTTTAATGGCGCGCTGGAGGACATGCCGCATTACTGTGTAACCATTGGTATCAACGAAATCTCAAAAGCACGGAAGATTCGTCTGGGGTGCTTCAGAAACTGGCACCGGGCCGTTGTAAGACGTGCTGTATACGGTGAACAGACATCTGCTTTCCCGGTAAGTCTTCTGCAGGAACATCCGGATATCAACCTTAAAATCACAGAATTTGTAGCTAATCTGGAGTAGTGAAAATAGAGTCAGAAGGTGTGACGAATGAAAACATTGATTAAAAACGGAATGGTTTATGTGGATCATCATTTTGAAAAAACAGATATTCTGATTAACGATAAATCCATTGCTGCTATTGGTGCGGAAGCGGCTGATTTAGAGGAAAAATCGGAGATATATGATGCCGGGGGATGCTATGTGACACCGGGATTTATAGATGTTCATACCCATGGTGCTTTTGGTGTGGATGTCAATGCTGCTTCGCAGAAGGATTATGAAACTATCGGACATTTTTTTGCGACAGAGGGAACCACATCCTGGCAGTGTTCTATTCTGACAGATACAAAAGAACAGACGGAGTGGTGCATCGATGAAGCTGTCCGGCATCATCTTTCTTCTGATGGTGACAGTCATGGCAATTATGCTGATCTGCTGGGCATTCACCTGGAAGGACCGTTTCTGGCATCCCGGTACAAGGGAGCCATGCCGGAATATCTGCTGAGAGCGGCAGATATGGAGCTTCTGAAACATTATCAGGACAGGGCCGATGGTTTTGTTCGTTATATTACGGTGTCTCCGGAGGTGGCCGGAATTCCGGAACATGTCCGGGATATGAATGCCATGGGCATCAGGGTGGCCATCGGTCATTCAGGAGCTGATTATGAGACGGCATGGAAATGTATCCGCGAGGGTGCTGCTGCAGCTACCCATATCTTCAATGCCATGCGGCTGTTTCATCAGCATGAACCGGCCATCATGGGGGCTGTCCTTGAATCAGATATATACTGTGAGGCTATTTGTGACGGGCGTCATCTGCATCCGGGATCCGTACGTTTTCTTCTGAAAGTAAAAGGTTATGACAGAGTTATTGCCATTACGGATTCCATTATGGCAGCAGGACTGCCGGACGGAGAATACAAACTGGGTGTCAATGATGTTGTCGTCGAAGATGGTGATGCAAAGTTAAAGGATGGTACCAGAGCCGGCAGTACCCTTACAACAGGGCAGGCCTTCAGAAATCTGATCCGGTTCACCGGCGAAGCCCCGGAGAAGATACTGCCGCTGCTCACGGAAAATCCTGCCGCCATGCTGGGCGTCCAGGATCGGATCGGCAGTCTGGCACCAGGTAAAGACGCAGATATCCTGATCATGGACAAGGAGTACCGGATCATAGACACTTTTGTTAAGGGACGTAAAATAGATAAAGAGAGGAGATTTTAAAAATGCCATTAATTCCATTAAGACCATTACTTGAGGCAGTAGATAAATATCATTATGCGCAGGGGGCATTTAATGTCAATGCCGTAGCTCAGGCCAAGGCAGCCATTGAAGTACATGAGATGTTTCGTTCCGCAGCGATCCTGCAGGGTGCAGATCTGGCTAATGGTTTCATGGGCGGACGTACAGATTTTCAGAACGCCACACTGGAAGATAAGAAGATCGGCGCGAAGAATATTGCCAATGCTGTTAAAAGATATGCTGAGAATTCATCGATTCCTGTTGTGCTTCACCTGGATCATGGTAAGAATTTTGATTCCTGTAAGGCGGCCATCGAAGGCGGTTATACATCCGTTATGATCGACGGTTCATCCCTTCCTTTTGATGAGAATGTGGAGCTGACAAGGGAAGTTGTTAAATATGCCCATGAACGAGGTGTATCTGTTGAAGGTGAGCTGGGTGTACTGGCCGGCGTGGAGGATCATGTTTTTTCTGCCACATCAACCTATACCAATCCACTGAGCGCTGTTGAATTCTTCAAAAAGACAGGTGTTGATGCGCTGGCCATATCCTATGGAACTATGCACGGCGCTTCAAAGGGCAAAGATGTCAAATTGAGAAAAGAAATTGCCATTGCCATCAAGGAATGCATGATGCATGAAGGTATTTTCGGTGTGCTTGTATCTCATGGCTCATCAACGGTTCCAAGATATATTGTGGATGAGATCAATGCTCTGGGGGGCAATATTCAGAATGCCTACGGTATTTCCATTGATGAATTGAAAGCGGCTATTCCGTGCGGTATCGGCAAGATCAACGTGGATACAGATATCCGTCTTGCTGTTACAAGGAACATGAAAGAGTTTTTCCATAATTATCCTGAAAAACGCAATAGCCCGTCTATCGGTGGTGTCTATAAGCTGCTGGAGGAGAAGAAGGATCAGTTCGATCCGCGTGCGTTCCTGCCTCCGATCATGGATACAGTTATGTACGGCAATATTCCGGATGAGGATGTGGCTGCACTTGTAGCTGTGATTGAAAAGGGTGTAAAGGAAGCAATCGGTACCCTGATCGTTGAATTTGGTTCTTACGGAAAGGCTCCGCTGGTTGAACAGGTAAGCCTTGAAGAAATGGCTGAACGGTATAAGAAAATGTAAAAAGAAATAGAAGATAATTTTACAGAAGGGGCTGAACACTGGTGTCAGCCCCTTCAAACTATCTATTCGGCAATATTTGCGATCAGTGAATCGATATCAGCTGCCTGATTCAGCAGTCCCATATCAAGCAGCCAGTCGGCGGTATTCTGCCAGCTTTCTTTATTGACTTCAAGGAAGCCGTCGGCATCCCCGGCCATGAGCGGCAGCAGAATCTCCATGCTGGCTGTTTCAATATCCGGATTCAGCGGGTAGTTGGCTTCATCCTGATTGTCCAGCAGGATCTGCAGGGAAGCTTCCGGATCATCCACCATATCCTGGAAGCCTCTTTTGGAAGCGCGAATGAAACGGGCCAGTTTGTCGCTTTCATTCTGCACCTGATTTTCGCCGGTCACCAGAACAAGTTCCTCATAATCAGGGACCCCTTCTTTGGTGATGTCGAAATAGGTAACATCGTAGCCTTCCTGGAGAAGACTTGGATATTCATGATTGATATAGCCGCCGATAATGGCGTCCACATTGCCGCTGATGAGGGCGGAATTCAGGTCGAAGCCCACATCCTGCATGGTCGTATCTTCATAACTCAAACCGTTATGTTCCATCATGGCTTTTACAAAATATTCGTTGTCCGTTGTGCCCGGATAACCGATGATCTTGCCTGCCAGATCCCCGGCACCATTAATATTGCTGTCCTTCATGGACATAACGATATTTAACGGATGCTGTACGACAGTGCCGAGGATTCGGATCGGAATATCCTGATTCACAGCTGTTGAAATAATATTCGGCTGATAATAGAGACCTGCGTCAGCTTTGCCGGCAGCTGTCATAGTGATGGCATCATTGGTGTTGGCCGGGAATTCTACATGAACTTCCAGCCCCTCTTCGGCATAGTAGCCCTTTTCAATGGCTACGTAAATGAAAGAGTGAACAGCGTTCGGATACCAGTCCAGGACGATACTGAAATCCTCCAGTTCTCCATCTTTAGCAGCTTCTGCCGTTTCACCGGCTGTTTCGGAAACAGCGGCATTTTCTGTATCTGCAGCTGTGCCGGCGGAAGTATCAGCAGTTTTATTATCTGAATTGCCGCAGGCAGTAAAGGAGAGGGCCAGTGCTGCAGTCAGCAGTGCTGCAGCTATCTTTTGAAATTTATTTTTTTTCATTGAAAATCACCTCGTTAAAATTATTCATTAAAATCATCCATAATGCCAAGCATAGCGGCAAAAAGTGCTGTTTTTTCAGCGATGGATGGAATATACACTTTTTCTTCTGTGGTATGCATGCCGGATTCTACAGGACCGAAGGCATCAACAGCCGGCACACCGAAATAACAGAACCAGTTGGCATCGGTGGCTGTTGGTTCCGCAATCTCTTCCATGGTGATGTCAAGCATCTGGCCTGCCTTTTCTGCGATGGTAAATGCTTTGTGGCCCATCTCATTTTTCTCCAGAGCAGGAAAGAGGATGCGGTGAGAGACGGTCGTCTCGCAGACCGGATCTTCATTGGAAGCTGCCAGAGATTCAATATTGGCTTCGGCTTCCGCAAAGGATGCCGTATTATCAGGAAGACCGGCACAGCAGAATTCCATATGAGCATCGCCGGCAACGATACCGTTTGGACGGCCGCCGGAAATAGGCGCCACATTGTAGTAGATCTCGCGCTCGTAATCATTAAAGCTGTAAAGCTTCAGGATCTTATGGGCCAGCTCTTTGGTGGCACTGTGGCCTTTCATGTAGGCACCGCCTGCATGGGCCTCCACACCCTTGATATCCAGGGCCCCAAGGATAACACCACGACGTTCGCTGACGACACCATAACCTTTTTCGGTTTTGGCAGCACTTTCAAAGATATAGGCACATTCCGTACCAGGCGCTTCCTTTTTAAACACCTCGCGGCTGGTGATGGAACCGATTTCTTCATCACAGCTGTAGAGCATAACGATCTCTTTGTTAGGAAGGATCCCCAGTTCGCCGGCGATCTTTACGGCAAAGGCAGAAACAGCAAAGCCTGCTTTACAGTCGCCGCTGCCGAGACCGTGAAGCCAGTTTTCGTCATCCACATATGGCGGATACTGGGCAGCGTAGCCCACCGGAAAAACGGTGTCCAGATGGGAATTCAGAATAATTTTCCCGTTTGGATTCTCCGGTTTGATACGGGCGATCAGATGAGTACCACATCCCTCAAAAAACATCTCTTCCATGGTGATACCCGGAATCGTCTCCAGAACAGAGCGGGCAATATCCACAACCTGACGATTCCCCTCAACATAATTCGACTCACTGTCAATAGCCGTCAACTTTAGCAGCAGATCCACCTGCTCAGCCAAGTACTTTTGAGATAACTCCTTAATTTTCTCAATATCCATATAATACAAGCCTTCTTTCTTCATTTATTCAACTAGCTATGGGGCAATTTGCAGCAGTTTTCTTATTTCAGGGAGTCCGGATCTATATTTTGTTGCAGACAGTAGGCAGATTTTTGCAGTTTTGCGAGCATAGCGTCAGCTGCGGAGCATTGTCTGAGCCCGCTTGCGGGCGAGTTTGCGGGAGCAGCTGGCAACAGGCGGCGCAGCAAAACAAGAAAATCAACGTGTCTGAACCGAAATATAGATCCGGGCTTCCTGGAAGAAGCCCGAATGCAAATTGCGCAAATAGCCTACAGTTCTTTGCGCCATGGAATGGCGATTCTTTCTATTATATTGATGATCCCGACGATGATCATGGCAACCGCTGACAGCAGTACGATAGGGGCGAAGACACCTGCGCCGTCCAGTTGTGTCAGCATTCGTTTGCTGAAATAACCAAGGCCACTCTGAGCTCCCAGCCATTCGCCGATGGCAGCACCGATGATACTGATCGGGATAGCCATTTTGATGGCAGAGAAAAAGTAAGGCAGTGCGTTTGGCAGCTTCAGTTTCAGGAAAATGTCCATTTTGCTGGCATTGAAACTCAGCATCAGTTCTTCCATCTCTCTCTTGGTGGACTGAAAACCATCATAAACGGTGATGGTAATCGGGAAAAAGGTCATCAGGATGGTGACCAGCACCTTACTCCAGATGGAGTACCCGAACCACAGGACGAAAAGAGGCGCTATGGCTGTCGTTGGTATGGTCTGGGAGGTGATGACCAGCGGGTATAAAGTACGGCGAACCGTTTCACTGGCATCCATGGCAATGGCAAGGGCCAGACCCAGGACGATGGAGATGGCCAGACCTATAAATGTAACAGACATGGTGGCCGGCAGATGAACCATCACCAACGGTTCCCGCAATTCCCACAGTCTCTTCAGTACCTGAAGAGGTGAAGGGAGTATGTAAGTGGCGTCAATACCCATGGCCAGCGCCTGCCATCCGATGAGCAGCAGACCGAAAAGGATCAGCGGCGGCAGATATTTTCTCATATGATCACCTGCTTTCGTAATTGTTCGATCATATATTCCTTCAGCTCTACAATTTCAGGACGGGTCATGAAATCACGGCTTCTCGGATAGTCCATCGGCACATCGATGATCTCCAGTTCGTGGATCGGCGTCTGTTTGACCAGATATATCTTCTTGGACATGAAGATGGCTTCTTCTACGTCATGGGTGATGAACATAATCGTTTTATTAAAATGCATCCACTGCTTCAGCAGCCATTCCTGCATGTTGATACGGGTCAGAGCGTCCAGGGCGCTGAAAGGTTCGTCCAGCATGAGCAGATCCGCATCCGTCAGCAGTGTTCTTGCAAAGGAAATACGCTGGCGCATACCGCCGGACAGATCCTTTGGATATTTGGCGGCATAATCGGATAATCCCACTTCTTTCAGAATTTCTGCGACCCGCTGCTTTTGAGCTTCAGCGGGTACTCTGGCAATTTCCATGGGCAGGCACAGGTTCTTCTCAATGGTACGCCATGGAAAGAGCAGATCTTTCTGGGGCATATAGCCGGAGGCGTTCTTCAGTGAGGAGACATCCTGTCCGTTCAGAAGAATGGCGCCGCTTTTCCGTTTCAGCAGGCCATTGGTTAATTTGAAAATTGTACTTTTACCACAGCCGCTGATGCCGATAATGGAGATGAATTCTCCTTTCTCGACACGGAATGACAAATCGTTGATAATATTGAAGTCTTCACTTTCATATTGAAAGGAGACATGCTGGAATTCAAGCATATTGCTTTTACCTCCGTGTATAGTTACATATCCATGTTGTAGGACATATTCCAGAACAATGCTTCGTAGCGGCTGCAGTTCCTGAAGATGTCCTTCAGATGGCTGATTTCTTCTTCTGAGCAATGGCTTCCCATTCTGTTTACCAGATTGATAATGGTCTGGTTGTCAGATACATAGGCCTCAGAGGTGTAGCCCTGGATCCATTCACCATAGAAAGGATGTTCACTGGCGCCCGGAATACGGTTCAGCGCGGCTCCGATCTGCTGGTAGCTCCAGGAACAGGAAAGAATGGAAACGAGCAGTTCCAGAATACCTTCATTATGTCCAATCTCCAGCATATAGTGGGTATAGGATGTGTTGACAAGGGAAGGCTTTACAGCGGCGACTTCCTCCTCCGTGATGCCAAGTCTTGTCATATATTTGCGGTGGATCTCCATTTCTCCATTCAAGGTATCGTACACCAGCTGGGAAAAATGGCGCATCAGTTCAGGATCTTTTGCCTTTACCACGCCAATGGCAAAGACTTTGGCATAATCATAGAGGTAGAGATAGTCCTGAAGCATAAAAAAACGAAAGCGTTCCATGGACAGCGTGCCGTCACCGATGCCTTTGACAAAAGGATGTTCAAGATAGCCCTCCCAGATCGGTTTGACATCTTCATAAAGCAGATCAGTCAGTTTCATATTATTCCTCCGTTTGTGAAATATCGTGGATCAACAAAAAAGCTGCAGGAAAATCCTGCAGCTGAAAGTTACCAATCAAAATAAATCCGTTGCCTGTTACGGACGGGTTCAATCGTCATTGCTTTCCTGCGTTGGGATTATCCACATCAAGTTCAAAGGGTCGGCCATATGGCCTCTCAGCAAAAAGCACCCCTAGCAAATCTGGTTACATTATAAAACATTTGTATTTAAATGTAAATAAAATATTTGTATTTATTGGAAACACTATCGGCAGATATATTTGTCGGCGATTTCTTCCAGTTCGTCCATATTTTCTTTATACCAGCTCATGAAATCCATGCTGCTTTCGGAAACAGTTCTGCCAAGGTTTACAAGGAATTTTGGTATATCGTTTTCAAGGATGATTCCCAGTTCTTTGCCTATGGTTTCCTTCCCCTGATGTTCATTGCCGCCAAGGTAGAGCATGTAGCCGGGCTCGGACCGGCCATTGATGAATTTGCCCGCACCCCGGAAACCGATGATGCCTGTCTGGTGAGTACCGCAGGAGGAAGGACAGCCGGAAATATGCATCTGAGGCAGCGCATTGCCGGGAATATCTGCCTGTCGGACAGCCTGGATACATGAAGACAGAAGCGCCTGAGAATCCCGCAGACCGATCTGGCAGATAGATGCGCCGATGCAGCTGACGGAAGCTTCGAATGGTGTCTCGGCCCCGCCGGAAGTGATATCCAGCACTCTTTCGGCTTCAGCTTCTGTCAGATTGATGATATAGGCGGTCTGGTCCGGTGCCAGACGAATTTCGGCATTTTCCATTTGTTCGAGCGTATCTGCCAGCCGGCAGAAACTGTCCGGATCGGGCTGTCCGCCAATGGGATGCCAGCAAACGGTATAGAGTCCTGGTTGTTTTTGTTCTATGATTCGGGGGTGGGACAGGACGGTTCCTTTTATGCTATTATTTTGAAGCCCGACAGGCTGAGAGATGGATAAGGTTTCAGGGTCAATACGGAGATCCTCGCCGGAAGCCATGACCTCGGCCAGCTTTTTCTGATAGGCTTCGGCGTATTTTTCCGGACCGCCAAGGGCTTCCTGCATATAGCGTGTGCGGGCTTTTCCACGATTTTCATAGTTGCCCCAGGTGATAAATGTGAGCCACATGGCTTTAATATAATAGAGAATCATGGAAGGCTCCACAGCCTCGGCCACCTTTACGCCAAAGAGAGGGTTTTTGCCCAGACCACCGGCACTGTATACGTCAAAAAGACCGTCTTTTCTGGCGGCAAAGCCCAGGTCGCGGTAAGTGGCATGGGTCAGGTTGGCAGCGGAGTTGGAGAACCCCACCTTCAATTTGCGGGGCATTTTTGGAGTTTTAAGGAAAGTAAGAAGATAATCTCCGGCGGCTTCAGCCCACGGGAGAACGTCAAAGTATTCGCCTTTTTCAACACCGGAGAGGGGAGAGCACATGACATTTCTCGGGTAATCGCCGCCGCCTCCCATGGTGACGATACCGACATTCAGAGCCTCATCGATGATGCTGCAGATAGTGTCACTATCAAGATCATGGAGCTGTATGGTCTGGCAGGT
>JBJEJD010000206.1:0-7638 GCA_051877705.1 Coprococcus sp. | reverse complement strand
TCCAAGCCGATCGAACTCACTATTCATGAGAGCGACGAAATGGATCAGATTCTCACAACTATTGAACCATTTATCGTTGAATAATATTATATTTGTAGGTGCTGTATTCACATACAGCACCTTTTTCTATTCACACAGAATTGTTTCTCTGGTCTCAATAGCCTTCTTCATCAAATCATCGATGATATCCACCAGATGATGCTCCGATCTCTCTATGGCACGTATATTTGGTTTTGTCACCGGATGCTTGGCCACAAAAATTGTACAACAATCCTCAAAAGGCTGAATTGATGTCTCAAAAGCGCCGATTTTCTCTGATATTTCAACAATATCATTCTTGTCAAAACCAATGACAGGGCGATAGACAGGCAGCGTACATACTGCATTCGTTGCCCGCAGACTCTGCATGGTCTGACTTGCCACCTGACCAATACTCTCACCGGTAATCAGACCTAATGAGCCTTCTTCCAATGCGATATGCTCTGCGATCTTCATCATATAACGACGCATGATAATCGTCAGTTCATCATGAGGACATTTATCATAGATAGCCAGCTGAATATCCGTAAAATTGATAACATGCAGCTGAATCGGACCTGCATAGGCGGCCACTATCTTCGCCAGATCCACAACCTTTTGCTTGGCACGTTCGCTTGTATATGGCGGTGCATGGAAATAGACCGCATCAATTTTGACTCCTCGTTTGGCAATCATATAGCCGGCCACCGGACTGTCAATACCACCCGACAAAAGAAGAGTCGCCTTGCCATTGGTACCTACCGGCATACCTCCAGGTCCCGGAATGGAGATAGAATAAATATAGGTCCTCTCTCTGACTTCAATATTCAGTGCAACATCCGGTTTGTGTACATCCACCCTCATATCCGGAAAACGATCCAACAGGTACTCGCCCATATCAGCAGCAATCTCCATTGAATGTTTTGGATAATTTTTATCTGCCCTTCTGGCAAATACTTTGAAGGTCAGTTTTTTATCCGGGTAGGTTTCTTCCATATAATCACCCACGACCTGACATAAATGGCTCCATTCGTTGTTATCACATAAAACAACCGGGCAGATGGCCACAATACCAAAAACTCTGGACAATGCCTTTACGACCTCATCGTAATCAAAATCACTCAGTGCCTCCACATAAACACGGCCTTGTTCCTTTGACACTGTGAAGTGACCCTCAACTTTTCTGAGGGAAAACTTGATCTGATCCATCAGCGCATACTCAAACAGATATCTGTTCTTGCCTTTGATACCAATTTCACCATATTTAATCAAAAAAGCTTTAAACACGTTTGCCTCCCTTTTTCCTGCCTCCAGGCGTATAACGTCTGAGCATTGGCAGCAGCCTGGCCAGCTGTGCCATGCATTCATCAATTTCTTCTTTTGTTGTATCAAAAGAAAAGCTGAATCGGAGTGTTGCATCCAAATAACACTTCTGCACACCGATGGCCTTCAATGTACCACTAATGGCTGGATGATTGGATGAACAGGCCGAGCCGCTGGACACATAAATCTCCGCCTCCTCCAACGCATGCAAAAGCACCTCTGCGCGCACATCAGCAAAACTGACACTGACAACATGGGGAGCCGCACAGGCTTCAGGTTCCTTCGGCATTCGAAGATATCCTCTTTTTTTACCGCCGTTGACAACAGTTCCTTCCAGCTTCTCTGCTTCATTAATAAAATAAGTACGCAGTTCATATAAATGCTGCAATTTATTTTCCAGATCCGTATATTCCATCTCGGCAGCCTTTGCCATGCCTGCAATACCCGGCACATTTTCTGTCCCGGAGCGCATCGCTTTCTGCTGTCCGCCTCCCAGGATCATAGGCTGTACTTTCACCCGGTCACGTACCCACAAAACCCCCGTACCCTTCGGTCCGTGGAATTTATGTCCACTGATGGTCAACAGATCAATACCCATCTTTTTCGGATGCAGTACCATCTTGCCAAATCCCTGAATAGCGTCCACATGTATCAGTGTCGACGGGTTACATGACTTTACAATAGCTGCCACATCTTCAATGGGCTGTATGGTCCCGATCTCATTATTCACACACATAACGGACACCAGAATCGTATCCGGACGCACAGCCTCTTTCAATGCCTCCAGGTCGACAACCCCATGATCATTCACTGGCAGCCAGGTAATCTCAAACCCCTGCTTCTCCAGATACATTATCGGTTCATAGACTGACGCATGTTCAATACAAGTCGTAATGATATGCTGTCCCGCCCTCCGGTTGGCCATGGCCGCACCGATGAGCGCCGTATTATTGGATTCCGTACCGCCTGATGTGAATATGATCTCCTTCTCATCCACTTTTAATATGTTTGCAAATGTCTCTTTGGCATAACGGATGTAACGCTCCGCATCAACGCCTTTCATATGCAGTGACGAGGGATTGCCGTAATCGCTGCGCATCACCTTACTGACCGTGTCAATGACCTCGCTGTAAACTCTGGTCGTCGCTGCATTATCCATATAAATTTCCATAAAAACTCCTAATCTTCTTCAAGCTCAAACATCAGAATAGACAACATGGTAAGTCCTGCCGTTTCCGTCCGCAGAATTCTTCTCCCGAGAGTGATTGGTACCGCCCCTGCCGCTTTGGCCGCTTCTATCTCACTCTCCTCAAAGCCGCCCTCGGGTCCTATGAAAATACCAACAGAATGAGCACCGTGGACAGATCGTATCTGATCTCTGGCATGCTGCATACCTTCTGCTTTCTCATACGGAATCAATGCCGCATCCAATCCATTGCACATACGCAATGCCTTCTCAAAAGTCATACATTCTGCCACTGCAGGAATGAGCGCACGCCCTGCCTGTTTGGCCGCACTCTCGGCAATACTCTGCCAACGGAGCCGTTTTTTCTCCTCTTTTTTCGAATCCAGCTTTACAACGGTCCGCTTCGTGATGACAGGAACCACTTCATAAACCCCCAGCTCGACTGCCTTCTGAATAATCCATTCCATCTTATCTGCCTTCGGAAGACCCTGAAACAAATAAATCTTGGCCGGCAGTTCTACGAAGGAATGCCAGTTGTCCACAATATCAAGCACAATCTCATCCTTGCCTATTGCAGCAATTCTGCAGAAATAATCCATGCCATGCCCATCACTGACAGTTACTTCTTCACCTGCCGTCATCCTCAGAACATTCCTGATATGATTGACATCCGAACCTTTTATTATAATATCATTTTCATTAATCTGATCCGCATCAACAAAAAATCTCGGCATATTTACCTCCTGCGTCCCATCGGCTGCTCAATACTCTACATCGCTGATTTCTTGACACTTGTGCCATTATAGCATGAAACAT
The DNA here is from genome assembly GCA_051877705.1 of Coprococcus sp. GTDB lineage: Bacteria > Bacillota > Clostridia > Lachnospirales > Lachnospiraceae > Coprococcus_A. The sequence goes on along the minus strand of JBJEJD010000206.1, from coordinate 4,295 downwards.
ATAGTGGATTCAAGACTGTTTCTATTTTCTTGCGGTAAAGGCAACCCAGTCTCCTGAATGAGTGACTTCCAGGATCTCAAAATCATTGTCCAATAAAGCCTTCCTCACATCATTCTCTTTTGTGTTGATAATTCCTGAAGACACAAAAATGCCGCCCGGCTTCATATTCTCCTTGATGACACCCGATAGAGGAATAATAATATCTGCCAGAATATTGGCAAGCACCAGATCAAATTTTTCAATACCGCAGGAATGCCTGAATTCTTCATCTGTAATAATGTCGCCGGCTGCCACATGATAACGATTCATATCAATATGATTGACTCCGGCATTCTCTATGGCTGCCGCCACCGCATTGGGATCCACATCCGTTGCCGCTGCCTCTCCCGCACCAAGCATCAGACCAATAATGGACAGAATTCCACTTCCACAGCCCACATCAAATAAAGTCTGATCCTTTTTCAGATATTTCTTCATCTGCGTAATGCAGAGACGGGTTGTATGATGCATACCTGTTCCGAAGGAAGTACCCGGGTCCAGTTCCACCACCAGGGTACCATCCTCCACATCAGGCAGAGTCTCCCAGGTCGGCTTGATAATAATCTGATCATCCACTTTAAATGGTTTCCAGAATTTTTTCCAATTGTTCATCCAATCCACATCTGCAGTCACGGATTTTTCTATGGTTGCCTCACCAATATCTACAAAATCCGCCAATTCCTGAACAGCCCGACTCACTTCTTCCAGTGTCTCCTCATGATCCTTCTCCGGCTCAATGTAAAATGAAACATAGGCCACTCCGTCATCTTCTCCCAGGTCAGGAAGAATATCGATAAACATTTTTTTCTTCTCTTCCTCAGTGAGAGGAATCTTGTCTTCGATCTCTATACCCTCAATTCCCATTTCTCCCAAAGTATAACTGATCAGATCCACAGCCTCCGTTGTCGTCTTCATCCGATATTTATTCCATTTCATCAATATTGTCTCCATTCTTTATTTTCGCGCAACTACTCAGCCTATACAAGTTTTCATAGCACAAAAGGGCGTTCTGTAATGGAGCGCCCTGTTATCTGCCGATCTGTTTTTAGTCCTCAAGATCTTCAAATGTTTCTTTTAACTTTTCCATGAACTTTTTCTTTTTCTTGCCTTCGCCCTCTTCAGGTGTATATTTACCCTTCATGGCATCGTCAAACTTACGCAGAAGTTCCTTCTGCTCATTATTCAGCTTCTCAGGCACCTGTACCACCAGTGTAACATAATGGTCACCGCGAACATTCTTATTTCTTCTGGAAGGAACGCCCTTACCTTTCAAACGTATACGTGTGTCTGTCTGAGTTCCAGGCCGGATATTCTGAGTCACTTCACCATCCACCGTCTGTATCTTGATATCGCCGCCCAGTGCAGCATCCGCAAATGAAATCGGTACTGTTGAGAAAATGTCATAATCCTGTCTCTGGAAAATCGGATGACTGTCAACCTGAAGGCCAACAAGAAGATCTCCTCTTGGTCCGCCATTCCTTCCAGGTTCACCAAAACCTGCTACTCTGACACTGATACCATTATCCACACCGGCAGGAATTGTTACTTTCAATGGCTTTCGGATCTTCTTGAAGCCCTGTCCTGCACATTTTGGACATTTCTCCTTAACAACCTTGCCTTCGCCACCACATTCCGGACAGGTCTGGACATTCCGGACTGCTCCAAAAATGGACTGCTGTGTAAAGACAACCTGGCCGGAGCCATTACATTTCGGACAGGTCTGAGGCTGTGTACCAGGCTTTGCGCCTGTACCATGACAGCTGTCACACTCCTCTTTGTATCCAATCTCTATATTCTTTTCAACACCAAACACAGCTTCCATAAAGCTGATTCGCATATTAATCTTCACATTGGCGCCCTGTATCGGACCATTATAGGTTCTGCGGCTGCTTCTGGATCCGGCACCAAATAAATCACCGAATATATCACCAAATATATCACCCATATCGCCGCCAAAATCAAAGCCGCCAAATCCACCTGCACCGCCGCCGCCCTGTTCAAAGGCTGCATGGCCAAACTGATCATACTGTTTTCTCTTATCTGGGTCGCTAAGTATCGCATAGGCTTCTGATGCCTCTTTAAACTTTGCTTCAGCCTCTTTATCTCCCGGATTAATATCAGGATGATATTTTTTAGCCAGCTTTCTGTATGCCTTCTTCAGATCGGCATCGCTGGCATTTCTATCTACACCAAGGACTTCATAATAATCTCTTTTGTCTGCCATACGATCACATCCTTTCATCTCAGACACCGGTCAGCATAAAGACCGTTATCTGATATCTCCCTCCATACCTGCGTCGATGTACAGGGGACCCTACGTTTCCGTTCATATTGTCCCCTCTACACCGACGCTTTGAAATGGCGAAAAGCCAAGTGTTCCCACTTCGCTTTCCGCCTTTATAATCTTCATTGTCTCAGATTTTCATCACGATCTTAGACTTCTGTGTAATCTCCATCAACAACGTCATCATTATTCTGATAACCGCCGCCCTGTGGACCTGCACCGCCCTGTGGACCTGCGCCCATATTCGGATTCTGAGCTTCATACATCTTTGCAAAAACCGGCTGAGCCACATTCATCAGTCTTTCCTTGCCTGCTTTAATCTCATCAATCTCTGCATCTGTCATAGACTCAATGTTTGTCTTTTCAATAACGGCTTTCAGGCTGTCGATTTCTGCCTGTACCTTTGCCTTATCATCAGCGCTGATCTTATCGCCAACTTCCTTCAGAGCGTTCTCTGTCTGGAATACCATGGCATCTGCGTCATTTCTTGCATCAATGCCTTCCTTACGCTTCTTATCCTGTGCCTCGTACTCAGCTGCCTCTTTTACAGCCTTATCGATCTCGGCATCAGACAGGTTGGAACCTGCTGTAATGGTAATATGCTGTTCTCTGCCTGTACCAAGATCTTTTGCAGATACATTAACAATACCGTTGGCATCGATATCAAATGTAACTTCGATCTGCGGAACACCACGTCTTGCAGGTGCGATACCATCCAGCTGGAAACGTCCAAGACTCTTATTGTCTTTTGCGAACTGTCTCTCACCCTGTACAACGTTGATATCTACTGCCGGCTGATTATCTGCAGCTGTGGAGAAGATCTGGCTCTTTCTTGTCGGAATTGTTGTATTTCTCTCGATCAGATGAGTAGCAATACCGCCCATTGTCTCGATAGAAAGTGTCAGCGGTGTAACATCCAGTAAGAGGATATCTCCTGCTCCTGAATCGCCGGCAAGCTTGCCGCCCTGGATAGAAGCACCAATAGCTACACACTCATCAGGGTTCAATGACTTGTTCGGCTCCTTGCCTGTCAGCTGTCTTACCTTATCCTGTACAGCAGGGATACGTGTAGAACCGCCTACCAGAAGCACTTTGCTGATTTCATTCATTGTAAGACCTGCATCACTTAATGCGTTCTGTACAGGTACGACTGTTCTCTCAACCAGATCATGTGTCAGTTCATCGAACTTAGCACGTGTCAGGTTCATATCAAAATGCTTTGGACCTTCAGCTGTAGCTGTGATGAATGGCAGGTTAATATTCGTAGTTGTTGCGCTTGAAAGCTCTTTCTTAGCCTTCTCAGCCGCCTCGCGAAGTCTCTGCATTGCCATCTTGTCACCGGAGAGGTCAACGCCCTCTGTTCTCTTGAACTCAGACAACATATACTGTGTAACCTTATTATCAAAGTCATCGCCGCCAAGTCTTGTATCACCATTTGTAGCCAGTACTTCGATAACGCCGTCACCGATCTCAATGATAGATACATCAAATGTACCGCCGCCAAGGTCGTAAACCATGATCTTCTGCTCATTCTCATTGTCAAGACCATATGCAAGGGCAGCTGCTGTCGGCTCGTTGATGATACGCTTTACATCGAGGCCTGCGATCTTACCTGCGTCTTTTGTTGCCTGTCTCTGAGCATCGTTAAAATAAGCAGGAACTGTGATAACAGCTTCTGTAACCTTCTCACCAAGATAGCTCTCTGCATCAGCTTTCAGTTTCTGAAGTACCATAGCTGAAATCTCCTGTGGAGAATATTTCTTGCCTTCGATATTCACTCTGTAGTCAGAGCCCATATGTCTCTTGATGGAAGAGATCGTCTTGTCTGCATTGGTAACTGCCTGACGCTTTGCAGGTTCACCTACAAGTCTCTCACCTGTCTTAGTAAATGCAACAACGGACGGTGTTGTTCTTGCACCCTCTGTATTGGCGATAACTACCGGCTTGCCGCCTTCCATAACTGCTACACATG
>JBJEJD010000205.1:0-1874 GCA_051877705.1 Coprococcus sp. | reverse complement strand
CGGATTCGCCAGCATTTCGGTAATATCAGATTCAACATATCCGGTTAACCAGCAGATAACCTCCTGCACCTCCTCTTTTGTCCTGCCTTTCCGAAGAGCTTTATTCTCGAGAAGAGAATATACCTTCGCAAAACTCATCTGAAATACTTTTTCATTTGTCATCCATTTTCCCTCCAAAAAATGACACCGCCCATTGAACCGCCGGAACCAGATATAAAAAGCAGGCTCCCAGTATGCACATATCCGGTGCACCGGCGGCGGCCAGAGGCACAGTTCCCGCAATAGACCATGGAATCAAAGGGGCAACCACCACCGCCGTGTCTTCTATGGCAATGGCCAGTTCTTCCTTAGACAATCCCAGATCACGGCACAGTTGACTGGTCAGCATGATGGCCAGTGTCTGATTGCATGAAAGCGCCGAAGCTGCGGCAGCAGTCAAGAGGATCGCCGTGAATGCCGTTGTTTTCCGGCTGACAACGCCAATCATCCTCTGCATGAAGTTCAGCAGGCCCGTTCCTTTGAATAAACCCGAATAGCTGGAGGCAATACAGACAATGACGCCCACACGGACCATGGAAATGACGCCGCCTCCATTCATGATTGCTCCCAGTTCAGGAGACACCGCCTCATAACCCATGAACATCATCCGGATCAGATGCAGCGGTGTTTCATGCTGTATCAGCAGCGCAGTCACAAAAGCGGCTGCGATACTGGCAGACATGGTAATCTTAATATTCACTTTAAAAAGAGCCAGAATAAGAATGATAGCTGCAGGTATCAGATTCACCGGATGAATACGAAACTCACCCTGAAATATTTCAAACACATTGCCCGAGTATTTTGATCCGGCAGTGGCAGCGCCTGCAGCCAGATAGATACCACAGCAAAGAATAAATGGCACCAGGGCCGTCCACATCATCTTCCGGATATTCTCATACAGATCCGTTTCCGTGACTGTGCTCACTAACAACGCACTGGTGGATACCGGCGAGCAGCGATCCCCGAAGAAAGCGCCTGACAGAACAGCACCACCGGCCCAGAACACGCTGATTCCCATGGTACTGGCGATACTCATGCAGATCACCCCCATGGTGGCGGCGGTCCCGAAGGATGTCCCCGTCAGAAACGATACAAGACTGTTCAGCAAAAAGATCAGCAGAATTAATATGGAAGGATGGATCAACCCCGATGTATAGCAGATAATGGACGAGATGGTTCCCGATGCCCGCCACAATGCCGTCAGCATCCCTATGAGTACAAAAGCAATCAGAATATTGCCGGACGCCAGCACACCGGACGTGGCCATCTCCGTCAGTTCCTTCCATGTATGTTTTTTATATTTTCCGTAGGCGAGAAATAACACCAATCCGATGACCAGGGCAATAATGATCGACCAACCCATCGCAATACACCCAAGAAGGGCTGCACAGAATAATACGATAATCAGTAATTCCATAGTATATCCTCTCTTTCAGCTCATCCATTATAGACCCAACGAACAGGCCGGTCAAGAAGCATACATTTGTTGCTGCTGTCTTTTTGGCAAATAATTATTTCTCCGGTTTATAATACCTGAACTTCCCGCTCCTGACCTTCTTCCACCTGTCCTTTTCTTCCGGATCATATTTCTCAGGCCAGATCAGCAGCTCGGCCATATAAAGCCCCCGTTCCACAACGGCACTGATATCCTTCACCTGACAATGATACAGACCCAGACATCTGTGGCAGATCCCGCTTCCCCGGTCTTCCGAAAAAAGATCCTTCAGATTCTCCAATCGCGCATCCTCAAGGTAAAGCATCCCCCAATCCATATGCCTCATAAAGGAAAGATCTCTGATGGCACCGCCATATTCAATATACATATCCCAGATATC
>JBJEJD010000204.1:0-31028 GCA_051877705.1 Coprococcus sp. | reverse complement strand
TAAAATAATTCTGGGTGTTGACAAATTTCTGCCGTAATTATAATATAGACAATATAGCAAATGTGATGAGAAAGAGGAGTAGGTGTATATCTCTGCAGAGAGACTGGTTCAGCGGCTGAGAGACCGGTCAGGGCAATGTACATTGAAGGTAGCTTTTGAACGGCATGACTGAAGATAACAGTAGGTCATGACGGGTTGCTCCGTTAAAGGCTTAGAGGCACAGAATCTGTGATTCTATTATGGAGAAGCAGACTGTGTGAATAAAGGTGGTACCGCGAGCTTTCGCCCTTTTGAGGGCGGGAGCTCTTTTTGTTTATGCGAGGCACTTTTCATTTTGACTTAATAAGAACAGGAGATTGAAACAATGGAAATGGAGAAGAACTACAATCCTGCGGAGATTGAAAGCAGGATTTATGACAAATGGCTGGAGAAGAAGTATTTCCATGCAGAAGTTGACAGAAGCAGGAAACCATTTACGATTGTAATGCCGCCTCCGAATATTACAGGACAGCTGCATATGGGTCATGCATTGGATAATACAATGCAGGATATTCTGATTCGTTACAAGAGAATGCAGGGTTATGAAGCTTTGTGGCAGCCGGGAACAGATCATGCCAGCATTGCGACAGAGGTTAAGATCATCAATAAGCTGAAAGAGGAAGGCATTGACAAAGAAGATCTGGGACGTGAAGGTTTCCTTGAGAAGGCATGGGAATGGCGTGAGGAATACGGCGGACGTATTATCAAACAGCTGAAGAAACTGGGATCTTCCGCTGACTGGGACAGAGAACGTTTTACCATGGATGAAGGCTGCTCCAAGGCAGTTGAGGAAGTATTTATCAAGCTTCATGAAAAAGGATATATTTACAAAGGATCCAGAATCATCAACTGGTGTCCGGTATGTAAGACATCTATTTCTGATGCCGAGGTTGAACATGTTGACCAGGCAGGCCATTTTTGGCATATTCGTTATCCGATTGCAGGGATGGAAGGACAGTATATTCAGATTGCAACTACAAGACCGGAGACGCTGCTTGGTGATACAGCCATCGCTGTTCATCCGGATGATGAGCGTTATACAGATCTGGTGGGCAAGAACTGCATTCTGCCGCTGGTTGGCAGAGAGATTCCGATCATTGCCGACAGCTATGTGGATAAGGAATTTGGAACTGGTGCTGTTAAGATCACACCGGCCCATGACCCGAATGACTTTGAGGTAGGCAAGCGGCATCATCTGCCGGAGATCAATGTGATGAACGATGATGCTACTATCAATGCCCAGGGAGGCAAATATGAAGGCATGGATCGTTATGAGGCAAGAAAGGCCATCGTTGCCGATCTTGAAGCACAGGGTTATCTGGTAAAGATTGAAGATCATGAGCATAATGTTGGTACCCATGACCGCTGTAAGACTACCGTTGAGCCGATGATCAAGCCTCAGTGGTTTGTAGCCATGGAAGAACTTGCCAAGCCTGCTATTGAAGCTATCAAGACAGGTGAATTGAAGTTCGTGCCGGAACGTTTTAACAAGACCTATCTGCACTGGCTTGAGAATATCCGTGACTGGTGTATCTCCAGACAGCTCTGGTGGGGCCACAGGATTCCGGCTTACTATTGTGATGAATGTGGAGAAATCGTTGTGGCAAAGGAAATGCCGACGGTATGTCCGAAGTGTGGATGCACTCATTTTACGCAGGATCCGGATACATTGGACACATGGTTCTCTTCTGCTTTATGGCCTTTCTCTACACTGGGCTGGCCGGAGAAGACGGAAGAACTGGATTATTTCTATCCGACAGATGTGCTGGTAACAGGCTATGATATTATCTTCTTCTGGGTTGTAAGAATGGTATTCTCAGGACTTGAGCATATGGGTGAAGTTCCGTTCCACACAGTTCTGATCCATGGACTTGTACGCGATTCCCAGGGCCGTAAGATGAGCAAGTCTTTAGGCAATGGTATTGATCCGCTGGAGGTTATTGATAAATATGGAGCGGATGCGCTGCGTATGACATTGATTACCGGCAATGCCCCTGGTAATGATATGCGATTCTACTGGGAACGTGTGGAGGCCAGCCGAAATTTTGCTAATAAGGTATGGAATGCATCCCGATTTATGCTGATGAATTTTGAACAGGCTGAGGAAAAAGGAATTTCCATTGCCAATGTGACGCTGAAGGATCTGACTCAGGCAGATAAATGGATCCTCTCCAAAGTTAATCAGGTTGCTAAGGATGTGACAGAGAACCTGGATAAATTTGAATTGGGTATTGCCGTATCCAAAATTTATGATTTTATCTGGGAGGAGTTCTGTGACTGGTATATCGAGATGGTAAAACCGAGACTTTACAGCGATACGGATGAAACGAAAGCAGCTGCTCTCTGGACATTGAAGACTGTACTGATCGAGGCACTGAAGCTGCTTCATCCATATATGCCGTTTATTACTGAGGAAATCTTCTGTAATGTACAGAAGGAAGAGGAATCCATCATGATTTCTTCATGGCCTGAATATAGAGAAGACTGGTGCTTCGAGGAGGATGAAAAGGCTGTTGAGGTGATCAAGGAGGCTGTTCGCGGCATCAGAAATACCCGTACAGGCATGAATGTACCACCAAGCAGAAAGGCAAAGGTATTCGTTGTATCCGAGTCAGAAGAAATCCGCAGTATCTTTGAGAAGGGTAAAGTATTCTTTGCAACGCTGGGCTATGCCAGCGAGGTTATCATTCAGAGCGACAAGACAGGAATTGCCGACGATGCCGTGTCTGTAATGATCCACCAGGCTGCACTGTATATTCCTTTTGCGGAGCTTGTTGATATTGATAAGGAAATCGAGCGTCTGACAAAGGAAGAGACAAAGATGACGAAAGAAATCGCCAGAGCGAAAGGCATGCTGGCCAATCCGAAGTTTGTCGATAAGGCACCGGCTGATAAAGTACAGGCCGAGAGAGAAAAACTGGAGAAATATACACAGATGCTGGCGCAGATTCAGGAACGTCTGGCCGCATTACAGTAAAATGATAACGAAGCTGTCGTCATAGATAAAGCGGCAGCTTCGTTTTTGCGGGGAGGCGCTGAATTTATGAATTATGAAGAAGCAGAGGCCTATATTAACAGTATTCCGCGTTTTTCAAAAATAAAATCAGGAGAGAACGTGGACGATATTCTGGATTATTTTGGACATCCGGAACGGAAATTTTCGTATATCCATGTGGCAGGAACTAATGGAAAGGGGTCTGTCTGCGCTTTTCTTGACAGTATGCTCCGGGCTGCCGGAAAAAAAACAGGGCTGTTTACATCTCCGCATCTGATCACAACGGCGGAACGGATTAAGGTGGACGGAAAGGATATATCACGTGAACAATTTGCAGAGATTTTTGACGAGCTGATGACAGTGGTAAAAAAACGTCGGATCGAGGGACATCCTCATCCCACCTATTTTGAATGGCTCTATCTGATGGCCATGATCTGGTTCGGACGCTGTGGTATTGAATACGGCGTAATTGAGACAGGACTGGGAGGCCGGCTGGATGCTACGAATCAGATTGATCAACCGGTATTGACAGTGATTACTTCCATCAGTTATGACCACATGGAAATACTGGGGCAGACATTGACGGATATTGCCGGTGAAAAAGCTGGTATTTTGAAGAAAAATGTGCCGGTAATCTGTGATGGCAGTGAGGAGGAAGCGCTGGCAGTTATCCGTGACAGGGCGGAAGCTTTACATTGTCCGATGGAGGTACTTTATCCGCAGCAAGTTAAAATTCTCTTAAATCGGGGCAAAAACATTGATTTTTTATTGCAGGACATGTATGATGAAATATACAGAATCCATTTGCATACGGATGCAGTATATCAGACCATGAATGGCAGTCTGGCATGGATGGCCATGAGGAAACTGCAGCAGCAGGATGACAGCCTTCAAAGTATTGCTGATGATGTATTACTGCAGGGGATGGCAGAGATGCACTGGCCAGGACGCATGGAAGAGATACTTCCGGATGTTTATGTGGACGGTGCCCATAATGTAGGCGGTATCAGAAAACTCAGAGAGTCACTGATGCTGAGTTTTGCCGGGAGGCCGCTCTGGCTTGTATTCGCAGTTGCCAGTGATAAGGAATATGATCAGATGATAGAGATACTTTGTACGATTCCTGATCTGAAGGGTGTCATTGTTACGGAGCTTGAGAACAGCCGTAAAACGGATCTGGAGACTGTGGCCGCAATTTTTGAAAAGAACTGGCATGGATATGTAGGACATTCATATAATATAAATAAGGCAATCAGAGAAGGTCGGGAACGGGCCGGTACCTGTGAGAATGGTATGCTTTTGTGTGCCGGTTCGCTGTATCTGGCAGGCAGTGTGATGGAGGCGCTGCGATGATGATTGCCGGGAGGACGGACAGATGATTAATTTTGAAGAGGAATTGAAAAAGTTTAAGCCCAGCCTTGAAATTGATCAGGCAGAGGAGGCTATTTATAAAAACGATCTCCGTGATGTGACAGACATTCTGGAGGATATGATGAAGGAACTGAAAGCAGCAGCAGGAAGCAAGCGTTTTTAGGGGGACAGCAGATGAATTGTCTTAATTGCAATATGCCCCTTGAGAATAATTACAAATGTCCCCATTGTGGATATGTGGACAAGGTGGCAAAGAAAATAATTTATTCATCGAACTGGCATTATAATCAGGGACTTGCCAAGGCCAGAGTCAGAGATTTAAGTGGTGCGGTTGGTTCTCTGAGCCAGGCGCTGAAATATAACAAGCGGAATACGGATGCCCGTAATCTTCTTGGACTGATCTACTATCAGATGGGTGAGATCGTGGCGGCTCTTAGTGAGTGGGTCATCAGCGTTCATTTTCAGCAGAGGAACAATCCTGCGTCAGGGTATATTCAGGCAATCCAGAATAATCCGGCCAAGCTGCGGGAGGCGAATAAGGTCATCCAGAAGTACAATCTGGCTTTAAGTTATGTTCAGGAGAACAATGCTGATATGGCCATTATAGAGCTGAAAAAGGTTGTCAATCTGAGTCCGACATATATCCGGGCATATCAGCTCCTGGGGTTGCTCTACATGCAGAGAAAACAGTATGCTGCTGCCAGGAAAGTATTGACCCGCGCTGTCAAAGTGGATAGAAATAATATGACTACCCTCAGTTATCTGAAAGAGCTGAATAAGCTCCATGGCAAACCGGACAAAGCGCAGAATGCTAAAAAAGAAGATATGATGAGGATTAATGATCCGAATCCTATCGTTATTGAGGAGAGCACAGGACAGGGATATAATGATTATAGTACAGGGTTTCTGTCTTTTATCAATGTTTTGATTGGTATAGTCATTGGTGCGGCAGTCATATGGCTGCTGATTGTTCCTTCCATTACCAAAGGTAAGGCCGCAGAGTATAATCAGGCTGTAGTGGAATACAGTGCCCAGATATCGGAGCGCAATAAGAACATAGATGAATTACAGAAACAGGTGCAGGAACTGCAGGCGCAATTGTCTCAATATGAAGCGACGGTTGGGAATGCGGTGAATGATGCCGGGGTCAGTGAGACAAAACTTATTGAAGCTGTCAGCAAATATCTGCAGAATGATCTGGAAGGAGCGGGGCAGCTTATTGCTGAAATTGAACCTGCAGCCATTACAGATGCTCAGGAGAAGAAAATCTATGGTATCGTTAAGGAGGCTACCAGGGATTCGGTAACAGAGGATATGTTTTATGCTGCCATCGATGAATTTGAAAATGGCAACTATGTGAATGTTATTGATGGTATGACCCGGGTAATGCGTATGGATGACAGCTATTCAGGTGCTGTTTTCTATATGGGGCGGGCATATCAGCTGCTTGGCGATACAGTCAATGCGGCGGGATATTATAAGCGGCTGATCCAGTCATATCCTGATTCCAGGTATGTGGAAGATGCCAGAACATATCTTGAACAGCTGGGCGATACGAATAATGTAGACGCAGTGGATATCGGCAGTTCCTCTGGAAGTTCAGATGCCGGTCAGGGTTATGATGATTCGGGAGAAAGCAGCTCTGATAATAGTGAAGAATAGAATACAGTTAATGGATCTGGAAATGATACAAAAGAGAAGGACTGCCTTGCGGCGGCCCTTTTTCTTTTTGACAGGCATGGGGAACCATTGATGGATTAAAAGGAGGTACCGGTTGTGGAATACAGAATATCGGAGGGGATTTTGACGATTGAACCGGGAGAGGAAATCGATCATCATCGGGCAGAGATGATTATTCGTTATGCAGAAAATCTCATAAGGCAGCGTCGTGTCAGTATACTCATTTTTGATCTGGAGGAAACAGTATTTATGGATAGCGCCGGTGTGGGAATGATGATTGGACTATATCGCGAGATGAAAATGTGTGGAGGTGCAGTGGGCATTATCCATATGCATAAAAGCATCAGGAGAATCTATCAGATGGCAGGACTTCAGAGGATCATCTGCTGTTATGAGGATGAGCAGCAAATGATGGCTGCTGTAAGAGAGGGTGGTGGCAACAATGAGGGATGAGATGCAGCTGACAATGAATGCCATATCGGAGAATGAGTATTTTGCCAGAGTAGCAGTGGCAGCTTTTGCTGCAAAAATGGATCCTACTATGGAAGAATTGTCGGATATAAGAACGGCGGTATCTGAGGCGGTTACCAACGCAGTTGTGCATGCCTATGAAGGGCGGGGAGGTTCTGTACGAATTATCGGTCGTATCGAAGATGAATGGCTGTATCTTGAAATTGCTGACGACGGTGTTGGAATACCAGATGTACGGCAGGCGATGGAACCTCTTTATACATCACGGCCGGAAGAAGCTCACGCAGGGATGGGATTTTCATTTATGGAAGCATTTATGGATGAACTGAGGGTGGAATCAGAGAGCGGACGGGGAACTACGGTATATATGAAGAAGAAAATGGCATGTTTATCCGCAGTTCGTGGAAAAAAACGGGTGATGCTGTGACTGAAGCGCGTGAATTGCTGCAGAGAGCTCAGGAGGGAGATAAGGAGGCCAGAAATTTACTGGTTGCAAAAAATACAGGGCTTGTAAGGAGTATTGTTAACCGTTTTTCTTCCAGGGGTGTCGATAAAGAAGATCTGTTCCAGATCGGGATGATCGGACTTATCAAAGCCATTGACTATTTTGACTTGAAATATGATGTGCGTTTTTCGACATATGCAGTTCCAATGATTACCGGCGAGATCAGAAGGTTCCTTCGGGATGACGGTATGGTCAAGGTCAGCAGGTCCATCAAGGATAACCGCGTTACTGTGAATAGAATAAGAGAACAGCTGGCAGAGAAGGCGGGGCGGGAACCGGCATTAAGTGAGATCGTGGAGGCCAGCGGACTCTCCATGGAGGATGTATTGCTGGCTTTGAATTCCTCTCAGGAAGTTGAGTCACTGCATCAGATCATCTACGATGGCGACGGCAGTACGATACGACTTATGGACAAGCTGTCGGTAAGAGGGAGCGAAGGAGATGCGGCGCTGGACCGGATGATGCTCGCTGATACATTGTCGGCACTGGAACATAAGGAACGGGAACTGATCGTGCTGAGATTTTACTTTGATCAGACTCAGTCCCAAATTGCGAAAAGGCTTGGAGTGTCCCAGGTACAGGTATCTCGCCTTGAAAAAAGAATTTTAAAAAAAATGAAAATGTTGATAAGCTAAAGTATAAAAAATGTATAATCAGGAACAATAAACCTAAACTAAAAATATTTTAGGAAAGGGTGGAACTTATGACAAAGCATGGCAGAGCGAAAATACTGATACTGGGAGTTTTTCTTGCAGTTCTTCTGATTGCCGGTATCTGCTGGCTGGAGATGAACCTTGGAGCAGGAGCGACATCTGATTATCAGGGGGCGGTTTTTGCTGGAATACAAATGGAATGAATACCGTGGAGACGATTGTAGTTTATTTAATGGCGGATACCCATATACAGAACGATAAAGATACTTTGAGAGTAGGAGATATCTGTACTGTATATTGTCAAAAGAAAGAGGTGCAGATCTGGCTGGAGGGTCTTCGTCTGGAAGGGATACAGGAGAATGAAAGCGGTCGGGTGGTTCTTTCGGTTATCGATCTGATCGAACAGATACTTTTGGCAGCGGCACATGATTATCCGGAATTATATCTGCATTGTGAGAATCTTGGAGCCGGGCAGATAATTATAGAACGCAAATTGCCTGTGAAGGAAAAATGTTGGCTGACCGTACTGAAGGTAGGATTTGCGAGTCTTATCATTTTTGCAGGGTCAGCCTTTACTATTATGACCTATGACCAGGATGTGGATGTGACGGGGGTATTTGCCCGCATTTATGAAATGGTACTGGGTCAGGTGCCGGAACAGCCGGGTGTATTGGAGGCTGCATATGCTTTCGGTGTGGCAGCGGGCATCCTTTTGTTTTTTAATCCATTTACGGCCACAAAAAGGAGGAAGGAACCATCTCCGATAGAAATTGAGATGGAGAAGTATGAATCAGATATTCAGGATACGATCGTGAAAATGTCCGGCAGGGAACGGAGCGAAAGTTGACAGGGACTTTGCCTTAAGCTATAATGAAATGTACTGAATTGCGCTGGGGATGAAAGACATGCTGTGGTGCAGGCAGATAATAAATAGTATGAATACACATGGAGGGAAAGGCGAGTTACATGAATTTCGTAGAAAGAGATTTTATCCCGGTACTGCTTGGCGGGGATATTAATACGTACAGTGTTGCACGTGCTTTTTATGAGCGCTACCAGGTGAAGTCCTATATATTTGGCAAATATGCCACAGGTCCGAGCTATCAGAGTAAGATTATAGAGTATAAAGCAAACCCGAAGATCGATACAGATGATTATTTTCTGAAAACAGTCAATTCATTCGCGGCACAGCATGCAGACAAGAAGATCGTACTGGTTGGCTGCGGTGACAGTTATGTAGCCCTGGTGAGCAAGCATAAAGCGGAGCTTGCCGGGAATATAATCGCGCCTTATATTGATTTTGATCTGATGAACAGTCTGCAGCAGAAAGAGACTTTCTACAATCTCTGTGAAAAGCATGGTGTGGATTATCCGGGTACATTTATTTACTGCAGAGAGATCGGGAGGAATTTTAAACTGGATTTTCCATTTCCTGTGATTCTGAAGCCGTCGGACAGCATTCAATACTGGGAGCATCCTTTTGAGAGTCAGAACAAGGTGTATACGATCCACAGCAGAGAAGAACTGGAAAAGGTTCTGGATGATATTTACGGTGCCGGTTATAATGGGAAAATGATCATACAGGATATGATCCCGGGAAACGATGAGTACATGCGTGTTCTGACGTCCTATTCTGATCATAATGGAAAGGTAAAAATGATGTGCCTTGGCCATGTGTTGCTGGAGGAACATACACCTCATGGGCTTGGCAATCATGCAGTCATCATTACAGAACCGAATAAGGAACTGATGATGAGAGTGAAGGAGCTTCTGGAGGAACTGAATTATGTAGGTTTTTCCAATTTTGATATTAAATATGATCAGAGAGACGGTAAGTTCAAGTTTTTCGAGATCAACACCCGCCAGGGACGGAGCAATTATTATGTGACCGGATCAGGATTCAATGTAGCAGAATATATTGTAGAAGATTATGTATATGGCAAGGAACTTCCATTGCGTTATGCCAGGGAAGAACATCTGTGGATGGTCGTTCCGAAGGCTGTTGCTTTTAAATATGTCAAAGATCCGAAGTCGAAGGCTAAGATGAAACGTCTGATTAAAGAGAAAAAGGTCGTCAATCCTAGTTTTATGAAGGGCGACCTGGGTATGCCGAGACTGGCCCGTATGGTCAAAAATCATATCAGCCATTTTTCAAAGTTTAAGAAGTATTATCAATGAGATTCATTCAGAAGATACCTGTCTGTCATAGAACGGCTGGCTGTGCATCTAGTATGATTCCGGAGTGATGGGGGATGACTGTGTTCCGGGAAGAATGTATATTGCCTGAATGTTCAGAAAGATTTTCGACGGATGAAGGAAGGAGTAAAGATGAAAAACTATACATTAAAATCCTATGCAGATCTGCTGGAATCTCTGGGTATGCTGGAAGCAGCGGAGCTTCTGGGACAGGATGAGCAGATGATTACATATCTTACCTATGATTCCAGGGCCGTTAAGCCGGGAACACTTTTTATATGCAAAGGAGCGGCTTTTAAGAGCAGTTATCTTGAAGATGCGGTGCGTTTGGGAGCCCTGGCCTATGTATCGGAGGTGAAATATGATCTGGAACAGCCGGTGCCATGTATCCTGACAAAGGATATCAGAAAGGCAATGCCGCCGCTTGCAGAGAAGTTTTTCAATAAAGCCTGGCAGGAACTGATTGTTACCGGTTTTGGAGGAACGAAGGGCAAATCTACGTCGGCTTATTATATGAAAGCTGTTGTGGATGATTATATGGCGGCAACGGGCGGCCGGGAAAGTGCTGTATTATCTTCTATTGATATTTATGATGGTGTGATCCGTCAGGAATCTCATATTACGACGCCGGAATCGGTGGAACTCCATGAACATATGCGGAATGCTGCGAACAGTGGTATTACTTATATGGAGATGGAAGTGTCCAGTCAGGCACTGAAATATGACCGTGTCAATAATATGCAGTTTGATGTGGCTGTTTTCCTGAATATTTCGGAAGATCATATCAGTCCGATCGAGCATAAGGATTTTGAGGATTATCTCTCTTCAAAGATGAAGATGTTTGCTCTGGCGAAGAAGGCTGTTGTGAATCTTGATGCGGATTTTTCAGAGAGAGCGCTGGAAGCGGCAAAAGATGCAGGCAGCTTCAAAACCTTCAGCCTGAAGGACCCGTCTGCGGATTTTTATGGGTATGATATTCATAAAGAGAAGGATGAAATTGTATTTTCAGTAAAATGCAGTCAGTTTGATGAGACATTTTCACTGACTATGCCTGGGTTGTTCAATGTCGAGAATGCTGTGTCAGTCGTTGCGGCAGCTACCCTTTTGAATATTCCGCTGGAGTATATCAGATCCGGTTTGCATCGTGCACGTTCCAGCGGACGTATGGAGCTGTATACAAGTAAGGACAAGCGTGTGACAGCGGTGGTTGATTATGCCCATAATAAGCTGAGTTTTGAGAAGCTGTTCGGATCAACAAGAGAAGAATACCCGGAACACGATATTGTGGCTATTTTCGGATGTCCAGGATATAAAGCTTATGTCCGTCGTCGGGATCTGGGACTTATTTCGGGACAATTTTCGAAGAAGGTATATCTTGTGGCAGAGGATCCCGGCAAGGAGCCGGTGCAGCAAATATCGGAAGATATTGCTCAGTATGTGGCGCAGCAGAATTGTCCATATGAGATTATTGAAGACAGAGGTGTGGCCATTCATAAGGCGATCTTTGAATGTAAGCGGCCAACGGTGCTGCTGATCACAGGTAAAGGTAATGAGACAAGACAGAAATACGGCACAATTTATGCTGACTGTCCGTCGGATGTGGAATATGTCAAGCGGTATCTGGAGGAATATGATGCGGCACCATTCCATGCGATAGAGGATGAATTGACGGATTAACATAAAAAAATACCCAACAAGTCGGGCTTTGTATTTGACTTGTCGGGTATTTTTTGTTTCTAAAATTGTAATTATACATTTTTAGAAAGAACATTTTGCTGACGGGAACATATATTGTCAATAACCCTTCTTCTGGAGGCAATATATGGTTCTTGAAGCAATCGTGGAAAAAATTCCGTCCGTACTCCGGCAGGGCAGCTGGGCTGTGGAAATAGACGATATTACGGATGATTCAAGAAAAGTAAAAGAAGGAAGTTTGTTTATTTGCATCAAAGGCATGGAAACAGACGGACACAAATATATTAAAGAGGCTGTGGAGAAAGGAGCAGCAGCACTTTTGATTAATGAAGAATTTTATAAAGTACATTGCCGGGATGCTGTCCTGGATTGTGAAATAACCGTTCTCACGGTAGAAGATACACGAAGGGCAGCGGCCGGAGCAGCGGCAGCTTTTTATGGTTATCCTTCAGAAGAACTTAAAGTTATCGGGATTACTGGTACAAAGGGTAAAACAACAACAGCCTTCATGATTAGGGATATTTTTGAAAAGGCCGGATATAAAACAGGTCTTTTGGGAACTATAGACTATGAAGTCGGCAAAAGAAAAGTACCTTCGGAGAGGACAACACCGGAAGCTGTTGATATCCAGAAATATCTGCGGCAGATGGCGGATGCCGGTTGTGATTTTGCTGTCATGGAAGTTTCTTCCCAGGGCTTAAAGCTTCACAGGGTGGATTGCATCCGTTTTGATGTAGGAGTTTTTACTAATTTGGGAAACGATCATATCAGTGCAGCAGAACATGCCAATATTGAAGAGTATGCTGCCTGCAAAGCCCTTTTATTTAAAAAATGTCAGATCGGTATTGGGAATAGGGATGACAGCTGGTATCACAGGATCTTTGAACAGGCCACATGTGAGAAACAGACTTTCAGTTGTGAGCAGGAGGCGGATTACCGTGCGTTGGATGTAACAATGATCTGCAGAGACGGATGGATGGGGACAATGTTCAGGGTTGGACAGGAACAGTACACCGTATCTGTTCCGGGGATATTCTCTGTCTATAACGCGTTGGCAGCTATTGCGGTAGCCAGTTATTACGGTATTACAGTTAAAATAATGAAGGATGCTTTAGGCAGTATTATGGTCAAAGGACGGGTAGAAGTTGTCAGAACCGGTCAGCCTTATATGGTAATGATCGATTACGCGCATAATACGCTCAGTATGAAAAATATATTGATGACAATGCGGCGGTATCATCCGCATCGGCTGATGGTACTGTTTGGATGTGGTGGTGACCGTTCAAAGACAAGACGCAGGGAAATGGGTCAGGTTGCCGGAAAGTATGCTGATTTCACGGTGATCACTTCCGATAATCCAAGATATGAACAGCCGGAGGAGATCATGAAGGAGATACAGGAAGGCATGGAGCAGACCAGAGGAGAATATGTGATGATCCAGGACCGCAGGCAGGCGATACGATATCTGCTTGAAATGGCACAGCCGGGAGATATCATGATTCTGGCGGGAAAAGGGCATGAAATGTATCAGGAAATCCGAGATGAGAAGCTGCCTTTTGATGAGAGAAGGATCGTGGAAGAAATTTTAAATGAACAGAAGAATGAAAAAACAGCCGGGCAATGAAATAATGGGGATGATGCAGGGCGAAGGAGTGGACGATGAATGAAGTGGCTGATACTGGGTGTAACAGGAATAGCGTCGGGAGCAGCAGTGGCGGCCGGCCTTTTTACTTTTCTTGCTATTACCGGTGTACCGCATCGTCTTATGGCAGTTACTCACACGTCGGCGCATGGTTACTGGTATGAGTGGATGCTTATGGGTGGTGGAATCATTGGCAATCTATTGTGGCTGATGAAGCCCTCATGGCATCTGGGACAGCTGGCAGCAGGTGGCGTGGGATTGTTTACTGGTCTTTTTGTAGGCTGTATGATCGGAGCAATTGCGGAAGTATTGGATGCGTTTCCGGTTTTTCTCAGGCGGGCCGGAATCAAAAAGGGTATTGCATTTATTGTCACCAGTATGGCCATCGGAAAGGCTGTGGGGGTATGGCTGTGGTATTTTGTCATATAGAAAAGGAGTCAGATTATGCAGATTAAAACCAAAAAAGAACAGTTTAAAAAGGAACATGATAAACTATATAATGATTATGTAAAGCGCGTGACACCAACCCACAATTGTTGGCTCAATATGATAAAAGCCTTTATCAGCGGCGGAATCATCTGTATGATCGGACAGGGTTTTTATGATCTGTATATCCGGCTGGGATTTGCAAAAGAAATCGTCTCAGGATATACAACATTGACCCTTGTCCTGATCAGTGTCGTCCTCACCTGTTTCAATCTGGTAAATCCCATCACAAAATTTGCCGGTGCCGGTTATCTGGTGCCGATTACAGGCTTTGCCAATTCAGTAGCCTCCTGTGCCCTGGAATTCAAATCGGAAGGTGAGGTTTTCGGTATCGGCTGTAAAATATTCACGATTGCTGGTCCGGTCATTCTCTACGGTATCGTTACAAGCTGGATACTCGGCTTCCTGTACTGGCTGGTCCAATTCGTATGGTAATTGCCCAGATACAGAAAGACCGCTGCTGCAGCTTGACAAACAGGAATGGTTGGTATAGTATACAGGGGTACATTGACAATTTAATCTGTAGATTCACCATGATTTTTCTTCAAGCGCCATGTACCGGAGGCAATACCTTCGGTTAACGAGGAGAAGGGTTATCGAAAATTCGGCGGATGCCCTTTCGTACATCCCGGTGCGAGATATATTGGCAAATATGCGGGTAACTGCAAAACAAATACAATATAGCGGGAGAAGATAAGATTATTAAACATTGATTATCATATTATTATATAGATTAGTGAGGAAAAATTATGTGTGGAATAGTTGGTTATACAGGGAAGCAAAATGTTGAAAAGCAGATTTTGGATGCGCTGGAACTTCTGGAGTATCGTGGTTATGATAGTGCCGGAATGGCAATTATGGACGATCTGACTGGTCAGATACAGGTGCGTAAATGTGCCGGAAGGGTGAGCGATCTCCGCGATGTGTGGAGTGAAAATCTGGTGTCGGGCAGATGCGGCATCGGTCATACGCGTTGGGCAACCCATGGTGGTGTATGTGACGAGAATGCCCATCCGCACAGAGTTGGACGGGTAACCTTGGTTCACAATGGTATTATCGAGAATTATGAGGCATTGAAGGACCATTTTGGTCTGGCAGATAAACTTGTGTCCGAGACGGATACAGAGGTTGTAGCTGCTGTATTGGATCATTTTTATACGGGAGATCCTCATGAAGCATTGGTTCAGACGGTTAAATGGCTCAAGGGAACCTTTGCCCTTGTTGTGATTTTCGAAGATATACCAGATGTAATCTTTGCCATCCGTAATGTCAGCCCGATCGTTGCGGCTTATCATAAGAATGGTACTATGTTAGCTTCTGACGTGGCTGCCCTTGGCGGTCAGGCAGATCAATATCTGGTTGTACCGGAATATCATGTAGTGGAACTGCATCAGGATGCTATTCGGGTTTATGATATGGAGAACCAGCTTTGTGAGCCGGAATTTCTTGATATTGACTGGGATACAACAAGAGACGGTAAGGGTAAATATCCTTTCTACATGGAAAAGGAAATTATGGAACAGCCGGAAGTCATTGAGAAAACGTTGGCATCCCGACTTGTGGATGGTCATTTGTCTCTGGAGGCAGACGGTGTGCCTGATGATGTACTGAAAGATTGCGAGCGTATCTGTGTAGTTGCCTGTGGTACAGCAATGCATGCCGGTCTGGTAGCCCAGAACATGATTCGTTCTATATTGCGTATGCCTATGGATGTAGAATATGCATCAGAATTCATGTACATGGATCCGGTCATTGATGAAAAAACACTGGTTCTGGCAATATCACAGTCCGGAGAGACGATTGATACACTGGAAGCGCTGAAATATGCGAGACGTCAGGGTGCTAAAAGTATTGCAGTTATCAATGTCAAGGGCTCATCCATCGCCCGTGAGAGTGATTATGTGATGTACACAGCAGCCGGACCGGAGATTGCGGTAGCCAGTACAAAGGCGTATACAACGCAGCTGGCAGCATTATTTGTGCTGGTAGGACGTATGGCAGTTGTTCGTGGCGTGTTTGATGAAGCAGCGGAGAAAGCTTTCGTAGATGAACTGGCACAGGTTCCGGAAGCTATGCAGAAGATACTCGACAGGCGGGATGATATCCACCGTATTGCCAGAGGACTGCTGGAAGCCAAGGATGCGTTTATGATTGGCCGTGGACTGGATTACTCTATTTTGCTGGAAGGAGCATTGAAGCTGAAGGAGGTTTCCTATATACATACAGAGGCCTATGCATCTGGAGAGCTGAAGCACGGTACGATTGCTCTGATTACGGAAAAAACGCCGGTGGTTGCCCTTGTGACGCAGGAAAGAATCCGTGATAAAGAATTATCCAATATCAGGGAAGTACAGTCAAGGGGAGCCAGTGTTGTACTGCTGGTTAAAGATGGAATTAAGATGAATGAAGAAGACTACAACCATGTATTTGTGCTGCCTGCCATGGCAGATGGAATGATGCCGTTCCCGGCATCCGCAGCACTTCAGCTGTTGGCTTATTATGTATCCATGGACAGAGGGCTGGATGTGGATAAACCAAGAAACCTGGCAAAGGTTGTAACAGTTGAATAAAATTTTGCAAAGTCATTTTGAAAATAAAACAGAAAACATGGGAATCTACAGAATTGTTAAGTGAAGACGGCCTGTATCGGGAAGTATTAAGTTCCTGGTACAGGCCATTTATATGTTTTCTTATTCAGAGCATTCAATGTTGTCTGCGCAGATACCATCCAGCACTTCAAAATAATTTTCAAAAGTTTTCCGACAGCATAAAGGATTGCTGATGACAATACCTGGAGTTCGGAGGCCTGTAAGGGAGAAGGCCATGGCTACGCGGTGATCCTCATAGGTTTCGATAAGGGCAGGATGAGGCGCACCTGGTTCGATTAGTATATCATTATCCTGTATCTCTGCATGAATGCCCATGAGAGTCAGATTATGTATGATAGATGCCATTCGGTCACTTTCCTGAAGACGGATATGTCCCACATTGCGAATGCGTGTCGGACCGTCAGCGAATGGAGCGATGGCGGCCAGAGTCAGGGCCTGATCGGAGAAGCTGCCCATGTTGATGTCAATTCCCTTTAAATGGCCGTCTGAAGGTCCCGTAAGCAGAACGCCTTCCTGTGTGTCTGCTGCCTGACAGCCCATGCATTCGAAAGCATGAAGCAGAGCCACATCTCCCTGCAGAGAATCGAAGTGAACGTGATGAACAAGAACAGATCCGCCGGATAAGGCTGCCATGCCATAGAAATAAGCGGCAGCGGATACATCCGGTTCAATCTGGTAGGTACATGCCTGATAACGGCTGTTGCCCGGAATATGGTAAGTTCCGACTTCCGGCGATTGTACCACGGCATTGAATTGCAGCATCATCTGCATGGTCATGGCAATATAGGACAGACCGTGAGTACCTGTGATGTGAATTGTAAAATCATGGTCAATCATGACAGAAGACATGAGGAGAGCACTTAAAAACTGACTGCTGTCTCCGATATCAATAGTGGCTTCAGTGGCGGTAATACCCTGAGATTGAATAGTGAAAGGGAAAAATCCCGGTTTTTCATCATATGTAATGATACATCCAAGTTCGGTCAGGGTCTTCAAAAGCGGGGCCATGGGCCGTTTTTTCATTTGCTCTGAAGCATCGAGATGGTAGGTGCCTTTGGCACAGCCAAGCATAGCCGTCAGGAAACGGGCGGCAGTGCCGGCACTTCCAACGTTGATGGAAGCGGTTTTCTTCGGAATAGAACCTCCAAGCCCCATAACCCGTACGGAATGTTCTTCTTCGTTCATATGTACATCAAAACCGAGATCCACCAGACATTGCAGAAAATGTCGTGAGTCATCGCTGAACAGAGCACCATTCAGAAGCGTTTCTCCATCGGACAGAGCGGCCAGCATCAATGCGCGGTTGGTGATGCTCTTGGAACCAGGTGCTTCGATGGTCAGATTGAAAGGCTTTGTTCTATGGTAAAAAATAGGTTTAACAGCATAAGTTTCCATAAAAACCTCCTGTAACAAAGTTAGATTAAAAACAGTTTATCATATTCTCTGATTTGTTGCCATATTTGATGGACATAAATAATGATTGCATTTCATGTCTGGTTGGGTATATAATGTGGTAACACCGTATATTCTTTGCGTTAATTGAAAAGAGGATAATCATGAATAAGAATTTTTATACCATAGAAGATAAGGCGCAGATTCTGATTGATTCTTTGCCATATATCAGAGATTTCAATCAAAAGATTATAATTATCAGTTTTGGCTGCAGTAATATTCTGACAGATGAGGAGGAGCAGGAGGTTATGCGTGATATCGCCCTTCTGAAATCCATCGGTATGAAGCCTATTGTTGTACATGATACGAAGATGGGACATGACAAGTTCCGCGAAAATAAACGTATTGCCAAGATGATCGAATTTTGTGGAATCAAGGCCGTCGGTATTTGCGGTATCGACCTCCAGACATTGCATATGACCCTGGACAATGACTATATTCCGGTTATCACACCGAATGATATTGACAATGAAGATACACCGATATTGCCTGAGGAAGCGGCTCAGGCTATTGCCGTTGCCATGGGTGCAGAGAAAGTACTTTTTCTTGGCAAGGAAGAAGGAATAAGGGATGAAGAGGGCAATATTATTTCTCAGATGACTTATGATGAAGTGAAGAAGATGAAGGAGGAGGGGCGGTTTGAAGGCAGATTACTTCAGAAGACGACCTATGCCCTTCAGATGATCGAACAGGGAGTGCCGAGAATTCATATTCTTGGATCCAAGATGGCTCATTCCATTCTTGTGGAGATTTTCAGTATCATTGGTGTCGGAACAGTGATCATGCCGGATCGTGAGCATTATTACCCACATGAACTGAAGAGAAGAAAAATGAAATAATATACAAGCCTCTTCGGAATCAATGAAGGCATAAGTGAGCCGAAATTGTTTTCTGCAGAGGCTTTTTTGCGACAATTTTGAAAAATCGTATGTTGACAGAGAAGACGTGAATTTGCATACTTTACTATGAAAGTTAAAAATTTGTTAATTCTGAAAAAGAAGGAATGAAGGAATGAAAGAAAAAAACAGTACGGCAGCCATCAGTATAAAGGCTCCGGTAATCGGATTGCCGCGGGCGATGCTGTATGAGCGATATGAGGTTTTATGGAAGACGTTTTTCTCAGCATTGGGTATGAAGGGCATCGTCAGCAGACCGACTAACAAGGCAATGATTCAGGCAGGTGCTGCTCTGGCTATTGATGAAGCCTGTCTTTCTACTAAAATTTATCTTGGGCATATTCAGTCGCTGATAGGAAAATGTGATTATATTCTTGTGCCCCGTATCAGTAATTTCGGCCTGCACAGAAATATGTGTACGAAGTTTGAGTCGTTGTATGATCTGGTGTGCAATGTGTTCCGAGATACCAATCAGAAGTTCATTGCCTACAATCTGGATGTACTGCAGAAGATTGATGAGGAAAAAAGTTTTGAAGATCTTGGGGTTGCACTGGGATATGACAGAAAAACTGTGCTGAAAGCTTACAAAAAGGCCAAGAAGGCAGAAGTGGAAGATTGGAAGAAGAGAGTCCGGGCTGAAGAGGTTCTGTATAAAGAAGACGGCATTAAGGTCCTGTTGGTGGCCCATAGTTATGTGCTGGAGGATGAATACATTGGTCTTCCGGTAAAGTCCTATCTGAAAGAAATGGGAGTGACAGCCATTCGTGCGGATGTGGTGGACCGTAAAGAGGCCCTGAAGCAGAGTGTAAAGGTTTCAGCGACGCTGAAATGGGAATTCAGCCGGGAGCTGGTGGGCAGCATTCAGATGCATAAGGAGAAGATCGACGGCATCATTCTGCTCAGTGCGTTTCCATGTGGGCCGGATTCCATGGTTAATGAGATGATTATCCGCAAATTTACCGGTATTCCAATTCTGAATATTGTTCTGGATAATCAGGATGGAACGGCGGGGCTGGAGACAAGACTTGAAAGTTTTACAGATATACTGAAGCTGAAGAGGGGTGAGCTGTAATGGATATTGGTAAGAAAAAAGTTTCATTTCCCATGGTGGGGAATTATAACAGTGTCATCCGTTATTTTGTAGAATGTGGTCTGGATGCCCAGTTTATTATGCCTCCGAAGATGACCCGGAGGACCATTGAGATCGGTTCAAGATACAGTCCTGATTATGTCTGTGCGCCTTTTAAAAGTACACTGGGCAGTATGATCGATGCTTTGGAGGCCGGTGCGGATACCCTTGTCATGACCATGGGTCTCTGTCGTCTGGGGTATTACGGCGAGCTTCAGGAGCAGATCATCAGAGATATGGGTTATGATTTTGAGATGATTAACCTGGCGGAGTATACCACCGGCAAAAACAGAGATTATCTGAAAGCATTAAAGCGTATCAATCCAAAAATGAACCTGGCAAAATTCACTCTAGCTGCGGCTGAAGGCCTCAAAATGGTGGAATATATTGATGAGATTGAGGCGGAGTATTATAAGAACTGTGGTTTCGAAATCAATAAGGGTGAATATAAAAAGGCATTGGACAGATTTCATCTGGCAATGAATATGGCGCGGTGTAAAAAAGATGTGGAAGAAGGTTATCGTGAGGCGAAGCGTGAATTTAACAGAATTCCTGTGGACAAGCCGGAGCAGCCGCTTCGGGTCGGCATTATAGGAGAGTATTTTACTGTCATGGATTCTTTTTCCAATCTGGAGCTGGAACAGAAGCTGGCAGACATGGGTGTGGAGGTTCATCGGTGGATGAATATTACTAACCGGAATCTGCATTATCAGGGACAGAAGAATCTGGGGGTGCAGATTGCCGAGTATTGTCAGTATGAGATGGGGCCTACATCCACGGCAAATATCTGGTGTGCCAAGAATTATGCGGTGCATGGTTTTGACGGAATTATTCATGTGAAATCTGCAGGATGCACACCGGAAATTGATATTATGCCGGTATTGCAGAATATCAGCGCCGATTATAAAATTCCTGTATTATATCTGACCTATGATTCTCAGACCAGTGATACGGGACTGGCAACAAGAGTTGAAGCATTTTACGATATGATTAGTATGAGAAAGAAGGTTGTCTGATGGAAGAGGCATATCTTGGAATAGATATTGGGTCCATTTCGACCAAAGGTGTGATTATAGATAAGAATAATAAGATCCTGGCCAGTGAATATATCTGGACAGAAGGGGATCCTATGGGGGCGGCCAGAAAACTGATTGGTCTTCTGGAGGTTCAGTTCGATAAAGAAAAATATCAGATTGTTGCTACCGGCACTACAGGCAGTGCCAGAAAGCTGGTGGGGGCCATGGTGGGAGCCACCATGGTGAAAAATGAGATTACAGCCCATGCGGTTGGTACAACTACTTTGTATCCGGATGTGAGGACAATCCTTGAGATCGGCGGTCAGGATTCAAAGATTATTCTTGTAGAAAATGGTGTTGCGGTGGATTATGCCATGAATACCCTCTGCGCGGCGGGTACAGGTTCTTTCCTTTCCAGTCAGGCGAAACGTCTTGGTGTGGAGGTGGAGGATTTTGGGAAAATTGCTCTGACATCCAAACATCCGACGCAGCTGGCAGCCAGATGTACGGTTTTTGCCGAGTCTGACTTGGTGCATAAAATCCAGATGGGACATACGAAGGAGGACATTATTGCCGGGCTTTGCCGTGCCGTTGTCAATAATTATCTGAATAATGTGGGTAAAGGAAAGAAGATTGTTGCTCCTGTTGTATTTCAGGGTGGTGTCAGCAAGAATATAGGTGTTGTGGAAGCATTCAGAAAGGCCCTGGGATGTGATATTATTGTGGACGATAACGGACATCTGATGGGGGCCTTCGGTATTGCCATTCTGGCCGGTAAAGGTAATGCGAGAAAGGTATTTGATTTCTCTGTTGAAGATATGGTATTTAAGACGAGGGAAATCAACTGTGGAAGATGCCCGAACAATTGTGAGATTATCTGTGTTTACAGAGATGATATGCTGATAGATTCATGGGGAAATCGTTGTGATAAGGGTGCCCTGAAAGCGGGCACCCGTACAGGTGTAAAATAATTTTAATGATAGTCTTTCTGCAGGGAGAAACCGCGGCCGCGAACTTCCCGTACTTCATTGATGGTGATAAAAGCGGTGGGGTCTATGTTGTGAACCAGCTCCTGCAGTTTGAAAAGCTCGCGGGGAGAAACAACAGTCAGTACAGCCTGGGAAGGCTGTCCGCTGTAGCCGCCCTGAATGGAAAGGAGCGTTGTGCCGCGGTCCAGTTCGGTCTGAATCTTCCGGTTAATGATTTCATATTCGGGACTGATGATTTTCAGCTGAATTTGACGTTTGCCGTTAATCAGTACCCTGTCCAGAATAAGTGTATACATCAAAACGAGCAGAATACCATAGAGAACCCGTTCTCTGTCGGAAATAAAAATCTGCAGCAGAAGGATTGAAAAGTCAAATACATAAAGGCTGACGGATACAGGAATGCCGGTCTTTTTCTGGAGAACCAGAGGTGGGATATCCATACCTCCGGTGGAAGCACCGGCTTGAATAACCAGTCCGATTCCGATTCCGATTCCTGCACCGGCAAAAATGGTGGATAACATGAGATCATCGGTCAGCGGGCCGACATATCCGGCCAATATCTGCAGCAGCCACAGGAACAGCGGATATTCAAAGGTGCTTAAAATGGTAGTCAGAGCAAAAGCTTTGCCAAGGATCCATGCGCCGAGAAGGAACATTGTGATGTTGAAAATATAGGCAAAGACTGTGATGGGAACGCCAAATAAATACCGGAAAAATAAAGCCAGTCCGGTGGTGCCGCCGGTCATCAGGTTGTTTGGAAGAATGAAAAAAACGACAGCAAAAGTATAAACCAAATTACCAAATGTAATCAGAAGAAAATTTTTCATTGCAGAAGCACTCCTTTAACGTGATAAAATAAAAAAGGGAGATGGATTGAATTGTCCATCTCCCTGAATAATAAGCAATATTCCGTTCTATATGTGGTTCTGGTATATGCATGGAATAACCTTCTTTATGTGATAGAATAATTGATATTAGTTTACAATATAATTTGAAAAAAGTAAATTGATTTTTGAAAAAGGGATGAAGAATGAAGAAAAAAATGGTTTCCAGCTGTGATATTTGCGCAAATTACAGTTATGATGAAGATTATGAGTGCTATACCTGTGAGGTGGATCTGGACGAAGATGAGATGAGCCGTTTCATGTCAGACAGCTATTATGATTGTCCTTATTTCCAAATGGGTGATGAGTACAGGATCGTTCGTAAACAGATGTAGAAAATGTAAAAAAGAAGGAACTCAGCTTTCGGGTTCTTTGGAGGACAGTCAAAGCAACAGTCTTAACCAGAAAATACAGGAACAGCTGAGTTCCTTTTTTACAGGTTGACGTAGATGACGTCGTGGCCTGTATGCGGTAAAAATTTATTCAGTACATCCTGAGTTGGCAGAGACAGGCTGGAGGTGTTGATGCACGGATGGCATCCAATCAGATCTTTTTCTGCAACTTCCTGATCCATGACGAGCTGGACATGATGATCGTGGTCGTTCATTAGACCGAGTATGCTGACGGAACCCGGTGTCAGGTCCATGTAGGCCTCCATGTATTCCGGCGGCGCAAATGATAATCTTGGGGAATTGATCTGTTTGCAGAAATCTCTTGTGACAAATTTCTTATTTCCCGGCATCATCAGCAGGTAAAATTTTGTCTTCTGAGCATTACAGAGAAAAAGATTTTTGCAGATATCAATACCAAGAATGGTGTCGACATCATGACATTCCTCAATCGTGTTCATAGCCTCATGGTCGATACGGGTGAAAGGAATGTTCAGTTCTTCAAGGAGATCATAGACTTTCATTTCTTTTGCAAGACGGTCATCCGTTGGACGGGTAGTATAAGTCGTCAGATCTATATGCTTCTTACATGTCATTTGAATCGCCTCTTTTACATTTTATTTCATGGGTAATAATATAACGTTTTTTTTGTAAAAATCAAGTCCGGAATTGACAGACTAGACCCGAAGAACGGCACAGAGAAGAAAAGTATAACCAATAAATCGGCATTAAAACTGTAAAATCTGTATAAATTTCTCAACTGGTCCTACCACACGAAAAAAATATTCGGACAAATTAACCTGCCATGGTGGAAAAATCTTCCTCATGCTGCCGGGAATGCCAAATAATTTTATATGGTAATTCCGGAAAAAGAGTGTATAATAAGCCTTACGGGAAATGGCCCCGCATACTGGAGGTAAAAATGAATAAACGTTATGATACAGTTATTTTTGATATGGATGGCACCCTGCTGAATACATTGGAAGATCTGACGAACAGCGTCAATGCGGCTATGCGCACTTTTGGCCGGCCAGAGCGGACGCTGGAGGAGGTACGGCAATTCGTGGGCAACGGTGTTTTGAAGCTGATGGAACGGTCTGTACCGGAAGGGCGTGAAGCAGCGGATTTTGAGGAGATATATGAATGGTTCAAGGATTATTATTCAAAACATTCGGAGGAAAATACAAGACCCTATGAAGGCATCCTGGAGCTTGTGTGTAATCTGAAGGATAGAGGTTATAAAATGGCCATTGTGTCTAATAAGTTTCATGATGCGGTCTGTCAGCTGAGTCGCCTTTATTTTGGAGATCTGCTGCCGATATCTATTGGAGAGAATGAGGCCGCCGGTATCCGTAAAAAGCCGGCACCGGATACGGTATTATCAGCGTTAAAAGAACTGGGGTCAAAGCCTGAAAAAGCTGTTTATGTGGGTGATTCGGAGGTGGATTATGCAACGGCGGTCAATTCAGGGCTGGACTGCATATTGGTCAGCTGGGGCTTTAGAGACCGGAAGCTTCTCGAGTCTTTCAGACCGCAGGCCATTGCTGATACACCAGAGGAAGTTTTAGCATTTTGTGAAGGCTGGATGAATGGTAACAGGAGTTACTGACATTGTACGGAAAATAGTATATAGTAGTTGACAAGAGAGAGGAAACACAATATAATACTAGATGTTGTATTAAATATTGAAAATATATACAATATATGCGCAGATGAAGCAGTAAAGTGCCTTATATGTGCAGGCGGCAGTATAGTGGAGGATTGTTGAATGATAGATAAGATTCAGAAAAGGAACGGTACGATGGTGGATTTTGATTCCATGAAGATTCTGAATGCCATCAGTCTTGCCAATAAGGCTGTTGAGGATGAAGTGATGGATCCGGCGGATTTGTCCTATCTGACACAGAAGGTATGCCTGAGACTGAGTCCGGATGAGGTTGCCACCGTTGAACATGTTCAGGATATAGTGGAAGAGACACTGATTCGATTTGGTTATGCCAAGACGGCCAAGGCCTATATCCTGTACCGTGCGGAGCATACGAAGATACGTCAGACGGAATCAGACCTGATGGATATTTATTCGAAGCTGACCTATTCCAGTGCCATGGATGAAGATATTAAGCGGGAGAACGCCAATATCGACGGTGATACAGCCATGGGTACCATGCTGAAATACGGCTCTGAGGGTGCAAAATATTTTGTGGATAATTATGTTCTGCCGAAAGATATAGCAGCAGCCCATATCAATGGTGATATACATATTCATGACAAGGATTTTTATATGCTGACGGAGACATGCTGTCAGATCGATCTGATTAAGTTGTTTAAGAATGGTTTTTCAACTGGTCACGGACATTTGAGAGAGCCTCAGTCCATTAACAGTTATGCGGCGCTGGCATGTATTACGATTCAGGCCAATCAGAACGAGATGCATGGCGGTCAGAGTGTACCGAATTTTGATTATGCTATGGCAGATGGCGTTAAGAAAACTTACAGGAAAGAGTATTTCACGTGGCTGGCAGCCAGTCTGAGACTGGAGGCAGGGCTCACGGAGGAAGAGGCTCAGACTATTGTTAACAGAGCAAAGGAGGAGATCCGGACAGAGCTTCGTATTGCCAATATGGATGCTTATGGTGATGCTCTGGCAGCCCTGAATATAGAGAATATTTCAGAAGCAGATCTGCTGAAGGCGCATGGTTTTGCTGTTAATGAGGCTTTAAAGAGTACTGAGAAGCAGACGCATCAGGCTATGGAAGCTTTTGTTCATAATCTGAATACCATGAATTCACGTGCGGGTGCTCAGGTGCCATTCAGTTCCATCAATTATGGAACAGATACTTCCGAGGAGGCGAGGATGGTCATCAGGAATCTGCTGACGGCAACGGAAGATGGTCTTGGCGGCGGCGAGACACCTATTTTCCCTGTACAGATCTTCAAGGTAAAGGAAGGTGTTAATTTCAATCCGGGAGATCCGAATTATGATCTCTTCCAGCTGGCACTTAAGACATCTGCACAGCGGCTGTTCCCGAATTTCAGCTTTATTGATGCACCGTTCAATCTTCAATATTATCGTCCGGGTGATTACAATACGGAGATTGCTTATATGGGATGCCGGACCCGTGTTATGGGCAATGTCCACGATCCTTCAAAAGAAGTGACATGCGGCAGAGGCAATCTTAGCTTTACGTCCATCAATCTTCCGAGACTGGGAATAGAGGCTCACGGAGATATTGATAAGTTCTATGCATCATTGGACAATATGATCGATCTGGTTATCCGCCAGCTGCTCCACCGGTTCAGGATCCAGTGCTCTAAGAAGGTGAGGAACTATCCGTTCCTTATGGGCCAGGGGATCTGGATCGATTCAGAACATCTGGATATGGATGACAGCGTAGCGGAGGTATTAAAGCACGGGACGCTCAGTGTCGGCTTCATCGGTCTGGCAGAGACGTTAAAGGTGTTGATTGGTGTGCATCACGGAGAATCAGAAGAGGCCCAGAAGCTTGGACTTGAGATTGTTGGACATATGCGTCAGCGTATGGATGATGAGTCGAAGAAGACCGGTCTTAATTTTACCCTCCTGGCAACGCCTGCAGAAGGTTTGAGTGGAAGATTTGTCCGGATCGACCGCAGGAAATACGGCAGTATCGAAGGTGTCACGGATCGTGAATATTACACCAATTCATTCCATGTGCCGGTATACTATCCGATTAAGGCTTACAGGAAGATCCAGCTTGAGGCTCCTTATCATGCCCTTACTAATGCAGGTCATATCAGTTATGTGGAGCTGGATGGAGATACATGTAAGAATCTTAAGGCATTTGAGTCTGTTATTCGTTATATGAAGGAGCAGGGTATCGGTTATGGTTCAGTTAACCATCCGGTAGACCGTGATCCGATCTGCGGATATACAGGTGTTATAGATGATATTTGTCCGCGCTGCGGACGCAGGGAGGGTGAGCCTGTGAGTCTTGCTTTCCTGAAGGAACTGAGGAAAAAGTATCCGAATGTACCGATGTACACGGATGAAGAAATTTTAGCGGGAGGTATTGAACATGATTGGAGAAGAAATCAGGAATGCGGATGCAGCTGTCAATGAAGCTGTTGTAGGTGAAGGCGTTAAATTTGAAAGGATCCGCAGAATTACAGGATATCTTGTTGGAACAACAGACAGATTCAACGATGCAAAGCGTGCAGAGGAGCATGATCGCGTTAAGCATGGTATGAACTAAAGAATATCCGGATATGGATGATATGTGATCGGCTGCAGTAAAATATGAGGGCTTTCTTCAGTATTTTGCGCAGCCGATTTGTTTGCCGGAAAGGAAGATTTTAATGGAGAATTGGGAATCGATGACTTTGAATGTCAGCGGAATTGTGGATGATTCTATTGTGGATGGCCCGGGATTGCGATATACTATATTTGTTCAGGGATGTCCCCATCATTGCCCGGAATGCCATAACCCACAAACTCACAGCTTTGAGGAGAAAGAAATAAGGACATTGGCATCAGTGATGGCGGAGATCAGGGAGAATCCGCTGCTGTATGGCGTGACGTTTTCCGGCGGGGAGCCATTCTGTCAGCCCGGGCCGCTGGCAGCTCTTGGAGAGCAGATCAAAAAGGCAGGCCTGAATATTATGTGCTACAGCGGCTATACCTATGAACAGCTGCTGGAACGTGCAAAGGATGAGACAGATGTGGCTGCCTTGCTTTCGGTGACGGATATCCTGGTGGATGGTCCTTTTATTATTGCACAGAGGGACCTGAATCTGCTGTACCGCGGAAGCATGAATCAGCGGCTGATACATCTGTCTGCCATGCGCGAAGCGGATGATTTAAATAAAGTAATGTTATGGCAGGAGCATGAGTGATTATGAAGCATATTTATATGGGAGAAGGCAAAGGAAAGACGACGGCAGCTGTGGGGCTGGCGGTACGGTGTGCAGGAAGCGGCAAAAAGGTTATTTTTACCCAGTTTTTGAAACCGGTTACGTCCGGTGAACTGGAAGCGATGCATGATATGGAGAACATACAGCTGCTCTTATGTCCGGCAGAATTTGGGTTTACCTGGAATATGAGAGAGGACGAAAAAGCGGATGCGGCTGCTGTTTATGAGCGGTATTTATGGGATATTACAAGAGTTATCCTGCAGGGCAATTTTACCATGCTGGTGTTGGATGAGGTCATAGGTGCCTGTGCTGCAGGATTGGTGGACGAAGCATACCTGATGGATTGTCTGGAGCAGATGCCGGATGATCTGGAAATTGTGATGACAGGTCGGAATCCGAGTGAATCCATGCTTGCCTGGGCAGATTATATTACGGAGATGAAGAAGATACGGCATCCCTTTGATCAGGGAGTAAAGGCAAGAAAAGGTATTGAATTTTAGTTGAGTATTTTAGTGGTGAAGGATAGATGGAGATGTTCGAATATCTGAAGGGCAGAAAGCCAAAATCTATGGATGAGGACAGTTACCGGCAGTTTGCAGTGATGGCGGCGATGGTTCAGGTAGACGGAGAACCTCATATTGTCTTCGAAAAACGGGCTGGAGGACTGAAACGGCAGCCTGGAGAAATATGTCTGCCCGGCGGTGCCAGAGATGGTGAAGAGACAGCTGAAGATAATGCAGTCAGGGAGACAATGGAGGAGCTGAAAGTCAGCAGGGAGCAGATTCATGTTATCGCACAGATGGATACCCTTCTGACGGCCTATGACAATAAAGTATCAGTTTTTTTATGTGAGCTGACAGATTATCAGATGACTTTTTCGGAAACTGAAGTGGCGGAAGTATTCACTGTGCCGCTGGCTTTTTTTATGGAAACGGAACCGGAGATATATGTGAATACGGTGAAGCTGATAACTCCGGAGAACTTTCCGTATGACAGGGTGCCGGGGGGCAGGCAGTATCACTGGCGCGAAGGGCATAGGAATGTTTATTTTTATTATTATGAGGATAAGGTCATATGGGGGATGACGGCTTATATTATGCAGGGTATTGTAAAAACTATACGGAGTGAAGCTGGAACAGTACTGTAAAAACAGCGATAGAGATTGTGCAGCGGGACGATGCGGCCAGCGATGATACAGAAGGAAAAGAGGCATGTAATGAAGAAGATGGATATAGTAACAGATGTGGACAGCCGGGGAAATGCAGTGGTGAAAAAGCAACATGGTAAGCAACAGGGCGGTTTTAAGAAGAAACCGACCGGTAAAAAGCCTGTAAAGGATATAACGGCGGTTATGAGCAGGAAACCTGTTCGAAAGATCGTTGAATACTATTATTTCCTGAAGGAAGATACGGATGCGAGAAAGCTTCAGGCGGCTGTGGGTGAAGAATGGTTTGAGAAGGCGGATATCTGGCCGGAGCTGAATCTGATGGAAGTGGTCATGAATTATGATTCCCTGATTTTTCAGGATGCTGCTGAATGCTTTATCGATCCGGCTGATCTGGCCTGGTTTGAGGAACAGGGGATTAAGACAAAATACCAGATCAGCTATGACACGGGAGATATCGATGATGTACGGAAGGTCATGAAAAATGTGATGAATGCCATCGGTGGCGTGATCTGCAGTGATACCGATGATTTTGAACCATCCTATATGGTGGATCAGCTGGGACAGCTGATGTAGACAATTATGAATTCACAGCAGATAGAATATTTTCTGGAAGTAGTCCGACAGGGAAGCTTTACAAAGGCGGCACAGATTCTTTATACGTCACAGCCATCCCTGAGCAGGCAGATCGCAAAGCTTGAAGAAGAACTGGGTGTTTCTCTTTTTAACAGATCCAGAACCGGAACTGAACTTTCTTATATGGGACGGAAATATTATGATGCTTTTGTAGAGATGCAGCAGAAGTTGAATGCACTGGCCATGGAAGCCAGGGGCTATGCCATTGAGGATGAGAAAAAGGTCTGTATTGGAATACCGGAAGGATGGGATCTGCGGCCTGTGGTTGAAAAAGTGAATGAAAAGCTGGAGGAGAAAGACATCAGACTGAATATGGAGTTTGCTTCCTATAGTTATCGTTCATTATTGACATTGCTTCGCAATCATCAGGTTGATGGATGTATATGTCCGAAGGGACTTGTCGCACCGATGGATAATATGGCCTATACGGATCTTCCATCGTTGAATAATGTTATTTTGTATTCAAAAAGGCATCTTCCGCCTGAAAATGGTGTGTACTATACAATACAGGATTTCAGACAGGACAGACTGCTGCTGCTGCAGCAGGAAGATATTTCAAAACCGAAATCGTATCAGCTGGGATTTCTTCATGAGAAAGGGATCGTGCCGGAAACGAGGGAATATCACAATATTGATTCAATTTTGCTGGATGTCAGTCTGAATAAGGGATTTGCCATATCGGATATCTGGTCGAGAGGTGTCAGCGACAGAAGTCTTGGATGTCTTGTGCTGGATCAGAAAATGCCCATCTGTATAGCATGGAATAAACATTTTGATTCGGCAGAATTGTCCCTGTTCATTGATGTGCTATGCGAGACTCTTCAGCCAAACAATTAAAACGTCATACTTTTTTTGATATATTTCAGATGAAAAAATGGGCATTTTACATGTCCTCCTTGTGATGATAGACTTTCTACAGACGTAATTAACAGGTGTATCATTATAAGGAGGACATATTTTATGGGATTACTGGATCAGAAGGTTGTAGTTGTTACAGGAGCCAGCTCAGGCATTGGGGAAAAGACAGCAGAGGTGCTGGCTTCAGAAGGCGCAAAGGTTGTTCTGGCGGCAAGAAGAGCTGAAAAGCTGAAGGCTGTAGAACAGAGAATCATTGAAAATGGTGGAGAAGCTTTTTCAGTCAGTGCGGACGTCAGTGTGAGAGAAGATTGTGACCGTGTCGTAGAAGAGACAATCGCAAAGTATGGACGAATTGACGTGCTGGTCAATAATGCAGGCATCG
>JBJEJD010000203.1:0-7704 GCA_051877705.1 Coprococcus sp. | reverse complement strand
TGCCCGCCGGACAGCTTGATGCCTCGCTGACCGATATCTGTATCATATCCATTCGGCAATCCCATGATAAATTCATGCGCATTGGCATCCTTTGCCGCCTGAATGACTTCCTCCCTGGAAGCATCAGGCCTGCCATAACGGATATTGTCAAAAACTGTTCCTACAAAAAGGTATACATCCTGCTGCACAATACCGATATGGTCTCTCAGACTCTTTAATTGTATATTTCTGATATCCATGCCATCAATACGGATCGTACCGCTGCTCACTTCATAAAATCTCGGGATCAGACTGCAGAGCGTCGTCTTCCCCACTCCCGACGGACCTACCAGCGCCATATATGTACCTGCGTCAGCCTTCAAACAGATGTCCCCCAGCACCATTTCCTCATGGTCCTGATAATGAAACGATACATGATCAAATTCAATATCTCCCCTCACATCTTTCAGTGCCACAGCACCCGGCTGGTCTTCAATATCCGGATGGATGTGCAGAATCTCCTGAAATCTCTCAAATCCCGTATAACCATTCTGGAACTGCTCTGTAAAATCAATAAAAGTCTTCACCGGTTCGGTAAAAACGTTAATATAAAGAAGAAAAGTGACAAGATCCGTCACACTGACAAAACCTTTCATAATACCAAAAGAGCCGAATATAAGAACCACGATCGTAATCATCGTTGTAAAGGCTGTGATACCCGCATGGTACCCGCCCATATAAGAATAACTGCGCTTTTTGGATTCCAGAAATCCATCATTCCCCGTTCTGAACTTGTCCATCTCAATTTCTTCATTGGCAAATGACTTCACCACACGAATACCCGACAGATTGTCCTCAATCTGACTGTTAATATCTGCGATTCTTTCCCTGTTTTTCCTGAAGGCCCGCTTCATTTTTACATTAAATACAAAGGCATAGATCAGCATCAGCGGAATCAGAGAAAAGGCAGCCAGCGTCAGCAAAGGACTGATGGTCGCCAGTATTACAAGCGATCCAATAATTTTGATGCCGCAGATGATCACATTTTCAGGTCCATGATGCATCAATTCACTGATATCAAACAAATCAGACGTAATCCTCGACATGAGCTGTCCCACCTTCTGATCATCATAAAAGCTGAAGGACAGCTTCTGATAATGGGCAAATATCTTCGCCCGCATATCATATTCGATCTTTGCTCCCATAACGTGTCCGTAATTACCGATGAAATAATTGCTGTAAAACTGTACAGCCACCAGCAGCAGCATGGCAATTCCCAGCCTGATGATCATTGGCATAGCCTCCGACTGCGGCCAATATATGACTTCCGATGTGATATATCTGACAACAAGCGGTATCACGAGAGCCACCGCAGCCCCCAGGAAAGCAAAAAAGGTATCCGCCAGAAAAATCCCCATATAAGGTCTGTAATAGGAAGCCATTGCTTTCAAATTCTCTTTCATATTTTCTTCCATCCTTTTATTGCAATTTGTTTTTTATCATAACATATTTTTTACAGCAGGAAAAGAAAAAAGCAGACTGAATACAGCAGGATCCGGCAAACACAAAAAGATAAGGCCATCTGATGTAGCTTTCTAATCATCAGATGGCCCTTCACTGTTCATCTAAATTGTACATTGGTCTGTACCCCTTTCTTCAGTTTCCTTTTCCTATATAAAAATTATGCTTCTGGTGGTCCGTACCTCTCTTTCGTTAATTTAGACTGGTGACTTCAAAAACTACTTAGAATTTTGGAATCAGTCCCTTCTTACTATTTGTTTGTTAACTTGTTCCGTTTCTTTCTTTTATGCTTTAATTATATCATCTATTCTTTATTTGTCAATATATTTTTTAAAAATATTTTTATTTTCTGACATTTATTTTGTTTAAAAAACCCAGTCGACGCTGTATAATAAAATCAGTTTAATGTTGGGGGATTTACATATGAACAAAGAATGGAATGTACGCCGTCAGCGACTGGCACAAATCGTTGAAGTTGGCGGTGCTGACGATATGATCAGCCGCAGCTACGATTTTTTCAGTACAATCATGCTGATCATTAACCTGATTGTTACAATTTTATATACCTTTGACAGCATGGAGGCTCACTATGGTGTCTTTCTATTATCAGCAGAAGCTATCACAGTGGCTTTTTTTGCCATTGATTTCATACTTCGTCTTTTAACAGCCAAATGCATGCATCCAGGCCTGTCCGAAGGCCGTGCCATACTGAAATACATTTTTTCTTTGTCGGGCATTATCGATCTGCTGTCATTTCTGCCCTATTACATGCCATTTTTCTTTCCGACCGGTGCAGCGGCCTTCAGAATGTTCCGTGTCGTAAGAATTTTCAGGCTTTTCCGCATCAATGCCTATTATGATTCTCTGAATGTCATCACAGAAGTTATTGTAGGAAAAAAACAGCAGCTTGTATCTTCTGTTTTTATCATTATGATCCTGATGGTAGCTTCAAGCCTGTGCATGTACAGCCTTGAGCATGAAGCCCAGCCCGATGTATTTACCAATGCCTTTTCCGGCATATGGTGGGCTGCCTCCACGCTGCTGACTGTCGGCTATGGGGATATTTATCCGGTGACAACCCTTGGTAAGATTTTCGGCATATGTATTACATTCCTGGGTGTCGGTATGGTCGCCATCCCCACTGGTATCATTTCCGCCGGATTCGTTGAACAATACTCCCGCCTGAAGAAAATCGGTGATTTTGCCAAAGAAGAAGATGTCCATTTTATCGAAATCAAATTAAAAAAGTCCGATGTATGGACAGGAAAGGCCATTAAAGATCTCGGTCTTCCCCACAGCATCATCATCGCCGTCATCCAACGAGGTTCTGAGGCCATCGTTCCGCGCGGTGACATCATTCTCAGAGCCGGTGATACTTTGATTCTCGGTGCAGAGGCCATCAAAGACCAACAGCATATCGACCTGAAGGAAATCGTTCTGAGAAAGCAGCATCCATGGAACGGCATGCATATCCGTGATCTGGATATTTCCCGTCAGACGCTGATCGTCATGGTCAAGCGACGCGGTACTATGCTGATCCCAAAGGGTGACCTGCTCCTGTTCGAGGGAGATGTACTGATCCTGTATACCAAGACCCATGCCACCGAATATCTGGAGCTGGAATAATACAGAGGCCTACAATCTCCGGAATCTTTCCGCCCTGTATCTTCCGCTCTGTTCCACCTGATCCAGATATGCCATCATGGCAGGAATATCCTTATTTAAAGTTCCTTTCAGAATCACATAATTCGATGCATGATTGGCTCTGAAAATTGTTCCTTCCGAATCAACATTTCCAAGGAACAGCCGCATCTCCTCAACGACATCCTCCGGATTCAGAAGAGCCAGCTCCCCTGATTCGATCTTAGGATAGATCGGTGCCTCTCTGTCTATCATCAATGTCAGGAAACCTACATAAGCCGGTTTAATCTCACTGACAAGCGATGCCGAGGCAATGGCATGCTCCCGCAGCCGCTGACGGCCGCCAAGACCGGATATTAGTGTAGCTGAACATAAAATACCGCATTCCTGCAGCTTGCGGCCGGCTTCGCTGAGCTGTTCCCGGCTCACTCCTTTATGTATATCTTCCAGGATCTCAGGGTCCCCGGATTCAAGACCCATATATATCATATCCAGTCCTGCGGCCTTCAGCTGCCGCAGCTCGTCTTTTGTTTTATGCAGTATATCCTGTGCTGTCCCATAGGCTGTTACGCGTTCCAGATTCGGAAATCTCTGCCGGATAAAGCCGAGAATATCCAGCAGATCCACTGTCTTTACAATCAGCGCATCCCCGTCTGCCAGAAAGATTCTCCGAATATGAGGGCCATACAGCATGGCAGCTTCCTCAAAATCCGCCATGACTGCTTCCTTCGGACGTATTCTGAATTTCTTATCCTTGTACATCGTACAAAAAGTACAGGTATTGTGGGCACATCCCACCGTAATCTGAACGATCAGGCTGTGAGCCTCGCTGGGCGGTCTGTAAACAGTTCCTTCGTATTGCATGATTTTGCTCCTTCTATATATAATCTGTATTCTCGTCCGGCATCTCTATCTTTGCCAACTGATGGTAATAACTATAAATGATACCACTCAAACTGTCAACTGTACGGCAAGCCATACGCTCACAGCAATCCCCGCCAGACTGGATAACAAGGCTCCCGCCAATGTCCATCTGGTCTTTGTAACATTTACAGACATAAAATAAATACTCATGGTATAGAAAACCGTTTCCGTACTACTGAGCATAAGTGACGCAGCCATACCTACCAGAGAATCACAGCCATAATGCTCATACAGATCCAGCAGCATACCTGTCGCCGCCGATGAAGAAAAAAGCTTCATCACCCCCAATGGCACCAGTACAGACGGAAAATGTACTGCATTTGTAAAAAAAGAAAGGCCTTCTGTCAAGGCCTCCAGCAACCCGGATGCCCGCACCACACCTACAGCAATCATCAACCCCACCAGTGTCGGCAGAATATTCATGGTGGTTTCAAGACCATTTTTCGCACCTTTGATGAATTCATCATATATCGCGATCTTTTTTCGCATTCCCACCAGTACCATCACAAACACGATCAGTGGAATAATACTGTCTGACAGCCATTGGATCATCAATCAATATGCCTCCTGTTCATCAATTTGCAATAGATAATCGCCACTGCCGTACTCACACACGTCGCCACTATGGCAGGACCTACAATTGCAGCAGGATTGACACTGCCATACTGATTCCGGTAAGCAATAATATTGACGGGTATCAGCTGCAAAGAGGATATATTTAAAACCAAAAACGTACACATTTCGTTATTAGCCATCCCTTCAGGTACAGCTTTTATGCACCTGCCTTTCCATGGACTGCCCTTCTCTTCCGTCTTTTCTGTGGTTCCGGACGCTTTCCGTCTCTCCATCTCCAGTTCTTCCAACTCCTTCATAGCCTTTAACCCCGCAGGTGTAGCCGCCCATCCCAAACCAAAAATATTGGCAATACAATTGACCGCTATAGACTCCCTGGCCGGATGCCCCTTTGGAATGTCCGGAAAAAGCCATTCCAGTACAGGTCTGACCCCTCTGACCGCAGCATCAATCATACCGCTGCTCTGCCCGATCTGCATCATACCGGTCCAGAAAGCCATGATCCCGGCCATGGTTATGGCAAGATTGACTGCATTCCGGGCGCTGTCCAGAACAGCCTGCGTCACAGCATCCAGATTCCCTGTCAAAATACCATATAGAATTCCCACTGCCAGCATTCCGCCCCACAGAATATCCACACTTGATTTCCTCCGGGCTTTTTTACAGTCTATGCTTCTCTTCTGCATTTGATGCCGGACAAAGAATATGGCATATGTTCACTAAAACGCAAAAACTGCCATACAATCCGCTCTGCAGATTGTATGGCAGTCTAAGTATTCATCTTAATGGATGGAGGTGGATTCGAACCACCGAAGCGTGTCGCAGCAGATTTACAGTCTGTCCCCTTTGGCCACTCGGGAATCCATCCATGGGTCATGTTGTCTGACCGCTATTTATAATACCATACCTGCCGTAAGAATTCAAGCTGTTTTCGCCATAATTTAACCACGTATTTCCCGCAGTATAACGGCAGATGTCCTCGGCATGGCTATTTTTACATGTCCATCCTTGACGGCATAGGTATTATTTTCCCTTGTAAAAGCATTCTCAACGCTCATCAGAACCTGTTCCATCCGGCTGGTATTGGTAACTCCCAGCTGCCATACAGGCACCTTCACATCCACGGTTTCTTTTGTATTATTGACAACAACAGCATATCGTTCCTTTTCATCAAAACGGCCGTAGACCAGTATACCCCTGGTTCCGTAAAGCATCTTAAAGGAACCCGTTCTCAAAGCACTGCTGTTTCTGTGTATACGAATAGCCTCCTTGTGGAAACGAAGCATTTCCATATCTTCTGCTCCCCATGGATAGGTTCTCCTGTTATCAGGATCTGTCCATCCGCAGACACCTGCTTCATCGCCATAATAAACAGTCGGTGCTCCGGGCCATGTCATCTGCATGATTACAGCCGCTCTCATAACTGCCGGATTAACATCCTTCTCCGCTGCTCTGGATCCTCTGCTCTGGAGACGCCCCACCTGCCCGTTGGTTCTTGTCAGGAAACGGGAATGGTCATGATTGGATAATTCATTCATGGCCACATACAAAGACTCATGGTGGAAACGGGACATATGATGGCTCATTGCCCCCTGGAAAGTATCAAAATTACACAGCAGATCACCGCGATATTCATCACTGTGTTTCTCTACACCAGTCAAAAACCAGGTAACAGGCTCCATAAATGCCTCATAATTCATGACTGTATCCCATTGATCACCATCCAGCCATGATGCAGGATCTGAATAGTTTTCCGCCAGGATCAAAGCATCAGGATTGGCTTCCTTAACTGCCTTGCGGAAATCACGCCAAAACTGATGGTTAAACTCTGAAGAATGTCCCAGATCCGCAGCCACATCCAGCCTCCAGCCATCTACGTTATACGGTGGAGATACCCATTTTTTCCCAATCTGAATAATATATTCATAAAGCTTTTCCGAGCCTTCATAATTCAGCTTCGGCAGCGTTTCATGCCCCCACCAGCCATCGTAATCTTTATTATAAGGCCACTGCTCCGTATGGAACTTGAAAAAACTGTGATATGGGCTCTCTTCATCCACATAGGCTCCCGCTTTATACTCTGACTGACCTTCATAGATTCTCTCTCTGTCCAGCCATTTATTAAAGGACCCACAGTGATTGAAAACACCATCAAGAATCACCCGCATTCCGCGGCGATGCACCTCTTCTACAAATTTTATAAAAAATGCATTGCTCGCTTCCAGGTTCTCCTTATCCGTCACACGGGTAATATACCGTGTCGCATGGCGGTTATCCATATCTCCGTTTTTCAGCAGTTCACCCTCATCACGGACGATCTTTCCATAATGAGGATCTATATAATCATAATCCTGAATATCATATTTGTGGTTGGAAGGCGATACAAAAATCGGATTCAG
The DNA here is from genome assembly GCA_051877705.1 of Coprococcus sp. Lineage (GTDB taxonomy): Bacteria > Bacillota > Clostridia > Lachnospirales > Lachnospiraceae > Coprococcus_A. Next base: position 667 of record JBJEJD010000203.1, on the reverse strand, counting down.
ATATAGCACTTCCACTCCCAGATCCTGTAAATAATCAAGCTTATCCATAACGCCCTGCAGATCTCCGCCATAAAAATGACCGACATCCATATTCTTCGGATAAGCCATCCAGTCCTTCTCTGCCGAAGCATGACTGCCGATATAACTGTATTCATGATCCAACACATCATTCGTTGGATCCCCATTAAAAAAACGATCTACAAAAATCTGATAAAAAACAGCGCCTTTTGCCCAGTCAGGTGTCTTAAATTCAGGTCGGAACTTAAAATTATAATAATTCTGCGGTCCATCCATAACGCCTCTTTTGTTGTAAACGACCTGCATTTTACCGCTGACAACCTCAAAATAATAATCCTGCCCACAGGCGGGATAGCTTACAAATGTTTCATAATAATCAAACTGACGATCCACTGATACACGTTCCATAGTTTTCCTCATAACATTCGTCACCAGTGTCACCGTCTCCACATTATCCCGCTCCGTTCTGAAACGAAGCCGTACACCATATCCGTCTTCCTGCGGTGTATACATACGATAAAACTCTGTGCCGTCAGCAAATAAAGCCTGTTTATTCAAAACCGGCCTGGCATGATTAATATATAATTGTACCTTGTCAATCTCCGGGAGATCTGCGAAGTCCTTCCTCATCTCCATAGTCATTCTCCTG
>JBJEJD010000202.1:0-7792 GCA_051877705.1 Coprococcus sp. | reverse complement strand
TATTCCCGGAGAATACTGTTGGCATTCCGTCCGACGATCACACAGTTTCCCTTTTCCCCGATGCGTCTGATGACCTTTTTCTGAGCCATGAACAGCTTTTCATTCAGCGGTTTATTGTAAAAATCAAATAAGCTCTGGGCGAAGCCAAAATTCATCGGCACTTTTTCGTCCCACTTCTGGAAGCTCTCCACATCGAGATTGGAATCTCTGGCCGCCTGCAGAATGATCTCCTTGTCATAATATTCATATCCGAGTCTGCTGGCCACTGCCAGACCGATGGTTCCGCCGCTCGCGCCGAATTCACGGCTGATGGTAATAATCTTTTTCATACTCCATACTCCCCTTATGACTATAAAACCTTATTCAGGAAATCAATGGTTCTGGCTTCCTTCGGATGTTTCAGTACCTCATCCGGCGTTCCCTGCTCCACGATATATCCGCCATCCATGAAAATAATCCGGTCAGCCACCTCTCTGGCGAATCCGATCTCATGGGTAACAACCACCATGGTCATACCGCCCCGGGCCAGCTCCTTCATAACCTCCAGTACCTCTCCGACCATCTCAGGGTCCAGGGCTGAAGTCGGCTCGTCGAAGAGCATGATATCCGGATTCATGGCCAGGGAGCGGGCAATGGCCACACGCTGCTTCTGACCGCCGGACAGCTGAGGCGGATACACATCGGCCTTCTCCTGCATACCGACACGCTGCAGCAGCTGCATGCCCTTTTCACGGGCTTCCTCTTTCGACATCTTCTTCAGTTCCACCGGAGCCAGCATAATATTCTCAAGAACGGTCTTGTGCGGGAACAGGTTGAAATGCTGGAATACCATGCCGATATTCTCACGTACCTTATTGATATCTGTATGTTTGTCTGTAATTGTATGGCCGTCAACGATGATCGTACCGCTGGTAGCCACTTCCAGCTGATTCAGGCAGCGGAGAAAAGTGGACTTGCCGCTTCCGGAAGGTCCCAGCAGAACCACAACTTCACCTTCCGAGATATCAATACTGATATCCTTAAGGACTTCCAGCTTGCCAAAACTCTTCTTCAAATTCTCTACATGAACTTTATTATTGCTCTTTTCCACGTTTCAGCCTCCTCTCCACATACTTCGCCAGCTTGCTGAGCGCCGTAATGACAACCAGGTACATGACGGCAACAACTGCCCATGTCTGAAGTACCTGCATGGTGTTGCCGGAAATCGTCTTACCGGTATTGGTAAGTTCAGGGAAACCGATAACTGAAAGGATAGATGTATCTTTCAAAGTGATGATAAACTGATTGATAATAGAAGGAATCATGGTCCTGATGGCCTGAGGCAGCACAACCAGCCTCATACTGGTTCCATAAGGCAGTCCAAGGCTTCTGGCCGCTTCCATCTGTCCCTTATCCACACTCTCAATACCGGCACGAATGATCTCGGCCATATAAGCGCCGCAGTTCATGGCCAGCGCAATCGTACCTGCCTGGAGCGCTGTCATTCTGAAATTGGTGATTCCCATCATCTTGATGCCCTGCGGAATACCAAAATAAATGAAGTAGGCCAGGACGATCAGCGGTACACCCCTGACCGCATCTACATAGATCGTACCAATCAGATTAAAGAATCGGTTCTTGCCGACATTCATAAGAGCAAATATCAAACCGATAATCATTGCAAATACCAGCGCAAGGAGGGTTAAAAGCAATGTATTGCCCAGCGATCGAATCAGCATGGTACCATAAACACTGATTATTTTACTCATTGTCACTTCTCCTTCTGTATGTATTTTTTGATCATCTGCCTTTATGGAAGTCCCCGGCCGGATGATCATATTGCCTTTATTTTAACATACTATTCTGACAAAAACAAGAACGTGGAAAATTCTTGCAGAATTTCCCACGTTCTCCCTTGAAATAAGCCTATTCTGTGCAATAATAAAATGCTGATTATTCACCAAGATACTTGGCAATGATCTCGTCATACTTGCCATTGGCCTTGATGTTGGCAAGACCGGCATTGAACATATCCAGTAATGCCTGATTCTTCTCATCCATGATAGCAAAACCGTAAGGTGCGCCTTCGCTCTCCATGCCTTCAGGAATCTTCAGTGCAAGACCGCCTGTCTTGATATTGTCAGCCATGATCGGTGTATCTTCTACACATGCCGCACTGTTGCCAAGAAGAACATCCTGATACATGGTCGGTGAATCTTCAAATACAGTTACTGTAAATCCGTATTCATCCTTCAGGCTGTTGGCAAAATCAGCACCGGCTGTACCGTTCTTAACTGCCACATTCTTGCCTGCCAGGTCTTCAAAAGCTGCAATATCACTGTCTGCTGCAACAACGAAGGTCTGTGTTGCATTGTAGTAGCCTTCAGAGAAGATCCAGCCGCTGTCAATACGTTCCTGCTTAATCGTAGCACCTGCAATGATGCCATCAGCCTGTCCAACCTGTACAGCTGCAACAGCTGCATCCCAGCCAAGGCTCTGCAGTTCATACTGGAAGCCCTGATCCTCAGCGATCGCTGCCAGAAGATCCACATCAATACCTACAAACTCGTTGTTCTCATTGGTGAACTCGAATGGTCTGAATACCGTATCTGTAGCGATAACCCATACCTTGTCATCTGCAGCGCCCGCTGCCTCCGTTTCACCGGCTGCCTCGCTGCCTGCCTCTGCTGCAGCTTCTGTCTCAGGAGCCTTTGTCTCAGCTTCCTTGGAGCTGGAGCCACATCCTGCAAGAGCACCCACAACCATAACCGCACATAAAAATGCCGCTAAAGTTCTTTTCATCATATCTTCCTCCTTAATAAATTAAAATAAAAGCGAAATACAAGGGCGCTTCCTATGTATCATCTGACGCCATCGTCTTCCGCTAACTTTAATCATAATTATATAAAACTCTCCGGCCATTGTCAAGTGGCTTCCAAAGTCCTGTATACATTATTTTCCAGATTCGGGACTTGTTCGCAGGTCCCGGCGCAGAATCCCGGGCTGCAAAGCAGACGAACTATTAATTCAAATTCCTGCATATACTATATACTGTACTTCAAGCATCCTGAAAGGAATTGTCATTGTTGATTTTTTGCATTATTGCCGTTTTTATTATATTTTCAATTATTCTGTATTGCCTCCTGATCCCGTCCGGCAGCCCGGATCAGGAAAGGGAAGATGAAGAACAGATGCGTTATCTGGCCGATTACAGACGCAGACATCATAAATAAACGACCTCGGTATATTGCATCTTGACATTCAAAGCTGCTTCCCGTATAATAATAGTGAAGTTAAACTTCCTATACGGTGACAATATGACGAAGTTTACATGCAATACCGGTATTGACACTATGACATTCCCTGCAGACCGGAGGTTATGATGAAGCGCTCTATGATAAAAAGATCTCAAATAGAAAAGATATACGTAAAGGTCAACTCTGATTTTGATGCCACCGGCTATATGCAGCCGCGATCCATCACATGGGATGACGGACGGACATTTACCATTGATCAGGTGAAGGATTTCCGTCCGGCGGATATGGCGGGCAGATCCGGTGACTGTTATACTGTAGTGATCCAGGGGCAGGAGAAGCATCTGTTCTTCGAACGGACAGACCCGCTCTTCTCTGCAAGATTCGGCCGCTGGTTTGTAGAACGGACCATGGCTGTATGACAGCAGGCAGCCGTACCTATATTGCCATTGACCTGAAGTCCTTTTATGCCTCTGTGGAATGCACAGACCGCGGTCTTGATCCCATGACCACCCATCTCGTTGTCGCCGATACCTCCCGCACGGAGAAGACGATCTGTCTGGCAGTCTCCCCCTCTCTCAAGGCTCACGGTATTCCCGGACGTCCGCGTCTTTTCGAGGTCGTTCAGAAGGTCAGGGAGGTCAATGCCGGACGTCTCTCGGACGCCATCCATCAGAAGAAGATCCTCCGGGACAGCAGCGGCGAATACAGCTTCCGTGGTTCTTCCTTCAGTTCAGAAGCACTGGCGAAGGATCCTGCGCTGGAGCTGTCTTACATCACCGCCACTCCGCGCATGGCCCGCTATATGGATGTATCCGCATCTATTTACAGTATTTACCTGAAATATATCGCGCCGGAAGATATCCATGTCTACTCCATCGATGAAGTTTTCATGGATGTCACCGGCTATCTTGACACTTATCATATGACCGCCCGTGAACTGGCGATGACGATGATCCGGGAGGTCCTGTACACAACCGGTATCACAGCCACAGCCGGCATCGGGACGAACCTTTATCTTGCAAAAGTGGCCATGGACATTGTAGCCAAACACGTTCCCCCGGATAAGGACGGTGTCCGCATTGCCGAGCTGGATGAATATACCTACCGTCAGATTCTGTGGACCCACGAACCCCTCACCGATTTCTGGCGGATCGGCCGCGGATATGCCAGGAAGCTGCAGGAGAACGGAATGTTCACCATGGGCGATGTGGCCCGCTGTTCCATCGGCAGGTTCAACGATTTCCACAATGAAAACCTTTTATATAAACTCTTCGGCATCAACGCGGAGCTTCTCATTGACCACGCCTGGGGCTGGGAACCCTGTACGATTGCCGATATCAAGGCCTACAGACCCCAGTCGAATTCCCTGGGTTCCGGCCAGGTACTGACACAGCCCTACAGCTTTGAAAAAGCAAGGCTGGTTGTCCGGGAGATGACGGATCTGCTGGTGCTGGACCTGGTCGACAAGGGACTGGTCACCGACCAGATCGTACTGACCGTCGGATATGATATCTCAAACCTCACCGACGGCCGGTCCGCAGATTACCACGGCCCCGTCACCACAGACCACTATGGACGCAAAGTTCCCAAACATGCCCATGGCACAGGCAATCTTGACAGATACACCAGCTCCACCCGGCTGATCACGGAATGTATGATGTCACTCTATGACCGGATCGTGGACAGGAACCTGCTTGTTCGTCGCATCACAATTTCAGCCAATCACGTCATCCGTGAATCGGACATGGCCGCAGAAGACAATGCATTCGAGCAGCTCAATCTCTTCACTGACTATGCCGAGATTGAAAAACAGCGTGCAAAAGAAAAAGCAGAACTGGACCGTGAAAAGAAGCTGCAGCAGGCCGCATTGACCATCAGGAAAAAGTACGGGAAGAACGCCATTCTGAAGGGAATGAACCTGCAGGAAGGTGCCACCGCCAAAGACAGGAATCAGCAGATCGGCGGCCACAAGGCATGATCTGTGATCAGAAGATACAGGAAGTCTCAACAATTATAGCAGAAAGAAGGCATTGACACATGGCTGCAGCTTCGCATGGATCTATGAATAAGGATCCTCACCGTTACGATGACATGCTTCATCTGCCGCATCACCAGTCCGCCACAAGACCGCATATGGCCCTGTCTGACCGTGCGGCCCAGTTTTCACCGTTTGCAGCCCTCGTCGGCTACGATGAAGCCGTGAAGGAAACCGCCCGGCTGACTGATGAGAGGATCGAACTGGATGAAAGCAGCAAGGCAATGCTGGATGACCGGCTGCAGATACTCCGGGAACATCTTCAGGAACGGCCCGTCATCTCCTTCACCCACTTCATTCCGGATGCCCAAAAAGATGGCGGTTCCTATATCACCACGACCGGAATCGTGAAGAAAATCGATCTTTACAGCAGGAAGATTATTCTCTATGCCGATAATGGTATGCTGAGTGACAAAGGACTCACTATCGATATTGACAATATCATTGCCATCTCCGGCAGCCTGTTTCAGAAGATGGAATTTCTTTAAAGAAGTCTCATTCAAAATTCTGATACCTCTTGACATCTTCAAACAAAGCCATCACAATAGAAATATAACTAACAAACTTGAGGCATGGCTGACCTGAAATTTATCAACTATGTCTGGATGTGGAAAGGGTGATGGGAATGTATTCCAAAGAATTACATGAACTTGATCTGGGAACGATTGATTATATGATTGATGAAATGCAGAACACAATAGATGCACAAAAAGAACAATTGAATCAAAAGGATATGGAACTTTGCAATAAAGAAGCTCTCATTCAGGAACTGCAGGCTAAAATTGCAGAATTATCAAAATCCCGGACATAGATAAATTTTATCAATCAAAAAGCCCTCTGTTTCAGAGGGTTTTTTGATTGATCTGCTCTCCACTATATAATAATAAAGATCACACCGCCATTACCATCGTTGATGATTTTCTGGATGGCCTCCTGCATTTTCTGCTGGCTGTTTTCCGACATACGGGTCACTTTTGTCTGAATACCTTCCTCCACCAGCTGCCCGACGGTCTTGCCGAATATGAGCGTTTCCCAGATGGCCTGAGGGTTATCCTGCTGACCGGCATTCATGGATGCGATCAATTCTTCTGCCTGGGCCTGATCTCCCACGATTGGCGCAATCTCCGTCTCTATTCCGGCTTTGATCATATGGATGGACGGTGCTGTTGCCTTAATCTTGAATCCATAACGGCTGCCATGCTTAATGAGTACCGGTGCTTCCAGAGATACCTCCTGCCGGTCCGGCGCCACCACACCATATCCCTTCACCTTCGCTTCATCTACAGCCTGTGAAACGGCCGCATAGGCATTCTGTGTCTCCGACAGCTGTCTCAGGATCCTGTAAAAAGCATAATCGCCGTTAACCGGCATACCCAGCCAGTCAGACAGAAGTTCATAATAATATTTCTGCTCAATGTCCAGATGGAAGATGACACGTCCGTCGCTCATATTGATGGACTCGATAAAATGCTTCTTTATGTAAGGGCAAGATAATTGCTCCTGCATCACCCGGACATCCTTCAGATGCCGTACACTCATCAGATAATTTCTGACTGTTTCGGCAATGGCCATTTTTACAGGACTGGTCTCCGGCAGAAGATCAAACCATTTTGGTGTATAAAAGTCAATCTGGGACACAGGAAATTCCAGCAGCATGGTGGCCATTATGGATTGAATATCCTCTTTCTTCAACTGATCACAGTTGAAGGAAAGACATTTGACATCATGGTTGCTTTCTATCTGCTTACAGAGAGCCTGCGTCTCCATGGCATAAGGCCTGACAGAATTGACAATGACAATAAAAGGCTTGCCGATCTGTTTCAGTTCTTGAATGGCCTTTTCCTCTGCCTCCACAAACTGCTCCCGTGCCAACTCCCCGTAGCTGCCGTCACTGGTAATCACCAGACCAATGGTGGAATGATCACGGATGACCTTCTGGGTCCCGATATGGGCTGCCTTTTTAAAAGGAATGGGGTCATCAAACCATGGTGTCCGCACCATTCTGTCCTTATCATTCTCCATATGACCCGAAGCGCCTTCTACCATAAAGCCCACACAATCGATCAGGCGGATTTTCACACGAATATCATCGGAAATCGTAATGGACGCAGCCTCTTTAGGAATAAATTTCGGCTCCGTCGTCATAATCGTCCTGCCGGCAGCACTCTGAGGCAGCTCATCCCGTGCCTGTTCTCTTTCATGAACATCCTGTATGCCCGGCAGCACCATCAGATCCATAAATCTTTTAATAAAAGTGGACTTCCCCGTCCTCACAGGACCAACCACACCAATATAGATCTCACCGCCCGTTCTCATCTGAATATCTTTATATACGCGCAATTCGTCCATAAAAATACCCCTTCCATATATAGTAATATAATATATGAAAGAGGCATCCATCTTAGACTACCTTTTTTATCCCCGTATTTTCATAATGCCTGTCCCTGTGACTTCTTCCTGAAAACGATTTGCGGTGCTGAACGTCCGGTGGACGTTCGTTAGCACCGACCGAAGTGGAACG
>JBJEJD010000201.1:0-7864 GCA_051877705.1 Coprococcus sp. | reverse complement strand
AATCTCCACTACACCAACTGCCGTTTCCTCACAAATAAATCGTTTCCACAACATCTGCATAAGCGTTCTCCTTTCTACCGTTACATCGAAAAAAATGCCGGTACCATTACAATCACCAATACTATTACCATCAGCATCATCATGGGCAACAGTAATTTTGTTCCTGCCGTCTCTCCCAGACGTCTTGCCAGATCTCTCCTCTGCTTTTCTGCCTCACTTGCCTCCTGCAGCATCATTTCCTGCATCCCACGGCTTCCCCTTCGTATATGCTGAATCAGAAGCTGACTGAATTTAATATACTGAGGCAGATCTGTTCTCCGTCCAAAATCCATATAAGCCTGAATTTCCGGTATTCCGGTCTGCATTTGAATACGTGCGTATTTCATTTCTTTATAAAGCCAGGTCCCTGATTTCTTTTTCTCTTCCTCCTTTTCATAATCAATGATCAATTGATCCCAGCTCCTTCGGACCGTCATACCTGCTCCCAGCATAAGTACCATCCTGTGAACAAATCCCGGATAATCATACAACAGCTGTTCTGTTCGCTGCCGCATCTGCTGTTTCAGCTTCTCCTCCTGATAAAAAACCAGACAAACAATCATACTCACCGCCAGCATTGCAAGCACAGGCAGCGTTGATTCCCTGTGATAGCTCCAGATTATTTTATGACCATCCACTTCATTTGGCAGCTGAAATTGCAGATTCCCCGCAGTGCGTTCATCAGCCTCCTCTACAGCTTCCATAAACCTGTCCGTTAGATTTTCCTGCGCTGTTTTTTCTCTTCCAATAATCCGTATATTCTTCTCATACTGCACGGAAAAATTATCATAACAGATAATAGCCGTAACAACAGTATCCACTGGCAGTTGATATAGTGTCAGATTTCCCAGAGTACCATCCTGATGAATCAGGTTATAATCCTTCAGCTGCCATTCAATTGATACATTTTCATCCGGAAAACCACATGGAAAATACAACGGACTGCTGACTTCCTGGAGACTGTCATTTTCTCCGGGAAGTACTCTGTCAATGTAATCTTTCACCTGCTCAATTAATGCATCTCTTTCTTCTTCAGAATATCTCCTTGGACGGACCGTCAGTAACAGTTCCTGTTTTTCCTCCAATCCTTCAATTTCTGCCTCTACTGCCACCTGATGACTGCTTCCTCTGGCATCTTCTCTCTGGATGCGATAATCTGTTAGATCCGGTGTCCGGTTCATCAGTCCGAAAATCATCAAAAAAACAGCAGTTAACAGAAGCCCTCCATAAAAAATCATAATTTTTTTAATTTTATGCTTCTGACAGAATACCTCTCTTCTGATCCCAGGACTGAGTTTACCAGCTGCCATATCTGCGCACCCTTTTAACAGACTGGATTGTCTGACAGATTCCGGTAAATGATAAAGCATCCACACAGCAGTACGCTGCAGCCATCCCATTCCCCTCGGCACAGGGAAATATTTTTTCTGCTTGTGTCTCCTACACCACCTTTCTGCCAGAAAAACCGGAAGTAAAACGACACATAAAATCATTCCGCCAAACAAAAACCACAGCATACCTTCACCTCTTTCTTTTATCAGAGCCGGATATCCAGTATCTTCCGGCCGATCACAGCTGCAGCCCCATAGGCGAACAATGCAATGACCATAACGAATCTTCCTGCCAATGTACTATATAAAACAGCCATATAATCCGGAGAGCACAAATTCATATACAGAAGAATAGCCGGTGGAACAATCAGCATAACCTTGAGTTCCCCCCTCTTTCCTGCCAGAATCGTCTCAATCTCCGTGTTAATTTCCATTCGCATATTCATCATGTCCGCTGTATGATGTATAATATCGGCTAAAGAGCCGCCACTTTTTTGGGCTATGGATAAAAGCTGCACAAAATATGTAATATCTTCATCCTGACTGCGAGCAGCAAAATCATTGAGTACTTCCTCCATGGGTATATTCCGATCCAGCCGTAAACACATTCGTTCAAACTCCGGTAAAAGCAATTGATACCTATTTTCAGAGGCTTTCATGTCCTGCCTGGCATCCCTCAATGCCTTTTCCATTGTTCCGCCCGCTGCCGTACTACTGTATAACATAGCCATCACATCCCTGAATTCCCCCCAAAGCAACACCTGCTTCTTCCTTATTTTTTCTTTTTTTATGGATTTCAGATAAAACGGAAGCAAAATCATTCCCACCAGGCATGCTTTCCAACTTCTGAAGCACAGCCATCCGGCCACTGATATCAGAAGGATCCCTTTCAGCCATTCTATCCATGTTTTCCCGTTCTCTCCATTATCCTCTCCACGCTTTATTGCCATAACTATATCTCCGCCCGGTCAAGTGCCGCAGCCCGAAGTTTTCTTCGATTCATCAGATGATAACCGGTTCTCTCCAGCCTACCATTTACCCTCTGCAGTTCATCTCCATAATCTGACGTTTCCCGAAGAATATCTTCTCTCTCATGAAATTGAAAAATAGGATTCAGCACATATTCATCCTGATCGCAGCCCAATACCTCTGTAATCTCCGTCACTCTCCTGGAATGATCTCTCAGACGACCTAATTGCACAATAATATCGATTGCAGAGCCAATCTGCTTTCGCACTGCACGAAGGGGCATGTCCGTTCCCATCAAAATCATAGTTTCTAGCCTTGAAAGCATATCCTCAGGCGAATTAGCATGACCGGTACTAAGTGAACCGTCATGGCCAGTATTATTAGCCTGCAGCATATCCAGGGCTTCAGGTCCTCTTACCTCCCCTACAATGATTCTGTCCGGACGCATTCGGAGACTTGTTTTGATTAAATCCCTAAGCGTCACTGTACTGACACCCTCACTGTCAGCCTGCCTTACCTCCAGTCTCACAAGATTGCTTATATCGTGGAGCTGCAGTTCCGCAGAATCTTCAATGGTGATAATTCTTTCACTTTTTGGTATATAATCTGCCAAAACATTCAAAAATGTTGTCTTCCCTGTACTGGTGGCCCCACTGACAAAAATATTGTATCCTGCCTGTACCAGTACTCTGAGATAATCTGCTGCTTCCTGGCTAATGGATTCCCAGCGGATCAGTTCCTCCATCGTAATGGCTTCCTCTGGGAATTTACGAATAGTTAATATAGGTCCATTCAGTGCCACCGGATCCAACACCACATTGACTCTGGAACCATCCACCAGACGCGCATCCACAATTGGCACAGATTCATTGACCTGCCGGTTGGATCTGGATACAATCTGCTGTATAACATCTTCGAGCTTCTCACGCGATTCGAAATGCTTGTCCCAACGATAAATATATCCATCCCGTTCATAAAAAATCGAATCAACCCCATTTACCATGATCTCTGTTACTGATTTATCGTCAATCAGTTCCTGGAGAAGATCCAACCTCCTGATAGAATTAAACAGTTCCTGCCTGAGGGTCAGTTTTGTTACTGCACTCATATATGTTTCTCTGCTCTTCTCCATAATGACATCATCAATCACCTCGCCTATCTCTTCATCCATCATCTCCCTGCTCATATCCAGCCGCTGATGCACCAGCTCCTGTAATTGTTGTTTCATATCCTGGTATCGTTTCATGGTCTTTCCTCCCACAGTAACGCTTCGATCTATACCTCCATCTCTTCCCTGATTCATCCACCTGTCCATTCAGTTCTGCTAAATTTTATTTCTGTTCTCAGCCTCCTCCAATTCGATTTCATCAATTATTTCCGTATCAGTTCTATCCGTCATTCTGTTCAGTATTCTCCTGAATTGCCGGATCAAGCGCTGCTCCCATGGTGTTCCTTCTCCAATAATCAGCCATCTGGTACAAATATCCAGAAGAGCCACCGGCGGCACTGCGGAACCGAAATCTACAATTACTTTTTCATAGTCTGTCTCACTCCTGATACTATCCAGGCAAAACCTCCATTCTTCCGCATTCAGTTCCCCAACCTCGGCAGAAGTAACGGCAGGCATCAGATAATCAAATTCTCCCTTTATAACCATTCTTCCTAATCTAACTCCCAGATTTCTGCTGCGCTGCTTAACATAATAAATCAGATCAGATATCCCCTCCTGTCTGTCATCCGCCTCCAGAAGTTCCTGAAATACCGGAACCTGTTCCAGATTAAGATATAATACCCGTCTGTCCACAGCCATTTTTCTGCACATGGACAATATCGCAGCTGTCTTTTTTTCTCCGCCTATCGGCGTATAAATTCCCATAATCATCCATTCTTTTCCCGGTCTGCCATTCCCCAGCAGTCTTTTCCCGCTTTTATCCATGCAAAATTCCAGTAATGCCGTATAAATCACCACCGCAGACTGATATTTATAAACGACTGTATTGTCATTCTCAAATCCTTTTCCCTCCTCATCCAAAATCATCAGCCGGCGCCCACACACATCTTTTTCATAGATTCCCGACAAAGAAGAGGTCATCAGAACAACATCTGCTTTTTCCCACTTTTCCATCGGTACCGGATGTTCCAGATACAGCTGCACATTAAAAGGAGAATCCTCGTGCCGGCTGATAAAGGCTGCCAGCCTTTCCCCATAGATCTCTCTGTTCTCCAGTATGACAACCGTCATATTCTTCATCCTGTATTCCTCCTGACTATATAAAGACTACGTCAAATATCACTGCCAGCATAATTGGCACTGAAAAATGTATGAGCCATGGTTCTCCCTGTTCAGGCTCTGCCATATCCATGTAAGATTTCAGACCACCTCCCGATACTCTGCGCAGATAATTCAGAAAATATGCTGACCTCTCTGCCGCCAGATGGAAACATATCAGTCGTACCATAGCCATCCCTGCACCTATAAAAAAGGATTCCAGAAAAACCCTCCATATCTGTGATGGCCCAAGATAAATACCCACCGTCATCAGCAGTTTCACATCGCCTGCTCCCAACATAGACAGTACAAACAGCCATCCGCACAGCAGCAGCGGCAATATCGCTCCTGTTACCGCATCGGCAATGCCCGGCCAGCCCTCTTCGTAAAAACGGAGAAGACAGCCGTTCACAGCCCCCGCAGCCAGAAGTACATTGGGAATCCTGCAGGTCTGTCTGTCTTTTGTAACAGCTGTTGCCATAAAAAGCAGCAGCGTCATTATTTTCAGCATGACCTCACTTCCTGTTCAATATTAAATTTTGATCTTATGTTTGGGGAAAAAGAGGATGAATAAGAATTTGTATCTGGATTATATCAATCCACAATATGTTTGTAAACGATTCGTTATCTGATTTATCTAATAATTCATCGATATTATCTGATAAATTATGCTTTTTGCCATTACTCATCGACAAATTCAGACATACAATTGAATAAAACTAAGCCCATAAACCAACAAAAGACCGGGCAATCCAAAAAACGCACAGCTCAGAAAGGTCAGTAGATTAATTCCCACAGGAAGTATCAAACCAGCCATACCAGACAGAAAAGATAAACCATAGATACATACAGAACCGACGGTTCCCCGTATAAGAAAACGCAGCATAGACATCCACCTGTTTTTTATTAATATATGCGATATTTATTTTTTCAGAACTAAAGAAAAAACTGCCGGTTCCTTTACGGGAACCGGCAGCAGTCATAGATTTGCCAATTATTCAGTTGCTTCAGATTTTTCTTCAGAAGCCGTTATTTTTTTATAATGTCCGGCAAGTCTGTGAATATCCTCGCGGACATATTTTTTAGCCGGAAGTGCAGCTTTCTTCGGTTTTGGTTCTACATAATCAAATTTGAATACACATACACCATAAGCACCCAGATGATACTTAATGGAATAGTCCTTGAAATCCCAACCTTCTTCTGTTGCTTCAATCGGTTCCGGATTCACAATACCGTCGCCGCCAAATTCCTTGGCATTACTGTTGAAAACTTCTGTATATGTTCCCGGACACAGAACACCTGACTGGAAATTCTCATAAGCCACCGGTGAGAAATTAAAATGGCAGAGAAGACAATTTTTCTTGTCCTTTGTCATACGGCAGAAGGTCAGCATATTATGTTCTGCATCAGAACCATTGATCCATGCGAAGCCTTCCGGTGAATTGTCCAGTTCATAGAGAGCCGGATATTCTTTATAAAAATGCAGAAGCGCCTTATAATAGCGATTCAGCTGCTGATGCTCCGGATAATTCTCCAACAGGTGCCAGTCAAGACTCTTGGCTTCATTCCATTCAGACGTCTGAGCAAAATCCTGACCCATGAACAGCAGCTTCTTGCCAGGATGCATCATCATCAGACCATAAGCAGCACGAAGATTGCCGTATTTCTCAGGCATCGTGCCCGGCATCTTGTAGATCATGGATTTCTTCAGATGGACAACCTCGTCATGGGACAGTACCAGTACATAATTCTCACTGTAGGCATACATAAAACTGAAAGTGATCTCATTCTGATGATACTTTCTGAAAATCGGATCGCACTTCATATACTCAAGGAAATCATGCATCCATCCCATATTCCACTTGTAAGTAAAACCGAGGCCGCCATCATCCACATCGCCTGTAACCTTCGGCCATGCCGTTGACTCCTCTGCCATCATCATAGCTCCCGGATTCCTCTTCGTAACAATGGAATTCAGGTGCTTCAGGAACTCAATAGCTTCATAGTTCTGATTGCCTCCGTCCTTGTTCGGAATCCAGTTGCCTGCAGAACGGCCAAAATCCAGATACAGCATAGAAGCGACGGCATCCACACGCAGACCATCCACATGAAACTTCTCGATCCAGAATAAAGCATTGGCCACGAGGAAATTAGATACCTCTGTTCTGGAATAATTGAAACAGTAGGTTCCCCACTCCGGATGTTCACCCTTACGCGGATCCTGATGCTCATAAAGAGCTGTTCCGTCAAAACGTCCCAGGCCAAACTCATCTTTCGGGAAATGGGCCGGAACCCAGTCAAGAATAACACCAATATTATGCTCGTGCATATAATTCACAAAATACATGAAATCCGCCGGCTTGCCATATCTTGATGTCGGTGCATAATAACCTGATACCTGATAACCCCAGGAGCCGTCAAACGGATGTTCTGAAAGACCGATGAGTTCCACATGTGTATATCCCATATCCAGTACATACTCTGCCAGTTCCTCAGCAAATTGTCTGTAATCATAAAAACCGCCCGGCTTGCTCCAGTCCTTTTTCCATGAACCCGGATGAACCTCATAAATGGCCATTGGTTCATTGACTCTCTTTTCCTTATGAGCAGCCTGCCATTCTTCATCCGTCCAGTCAAAATGACGGATATCAGCTACAACTGATGCATTATCCGGACGCAGCTGTGATTCATTCCCATATGGGTCCGCCTTCAGTACCGTGTAGCCATAACAGGTCTCCACCGCGAATTTATACAGGTCGCCTTCCTTCACGCCTGGAATAAATGTATCCCAGATACCGGACTGCTGAACAGGTTTCATCGGATTTGCTTTCCTGTCCCACTTATTGAAATCACCGACAACACTCACGCTTCTGGCATTCGGCGCCCATACTGCAAAATAGGTTCCCTTTTCACCATCTTCCTCTGCCAGATGCGCACCCAGCTTCTCGTAAATCTCATAGTGCGTTCCCTTTGCAAATAAATACATATCAAGATCTAAAATTCTGTGTTCTAAGCTCATTCTGTACCTCCCTGATAACATTGAACTGTAAGCATGAAATCCATAACCTTTTGATCCTGGTATCTACACGTAAATACCATACAAAAACTGATGCACAACCTCATGGGCCTGTCCCTCTGATAACTCCGGACGTTCCCCGGCCTGCCTGGTGAACCAGTATAACATATAATTGTTCAGAAATCCATAGAAACCTATGCTGTACTGTTCCTGACGGCCGCGCATATTACCGATAATATC
>JBJEJD010000200.1:0-7943 GCA_051877705.1 Coprococcus sp. | reverse complement strand
CAGAAGCAAGTAAGCGCGAAGATGTAAAAATCACGTTCTGAGAAAGGAAGAGATGCTTATGGAAGAAAAGCAGATGATGACGAATGAGCAGTTGGAGGCTGAACTCCAATCATTGCGCAGCAAGGCAACGATTGCCAGGGTTCTGACTTACGGCTCCGGCGCGGCGATGATTCTTTGTTTTATCACGGCGATGATTCCTCTGGCAATTTTCTGTCTTGTGCTTGCGCTGGTAGGAGGATACCAGCTGGAAAAGAGCAGCAGCACGCTTAAAAAGCTCCTTAGCGACAATATCATCAACGGGGTGCTGAAAGAGGCGCTTGGCGATGATGTGGAATATAACCCCTGGGGCAGAATAAACCCTGGCAGCATGGTATTTCCGTTCTCTTATAACACCACGGCCGGCAGCGATCATATCAAGGCGGTCTACAATGGGCTTAACATTGAACTGGGCGACATCGAGTTAATCGATGAGCAGGAAAGCACCGACGAAAACGGACAAACAGAAAAGAATAGTACTTCACTCTTTAAGGGGCAGTGGCTTACCTGCGACTTTGGTAAGGAACTTGCCGGTGAAGTATATATCTCAGAGTGGGGCAAAAAAGATCGTAAACTTATGAAAAGTAATGTTTCAATGGATAACGAACAGTTTAGCAAGCGCTTCTGTGTAAGAGCGGATAATCCGGAGGAAGCTTACTACATCCTTACACCAAACATGATGGAATATATTATCAGTATGGCGGACAAGAGCGGCGGCATTGTCTATATTTCTTTTTTACGGAACGGAAAGCTGCACGTTGCGGTAAAGAGTGGGCGTGACTTCTTTGAACTTGGGAAAGATAATGCGAATGTGGAAATGCTGCGCCAGAAGTTTTTGGATGAGCTGCGCTGGTTCACCGATATAATCGACACGCTGCGTGTGGAAGATACTATCTATAAGAAGGCGGCAAACGTATGATGCTGGGAATGGCTGTATTGCTGCTGGTAGTGGCAGTGGCAGGTATTGTGACGGTCTTTCGGTATTTGCGGGAAAAGCCGAAACTACGCATCATTTGTCTTGTACTGTTGTCTTTGATCGTAGTGGTTCTTGTCGGATATATTGCTCTGACTTTGATTTTTGTGGATGCGGTCAGAAACCAACCGCCTGCGTGACAGGGTGGAACAATAATAGTTGAGAAGCGAAAAGCGAAAGTGTCCTTCAGGATACTTTCGCTCTTTTTTTATGTGCTGCACACCCGAATCCGTCAGCTGACAGTGATTAGTTAAGTCAATATTTGGATCATTGGATTTATAGCGAAAATGATATATTTTTAGAGGAAAATCAGTGTTACAATAAGATATTAAGATGTTTTGATTTTCTGTTAAGGAGTATGATCAGGAAGGGAGACGGTTTGATGAAACGTGTATTAGTAAAATCTGTTTTTGACGCTTTTGAATACGTAATGCAGCATTATTATCCTGCTGGTCTGGAGGAGATGGTTGAGAAATCAGATACTTATGCAGTGATATCGATCCAGGATTCACATACGAATGGTTTTGGAATTACATTTTCAGAGAACAAATACTGCAAAGGGGTTCTGACTTTACAATTTGATGATATTATCCGACCGGTAGAAGGTGCTGTTTTATTTTCCGAAGATATGGCCGTACAGATTATTAAATTTATAAGAAAACATAAAGCGGTTGACACGCTGCTCATCCACTGTTATGCAGGGCAGTCACGTTCCAGGGCAGTAGGAGCATTTGCAGTCCGGTTACTTGGAGGTGATAATTCTAATTATTTCAAAAAGTATAATCCAAACGAATATGTGTACGAGAAACTTATGGAAACGGTAAGTTATTTATAGTTTTTTTCTACATAAAATCAGTCACCTGCATACAGTGGTATTGTTTCAGCATAGAATCCAATTGACATTTCCTTTCGGATATACGATGATAATAGATGAGAGGATATGTACAGAACAGAATGAAGGAAGAGGTATATAGAATTGAAGGCTAGGACAACAATTGCGTTTACGGGAGATATTGGTTTTGATAAATATATGGACAGGAAATGGGAAGATGAGAAGCTTCTGGCGCCGGAGATCGTGCAGTTTCTAACAAGTGCGGACCATGTGGTTGCCAATGTGGAGGGACCGCTGGTGGACAATACGGCGACGCTGATGCAGGCTGCGGAAATGCGTCTGATGCATACCATCAATCCGGCTGCGGTAAAGGTATTGAAGGATATTGATGCGGACATCTGGAACTTATGCAATAATCATATCATGGATGCCGGACCGGAGGGACTTGCCATGACCCTTCGGGAGGCAGAAAAATTCGGCGCAAAGCCCCTTGGTGTCGGCATGAATCTTAAAGAGGCAGCTGTTCCCGTCATTCTGGATGAAGCCGGCGGCATCGGCCTTTTGGGTGTCGGCTATCAGCGCGGCTGCAAACCGGCCGGAGAAGAGAAGGCGGGCTGTGTCAGCTGGAGTGATATGGAGACCATCCAGAATATGATCAATGAAATCAAGGCAAAATGCCGGTGGTGTGTGGTTGTATCCCATGGCGGCGAGGAATTTACAGCTATCCCTTCACCTTATACGAGGGAACGTTATCATAAGTTTTTGGAGATGGGCGCAGATCTCGTTGTGTCCCATCATCCCCATGTGCCAATGAATTATGAGACTGTGGGCGATAAGTTGATTTTCTATTCCCTTGGCAATTTTATTTTTGATACGGATTATCAGCGCGCTCAGTATAATACAGAAAAGGGCCTGCTGCTGAAGATTCATTTTACAGAGACAGAATATGCCTTTGAGGCATTCGGTTTAAAAATTAACCGTGAAAATGAGCGTATTGAGAGCGCTCCCCTTCCGAAAATTTTTGCGGATATTCAGGAAGAGGATTACAACAAGCTGGAGCCGCTGGCGGCGAAAATGTTCCTGGCAGCGACAAAGCGACAGCAGCTTTTCCTTTATCCGGATAAATTCAAGGATGCCACAGAGGAACAGTGGAAGGAACATTTCTATGAACCAAAGCGGAGCGGCCGCGTTCCGGGAGAGGCTTTGGATTTTCAGATCATCTATCCAATTGCCCAGGAAGAAGCAAAAGGCGCCTGGAAGGAATGTGAGCTGGAAGACGTAAAGGCTTATATTCTGGAGCAGATGTAAAATTTTAAAAAGGATACCATCAAAATAGCAGATGGTATCCTTTTTTTAAATAAAATGGGAGCCTTTTATAAATTCAATAAATTTATGCATACTGGCATTGACGTATTTGCCTTTTTTCCAGACAAGGCCAATATTGGCATTGAGAGCCGGTTTCACCGGAATCCCCACCAGCTGTTCAAACTGCGGCATCATGCATGAGAAGAAGAAGCATCCGCAATTGTTCTGTTCCAGAAATCGCAGTGTGGTGTGAATCTGGCTGCAATGCATGATGACATTGGGCTGAATCTGAAGTGCGTTAAAACGAAGCTTCATCAGTTGGTTTTGAACGGAATCGACGTTGAAGAGAATAAGTGGTTCAGCAGCAATCTGTTCCAGTGTCACATACTTCTCATCGGCCATAGGATGATTTTTTGAAACACAGAAAAGCAGCTGTTCATTGGCAATGACATGGCTGTTAAACTTGTCAATATTATAGATTTCCATATTGACAATGGCGGCATCCAGTACTTCGTCCTGTACCAGTTCACAGGCACGGGCCGAACCATATTCTGTCAGAGTGAGGGTGATATCCGGACAGGCCGAAGTAAAGGCATTATAAAGATCTGGAAAGAAAACTGTACTCAGCATTGGCGGGATGCCAAGACGTACAGTAGGCCTGTAATTGCCGATGTCTGCAAATTGTGTGTGGATCTCGTCGGCATATTCCAGTAAATAGGATGCTTTCTCATAAAATTTCTCTCCTTCATCTGTCAGCACCAGATTATTTCCTGATTTTGAGAATAAGGTAATCTTAAATTCTATCTCCAGTTCACGAATTGCTATAGATATTGTCGGCTGAGTGACGTATAATGCTTTGGCGGCTTTTGTAATACTGTGATATCTGCTGGCGGCACAGAAGTAGGTCAATTGGTTGAGTGTCATGGTTATTTTCTCCTATAAATACAGTTGAAAAGTTAATTTAGTTATAGCATATTTCTGAAATGGGTGCAATTCTTCTCTTTTTTGATTCGTCATTTTCTACAATTTTCGGGAGAAATATTAATGCCATAAATTTTTTTAATATCCCCATATTTTTGCTTAAATAGACAAATAAAACAGGTGTGTATTACAATGAGTCTATCAAAACCAATCCGCATTTGGCCAAAGCAGGAGTTTGATTTTGGGAGGAGGAAATTGATTCATGTCACCAACTACTATTACATTGATTTTCCTGGTATTTGCAATAGTAAGCTTTATACTTGAGAAAATCCCCCTTGGTTTAACGGCAACCATCGTTGCGCTGGGGTTAAACATTACAGGCGTTCTTGATGTATCCACAACTTTTGCCGGATATGTGAACAGCAATGTTATTCTCTGCGTCGGTATGTTTGTTGTCGGTCAGGCTCTGTTTGAAACGGGAATGGCCAATAAAATCGGCGGACTGGTCACAAAATTTGCCCGGAATGAGCTGATTCTGATTATTGCCATTATGGTGATCGTGGGCGTTATGTCCGGTTTTCTGTCAAATACCGGAACAGCTGCGGTACTGATCCCTGTTGTCTGCGGAATTGCCGATGAATCCGATTATTCCAGAAGCCGGCTTCTGATGCCCCTCGTAATGGCAGCAGCTCTGGGAGGAAATCTGACCATCATTGGCGCTCCGGGTAATCTGATGGGTGTGAATGCGCTTCAGCAGCTGGGGCTTTCGACGAGCTTCTTTATGTATGCGCCGATCGGCATCATTATGCTGATTGCGGGAATTCTTTATTTTGCTCTGATCGGACGGCGGTTTCTTCCGGATCATGAAGTGCAGGATATGGAGGAAGCAGAAGAAACCAGAGATTTCAGCGATGTGCCGGCATGGAAACAGGTGATGTCACTGGTTGTACTGATCCTGGTTATTCTGGCCATGATTTTTGAGGATCAGATTGGTATCAGGCTGCAGGTATCCGCCTGTCTTGGTGCGGCTGTTCTGGTGCTCACAGGTGTTATTTCTGAAAAAGCGGCTTTAAAATCCATTGATCTGAAGGTTGTCCTGCTGTTCGGCGGTTCCCTTGCTTTGGCAAGTGCCCTTGATTCTACAGGTGCCGGTACACTCATTGCGGATACCATCGTAGGCGCTCTTGGAGACAATCCAAATCCGCTGCTGCTGCTTTTTGTTATCTTTGTTGTTACATGTGTGCTGACAAATTTTATGTCGAATACGGCAACAACGGCTTTAATGGTGCCGATTGCTGTTTCGCTGGCTCAAAGCCTGAATGCAGATCCGCGTGCGGTAGTCATTGCAACAGTAATTGCCGGATCATGTGCCTATGCGACACCAATCGGTATGCCTGCCAACACGATGGTTGTCGGTCTTGGCGGGTATAAATTCAATGACTATGTAAAGGCCGGTCTGCCGCTGATCCTTGTATCCTTTGTGATCTGTATGGTTCTGCTGCCGGTTATGTATCCGTTCTATCCGTAAAAGGAGAAAGTAACTTGTTCAATATGTTTTTTAATTATGAAGGAGATAAATTTTATGACTCAGGAAGAAAAAGTTTTGAAAATGACCAATCAGATGGCCAAGTTTGTTGGTCACATCGGCAAGAAGCTCCCGGACGATGTTATTGCAAAATTAAAAGAGCTGGGCGATAAGGAGACAAGCCCCCTTGCAAAAACCCTCTATGAGACCATGTATAAGAATCAGGAGCTTGCAGTAGCACTTGACCGCCCAAGCTGTCAGGACACGGGTGTGCTCCAGTTCTGGGTAAAATGCGGCACGGCTTTCCCTCTGATCAATGAACTGGAAGGCCTTTTGAAGGAAGCAGTGGTAAAAGCAACATTTGAAACACCGCTTCGTCACAATAGTGTTGAGACCTTTGATGAGTACAATACAAAGAGAAATGTGGGAAAGGGAACGCCAACTGTATTCTGGGAAATTGTTCCGAACAGTGACCAGTGTGAGATTTATGCCTATATGGCAGGCGGCGGCTGTACATTGCCTGGCAAAGCCATGGTTCTGATGCCGGGTGCAGGCTATGAAGGTATCACAAAATTTGTTCTTGATCAGATGACAAGCTATGGTCTGAATGCCTGTCCTCCGCTGCTGGTGGGTGTAGGTGTTGCCACATCTGTGGAAACGGCAGCCCTTCTTTCCAAGAAAGCTTTGCTGCGTCCACTTGGTTCCCATAATGAGAATGCCCGTGCTGCAGAGATGGAAAAGCTTCTGGAAGACGGCATCAATGCCATCGGCCTCGGACCACAGGGTATGGGCGGCAATTATTCTGTTATGGGCGTTCATATTGAAAATACAGCCCGCCATCCGTCCACCATCGGTGTTGCCGTCAATGTGGGATGCTGGTCCCATCGCCGCGGTCATGTGATTTTCGATAAAGATTTAAATGCAACTGTAACAACACATTCGGAGGTGACATTATAATGGTAGAAATGAGAGATGGTAAGAAGGTTCTTGTAACGCCTGTAAGTGCGGAAGATATTGCAGATATTAAGATTGGTGACATTGTGTACCTTGACGGTGATCTGATGACATGCCGTGATGTGGCGCATCGCCGTCTGGTGGAGCATGGACGTGCCCTGCCATACGATATTAAAGATAAGGCTATTTTCCATGCAGGACCGATCGTCCGTCCGATCGAAGGTGAGGAGGATGCCTATGAGATGGTATCTGTAGGGCCTACAACATCCATGCGTATGGAGAAATTCGAGTATGAGTTTACGAAGCAGACAGGAGTGCGTGTTATTGTTGGTAAGGGCGGTATGGGTCCGAATACAGAAAGAGCATGTAAAGAATTTGGCGCCATTCACTGCGTATTCCCTGCAGGCTGTGCCGTTGTTGCTGCTACTGAGGTTCAGCGCATTGCGGAGCATCACTGGGATGAGCTTGGTATGCCGGAAACATTATGGTGCTGTAAGGTAAAGGAATTCGGTCCGCTGATTGTGTCCATTGATTCCAAGGGACGCAATATGTTTGAGGAGAACAAGGTTACCTTCAATGAGAAGAAGGATGCAGCTATTGAAGAGATCAGCAAACATGTAGGTTACATCAAATAACGGTCATGGCAATAGGATTTCGAGCATTTATTGATTTTCAGCGGCCGGATCCGGCATTGATCGAGGGGTACCGGGGAATACCGAGTGCCAATATCGGAGACAGTGTTCTGAGGATGAACTGTATGTTTGGCGGTATCCATGCCTTCAACAATAAACCTTTAGTTGGCACCGCCTTCACGGTGAAGGTTCCGTCCGGAGATAATCTTGTGGCGCAGATGGCTCTGGATTATGCGAAGCCCGGGGATATTATTGTCATTGACGGTGCCGGTTATACGGACAGGGCACTGGTGGGCGGCATGATGCTGACTTATGCGGAGGAGAGAAAGCTCGGCGGTTTCGTTGTCAATGGCGCTGTCCGCGATCTGGATGATATCCAGAACAGCCCTCTCCCTGTCTTTGCAAAGGCGGCGACCCCGCTGGGACCGTACCGTGACGGGCCGGGAGAGGTGAATGTTCCTGTTGTCTGCGGCGGGCAGGTGGTCATGCCAGGGGATATCCTGGTGGGTGATGCCGATGGTATCGTGGTAATTCCACAGCGGGATGCCGCCGATGTGCTGGAAGCTGCACGGCAGAATCTGGCCAATGAACAGGCCGAGATGCAGCGGATGCGCGACGGAAGCTACACACAGCAGAATCATCTGAAAACATTCACAGGACACTTCCTCGAGCAGGGCGGTAAGATCGTGGATCATGTGCCGTATATTATTGTAGAAAAAGTATAAAAGAAAATAAGAGCGTCTGATTCTGGTTATTGTTTTATTT
>JBJEJD010000199.1:0-7975 GCA_051877705.1 Coprococcus sp. | reverse complement strand
TAAACCGGTTTCATCGTATCCCTCTGACGGATCAGCCACTCATATGCGTCACGGATCTCGCCCTCATCGTGGGTATTCATGGAATATCCCAGTGCCTTCAGAGCGATCATGAAGGAATCCCGTTCAGAATCGTACATATACAGATTGCCTGCATATTTTGTATTCATCAGAAGATCCCAGCCGTCATCCAGATCCTCAGGATTAACGACCGTTGTATCATAGAGAATACCCACATTGCCCCAGAAATACGGCACCGAATACACATTGCCCGGATCATATTCCTTGTCCATAATATCCGGATTCAGTCCTTCCGCATTGGACAGCAGTCCCCAATCGATCGGCTGAAGATAATCCTCCCTGATCAAACGCTCGATCATATAGTCCGACGGCACGAGGATATCATAGGCATCACCCGCCTGAAGCTTCGTATACATCATCTCGTTGGACTCAAAAGTTTCATAGATAACCGTACAATTATACTCCTGTTCGAACTGTTCCAGAAGAGACGTATCAATATACTCACCGGCATTATAGATACGAAGCTCTCTGGCCTCCTGTTTACCACCCGACTTATTGGCAAAGCAGGTCACAAGGCTCAACGCCAGAGCAAATACTGCTACCGCAGCCATCAGCTTCTTCATCCGGTTATGATTGCCGTCTCCGCCAAGCTTCGGAAGGAGATTGGCCAGCACCAGGATCACCACGATCACCACGATCACAATGGTGGACAGGGCATTAATGGTCGGATTGATACGTTTTGTCATATTATAAACGACAATCGATATATTCTTTACGCCATTTCCTGATACGAAATAGGAAATAACAAAGTCATCAAAGGACATGGTAAATGCCAGCAGTGCGCCTGCAAAGATGCCCGGTCTGATCATCGGAATAATAACCTTGGTCAATGCCTGGAATGGCGTTGCCCCCAGATCCATGGCTGCATTGGCCAGGTTCGGGTCAAGGCTGCGCACCTTCGGATAAACACTGGTGATAACATACGGTGTACAGAAAGCAATATGTGACAGCAGCATGGTCATATACCCCTTCTGAAATCCCATGGATGAGAACAACAGCATCCATCCGATGGCCGTCACGATATCCGGATTCAGAATCGGGATATCATTCATACTCAGAACCATATCCTTAATAATCTTTCTGGACTTCGACAGACCGATAGCTGTTAT
The DNA here is from genome assembly GCA_051877705.1 of Coprococcus sp. GTDB lineage: Bacteria > Bacillota > Clostridia > Lachnospirales > Lachnospiraceae > Coprococcus_A. The sequence goes on along the minus strand of JBJEJD010000199.1, from coordinate 6,788 downwards.
TGTTCCCAGCACCGTTGATACGATCGTCGCCAGTATAGCAATAGTCACCGACACATAGACCGCCGACACAACCTCGCTGTTCTGCACCAGCGATTCGTACCAACGCAGCGAAAATCCTGTGAATTTTGACAGAGATTTCGATGAATTAAAGGAGAATATAATCGTCACCAATATAGGCAGATAGAAAAATGCAAAACAAATAGCGATATAAAATTTTGAAAATAAACTGTTTTTCTTTTTCATAGCCGCCTCCTAACTGTCCTGAACATCCATCTTCTTCATCAGACGCATGGCAATCAGAATCACAACAGCCAGGATCAGAGAGATGGCACTTCCGAAGTTCCAGTCCCCCACAGAAACAAACTGTGACTCGATCAGGTTACCGATCAGTACATACTGGCCGCCGCCCAGCAGCTTCGGGATAACAAAAGCCGATATAGCCATCAGAAATACCATGACAATACCGTTGATCACACCCGGCATGGACAGCTTCAGCACCACCTTCTGGAAAGTCTGTATCGGATTGGCCCCAAGATCCATGGCCGCTTCGATCAGTGAATTGTCCATCTTCCGCAGCGATGTATGGATCGGTATGATCATAAAAGGCATAAAATTGCAGACCATACCCAGCACAACAGAAAAATTGGTATACATCATGGTCACCGGATTGATACCAAGCAGACTCAGAAGACCGTTAATGATGCCATTATCAGATAAAATATTCATCCAGGCATAAGTCCTGAGCAGCATATTGATCCAGGTCGGAATAGTCACAGCCATAATCAGCATATCCTGAGACTCCTCCGGACATTTTGAGATCATATAGGCCATGGGATAACCTGCCAGAAGACATATTCCCGTGGTCAGCACACCCATCTCAAGGGACTTCAGAAAGACTTTTATATAAGTAGATTCATAAATCTTGGCAAAATTCGACAATGTAAAATTCAGAGTCTTAACTTCATTGCCTCCCGTTGTAAAGGCATAGATGGCAATCAATACCAGAGGCACAAGCACAAAAATAATACACCAGACAATATATGGTATTGTTAATTTTTTAAAATGTCTCATCTAGTAACTCCCCATCTGCCACATAACATGAATATCTTCCGGTGTAAATGTCAGCCCCACTTCCAGTCCCACACCAAAATAATCCGTCGTATGAATTCTGTAATCGCGGTTTTTCGTTTCTACAATGATCTCATAATGAACGCCCTTGAAGGTTACAGACTTCACAATTCCCTTCAGACTGGCCTTCTCAGGCTTCACAATATCAATATCCTCCGGTCTGATGACCACATCCACCGGCTCTTTCTCAGGAAATCCCTTATCCACACAGATAAATTCAAATCCATCAAAGGCCACAAGGAAATCCTTCACCATCACACCTTCAATAATATTTGACTCACCAATGAATCCTGCCACAAAACGATTCTCCGGTTCATTGTAAATATCGATCGGTGTTCCGATCTGCTGAATCGTTCCTTCATTCATGACCACGACCGTATCAGACATGGAAAGGGCCTCCTCCTGGTCATGGGTAACAAAAACAAATGTAATCCCCACTTCCTTCTGAATCTTCTTCAGTTCCGTCTGCATCTCCTTACGCAGCCTTGCATCCAGCGCTCCCAACGGCTCATCCAGAAGCAGCACCTTCGGCTCATTGACCAGTGCTCTGGCAATGGCTACACGCTGCTGCTGACCACCGGACAGAAGTGTTACATCCTTCGAACCATAATCCGCCAGACCCACCAGCTTCAGCATACGTTCCACCTTTGCCTTGATCACAGCCTTGTCCATCTTCTTGATATTCAGTCCAAAGGCCACATTTTCAAAAACATTCATATGTGGAAATAAAGCATATTTCTGAAAAACCGTATTGACCTCCCGTTTATAGGCCGGTATTTTAGAAATATCCATACCGTCAAACAGTACCTCTCCGCTGCTGGCTTCCTCAAATCCTGCGATAATACGCAGTGTTGTGGTCTTGCCGCATCCGCTTGGTCCCAGCAGTGTCAGAAATTCATTCTGATGAATATCCAGATTAATGCCCTTTAACACCTGCTGATCATCAAAATTCTTGGTCAGATTCTTTAGTTCGATAATTTTCTCCATTTGTCTGCTCCCTTATCACATGTATTAAAAAGAAGGCGGATTCGAAACCCATATCACCTTCGCCTCAGTCTCACCGGCATTCTTCAGATAATGTTCCCTGTCGCCCTTCAGGTAAAAGGTCTGCCCCTTTTTCATATTATACTGAGTCTTGCCATAATGCAGTTCAACCCGGCCCTGGAGGACATACCCGAACTCTTCTGCCTCATAAGGACCGTATTTTTCCGATTCGCAGCCGGGATGGAGCCGGATCAGGATCGGCTCCATGCTGTTCTTCTGGGCATTCGGTACAATATAGGAAATATCATAATCCTCCTGCTCATTAATAAAATAATCATTTGCTGTAAAAACAATCTTCTCATCTCTGTCATCTGAGAAGAATTCTCCCAATGTCGTGCCGAGTGCCTCAAGAATATCCTCCAGTGTCGCAATGGAAGGAGAAGTCAGATTTCTCTCGACCTGCGACAAAAATCCCTTCGTCAGCTCACTCCGGTTCGCCAGTTCCTCCAGCGTCAGCTGATTCTTGATCCTCAGCAGCTTGATCTTTGCACCGATATCCACAATGCCGCCTCCAATAAAACTTCAAGTTCACTATTACTAAACAAATTTATTATAAAATATATATTTCTGTTGTCAAGTGATTTTAAACAAATAGTTTAATATATAAAACCTGCACAAAAAAACAACGCTGACAACCAAAAATCATTGTCAACGTTGATAGCTTCTTACTATTCTTATTTTAAACTGACAAACCAGTATCCGAATGCACCGGCACACAGGTTCCCGCTGCTCACCGGTTTAAAGTTTTCAAAGCCAAACATGGACGCCATATACTGCTCTCTATGCTGCCAGATGCCCGGAACACCAAGAATGTAGTCCGGCACGCCATCCTCCCCGTCCATAGTATGTGTACGGGTTCTCGCCAGAATTAAATGCCGGTAGCAGTAATATCCATGCAGCAGAAAGCTGTTGCTGCCGTACAGCCAGCACTGCATCGGCAGCATACCGATATCCTGCAGATCCAGCCGGACACATATTTCAATACTGTTATCCTCAAAGGGGTACATCTGCGGAAACTGCTGAAGCAAAATCTCGTAGGCATTTGGGAGTTCCTGCCGCTTCTCCCGCTGCACTTCTGTTTCTACTATTTGATCTGTCATCTGAACAGCTTCTTCTTCTGTTCCTTCTATGGACATTGCATCTTGCTCATTGACGGCATTCTCTGTATTATCCTCTATTTTCAGTTCTGGAACATTTTCCATGCTGTCTTCTATTTCTGGCAAAGAACCCGCAGCCATTGTTCCCGGTATGGGATCTGTCTCTTTTTCTTTTTTTACAGAGAACAGCACCAGATTTTCAGACAGTTTCTCTATGCTAACAAAACACTCTGTCTCCAGCATTTCATCATCCCACCGGGTGCCATAAAGTTTTCCTCCGTCACTTAACACCACCATTCCTGATACTCTATCCAGACTATAATCTGTACCCATGAGACGGCTGCTGTCCGTTGACAGATCAAGTTCTCCCACCTGCTGCCGTATTCTCAGGCTTCCTGCATCCACACCGATATAACCGCCCGTCTCACGTATCAACATAAAAACTTCATAGCTTTCACTTTCCGGTCCATAAAGTCCTGTCATATGAATATGAACACGGCATTGACCGTTCCGGCTTTCCACCCTGACAAAGCCACTATTGACCGTCTTCCTTCCATTTTCATATAAATACATATAAGATATAAACCGCCGATAATCCGCCACAGATCATTCCCTCCCGACACCGCTGCTGGAATCCAGAAATACTTTTGCATCCCCACTGCAATTATTTTAATCATATGAGCGGAATAAAATTTTTATACCTGAAAGACAGAATAAAATATCTGGAAGTGATCATTTTTATATGATACAATGGGTATATATACGAAGGGAGGACTTTTAACATATGCCATTAACTGAAAAAATTTTTCAGGATATTATGAATGGCACTAAAGATAAAAACATTAGATTTTCTGAACTTCTTAAACTTCTAAATGCACTTGGTTTCAATTGCAGAATAAAAGGAGACCATTTTGTATACTATAAAAGTGGTATAGAAGAAATTATTAATATACAACCAGATGGAAATAAAGCTAAACCATATCAGATAAAACAAATTAGAATGATAATCCAAAAATATAATCTGGAGGTGTAAGAAATGTCAAAATATACACGTATTATTGCCTGGTCCGAAGACGATCAGAAATGGATTGTGAATGTACCAGAGTTGGCAGGATGTATGGCTGATGGTTCTACACCATCCGAAGCACTTGCCAATTCAGAAAAAGTAATTGAAGAGTGGATTGAAACAGCTCAGGAAATTGGGCGCCCCATTCCACAACCCACAGGGATTCCTATGTATGCCTGATATTTTCTGAAACATAAAACCGCCGTAGAAGTTAGTTACCTGTATGTGTCATACTTACACATATCAGAAAACATCTATGGCGGTTACTATTTTAATAAACAATTTGTTTTCAACACTTCTGTATTTCTGCCAGCCGGTCTGTCAACTCTGCAAACTGTTCCAGCGTCAGTGCTTCTCCTCTGATAGAAGGAGGCAGTCCCGCTTTTGCAATGGCCTCTGCAATCTGTTCCTTTGTAAAGGATAATTCCGGCGAATTGTTAAGTCCGTTGACCAGCGTCTTCCGCCTCTGATTAAAAGAAGCTCTGATAATTTTAAACATCAGTGTTTCATCTTTGACAGCTACAGGCGGTGTATCATATTTCGTCAAGCGAATAACGGCTGAATCCACATTCGGCCTCGGCATAAAACAGTTGCAAGGCACATTGGCCACGATATACGGCTCAGCATAGTACTGAACAGCCAGAGATAAAGCGCCGTAATCCTTTGTCCCAGGCCCTGCTTTCATACGGGCTGCCACTTCCTTTTGTACCATGACCGTAATATTGGCAATAGGTACATGCTGTTCAAAAAGTGCCATAATAATCGGTGTCGTAATATAATAAGGCAGGTTGGCCACTACTTTAATAGGCCTGCCGCCATTTTTCTCCCGTACCAGTCGATTCAGATCCAGCGACAGCACATCTGCATGAATAACCGACACATTATCATAATCTGCCAGTGTTTCCTCCAGAATAGGCATCAGATTGCGGTCAATCTCCACCGCTGTAACAGATTCCGCCGCCTCCGCCAGATACTGTGTCATCGTTCCAATACCCGGTCCTATCTCCAGAACCATATCATTCTTTGTCACACCCGCACCGGCGATAATCTTATCCAGCACATGCCCATCAATAAGAAAATTCTGTCCAAATTTCTTCTGAAAACAAAACTCATATTTTTTGATAATCTCTATGGTTTTCTGAGGATTCGATAATTTTTCCATCCAAAAATACCTTTCTCTTAATATTCTTCACTTTCTTTTCAGAAAGCCATCACAATTTCGCCACATTTATTTTTTATAATAAAGCCATAAACAAAGCAAGTGCTAACAACACTTTACATAGATTTTCTTTTCTTTTTCATATTCTTGGGTGAGGCCGCATGCAGAGACTTTAATAAGCGGCCGCATCCAATCCTCCCCTTTAAGCCAATGACATATAACGATTCCTTTCCGCAGCCTATTTGGTTTCTTACCTTATCGTGTCTCTAGCCTATACAATTTACACCCGTTTTCCCATGTGATATCCATGACTTCTTCTGGTGTGATTCCCTTGATTTCAGCGATGGCTGAAACGACGTATGGGAGATTGAGAGATGAATTACGTTTTCCCCTGTTCGGAACCGGTGTAAGATAAGGTGAATCCGTTTCCAGTACGATTCTCTCCATAGGCGCATAGGCAACCACTTCCTTCAAAACACGGGCATTCTTATAAGTAAGAACACCGCCGATTCCCAGATACATTCCCATATTCAGATATTCACGGGCTATTTCCACAGAATAAGAGAAACAGTGGACCACACCGCCGATCTCTCCCAAGCGTTCTTCTTTTGCAATATCCATCGTATCCTTTGCCGCTTCCCTTGAATGAATAACAACAGGAAGTTTCTCTTCTCTGGCCAGATTCAGCTGACGTCGAAACCAATATCGCTGATTTTCTCTTTCTTCAGGCTCTTTTTTCCAGTAATAATCCAGACCGATTTCGCCCACAGCCACTACTCTCGGATGCTTTGTCTGTTCTCTCAGCCATTGAAAATTCTCTTCATTCAGCTGATCTGCATCACTCGGATGGACGCCTGCCGCCGCATATATAAAAGGATAGCGCTCTGCCAATGCGATACTGCTCTTTACCGATGCCAGATCAGCCGCAATATTGACAATGCGGCCAATACCCGCCTCTTCCATTCCTGACAGCAGCCCATCCCTGTCTTCATCAAACCACTCATCGTCATAATGTGCATGTGTCTCAAATATCATTTTCTCATCCTCACTCTATCTTAGGCAGATTCCATCGGTTTTTAGCCGCCAGCAGACGGATAATGATCACTGCCAATGCTCCCAGTATCATGCTGACCGATTTATTATATCTGATCAATGCCACACATACCATTGCCCCCGCCAGAGATGCACAGGCATAGATATGTTTAACAAAAATAAACGGCATTTCTTTTGACATCATATCTCTGAGAACACCGCCGCCCACACCGGTTATAACACCTACAAATAACAGCAGAAA
>JBJEJD010000198.1:0-8004 GCA_051877705.1 Coprococcus sp. | reverse complement strand
AGCATCTTTGCAACTAATTTTACCCTTGGAAGATCTTCAATGACATACTCTCCCACCAGCTGACCATCTCTGAGAACTGTTATCTTATCACACACCTCATATACCTGATCCAGAAAATGCGTAACGAAAATAATACCAACATTTCGTGCCTTCAGATCGCGCATCAGGCCAAACAGCTTCTCTACCTCTGATTCATCCAGAGAAGAAGTCGGTTCATCCAGAATAAGCACTTTACAATCCATATCCACTGCACGGGCAATGGCAACCATTTGCTGAATGGCAATAGAACAGTCTGAAAGCTGCTGTGTGGCCCTCGCCGGTATGCCGAGGTCCTGAAGTATCCTGTCTGCATCGGCATTCCGCTTTTTCCAGTTAATGATTCGGGAGTTGTCACGGCCAATATACATATTTTCGGCTACTGTCAGGTTCGGGCACAGGGTAATCTCCTGATACACCGTACTGATACCAAGATTCTGGGCATCCTGAGGTGATTTGATAACCGCCGGCTTATCCAGTCCCTTCAAATAGATTTCTCCCTCATCTTTTTCATAAACACCGGTGAGAACTTTGATCAAGGTGGATTTTCCGGCTCCATTTTCACCCATCAGTGCATGGATCTCACCTTCACATAATGTAAAATCCACTCCCTGCAGAGCCTTGACACCAGGAAAGGATTTATGTATGTTTCTCATTTCCAGTACAGATTTCTCTTTCACCAGTAATATTCACTCCTCTCAAAGGAAAGGACGCGATACGTCCATGCTGAAATTGCCAGTACCGCGCCGCGTCCTTCCAGTTTTATTTGTTACTGCATAACTTCACGATATTAGATACCGTAAGAATTAACATCATCTTCTGTGATTGTTGTAGCATCAAAGCCCTTTTCATCCATGATGATGACCTTTTCTGCAATTTCTCCGCCGCTCTCAACTGTCTTAATTACCTGATCAATGTAGGAAGCCTGGAATGGGTTGCACTGACCGTCATAATTCCAGTTCTGAGCAAGCAGTTCCTGAAGTGCCCATTTATTGCAGTCGAAGCCCATAACGATGACGTCTTTACCTACACCATGGGAGATGTTTGCCTTATCAAGAGCTGCTACAGCACCTTTAGCCATATCATCGTTCTCAGCGTAGATAACGTTGAAAGATGTACCGGAATCTATAACAGACTGAACGATCTGCTGTGCTTTTTCGGAATTCCACTCAGCTGTCTGCTGTGTAATCAGGTTCCAGTTAGCTTCTGCTGCTACCTTGTCATCAAGAGCGCCTGTACGTCCCTGCTGTGCTGCAGAACCCATAACGCCCTGGATATGAATGATATTATACTCTTCAAGTCCCTGCTCAGCCAGCCAGTTAACTGCTGTTTCGCCTTCCTTGTCCATATCGGAAACGATAGAAGCCAGATACAGATCTTCACTTGCATCGATGGTACGGTCAAAGAGGATAACGCCGATACCGGCATCCTGTGCATCCTGAAGAACACTGTCCCATCCTGATGTATCAGCTGCAGAAAGGAGAAGATAATCTACATCATCCTGAATAAATTTCTGAGCTGCTGTAATCTGTTCATCATTTTTCAGGCTATATGCGAAAGAAGCGTCGTAACCATTTTCCTCTGTAAACATAGCCTTCAGGTCAGCATCATTCGCTGTACGGTAACCGGATTCATTCGGGTCGTTATTGATAATACCGACTTTGATCAATTCACCTGAGCCTGCATCACCAGCCTCAGCCTGTGCCTCTGTTGCCGGAGTATCATCCTTTGCAGCTGTTTCAGTTTTGTTGGAATTACCGCATCCGGCAAAAACCATTGCAGCAATCATAACTGCGCTTAACATTGTTGCTAATGTTCTTTTTTTCATTTCCTTACCTCCATACTTTTACTTTGGAATATGCTTCCTCTGTGCTTTCATCTTATCAGTGCTACAAATTTTACTCAACATGAAAGCCTGTGCATTTTAAGGGTTTGTCAGTTATTTACAATACAAATTTCGCGTGTTATAATCATAAATAAATACAAATTTAAATTTGTATGGTAAAATTTTACGATTCCGGGTGGATTTTTTAAGATTTTATTTTTTTCAGTATAAAATAGACGTCTTTTTATTTTGTGCAATATTTAGATTGCAACTGATAATTTTAAATTTTTTGTCATTGTTTATGAAATTTTACATTACACATTCATGAAAAAAGGAGATTTTTTTGCACGATTTGCACTAAAAATTATCGAAGGAAGGATACTTTATGACGACTAAATATCGATGGCTTGCAGAAAGGCTTGAACAGATGATTCAGAAAAATATCCGTAACGGCATTCATAAAATGCCAACGGAGCAGGAACTTTGCAGAAAATACCATTTGAGCCGTCAGACTGTACGTATGGCACTTTCTCTCCTTGAACAGGAAGGATTAATCGAAAAAAGACAGGGCAGCGGATCCTATATAACCGGTCGTTCTTCCAATCCTGACGGCAATACCATTGGTATCCTCATATCCAGTGATGAAGATTATATTTATCCGGATATTTTGAATGATATGGACTATATGCTGCATGAAAAGGGATTTTCTGCCCGGATATTTGTAACGGACAACTGTGTCCATACAGAACGTGAAATTCTCTCTCAATTATTAAAGAAGCCCCTGCGCGGAATAATCGCAGAGGGCTGTAAAACGGCGCTGCCAAATCCAAATCTGGATCTTTACCGCCAATTGAAGCAGAAGGGCTGTCAGATCGCCTTTTTGAATAATTATTATCCTGCCCTTACTGATTGTATATATATCAAAGATGATAATTACTATGGCAGTGCTCTGCTGGTACAGCATCTGGCATCGCGGGGCCATTTATCCATTGGCGGTATTTTTAAATCCGATGATATGCAGGGAATTGAACGTTATCAGGGTTTTGCAGAAACGATGAACAGTCTCTCACTCCCATTATATGACCACCAGATCGGCTGGTATAACTCCCGCGACCTTCAACACCTGCTGCAGGATCATAATACCCGATTTCTGAAAGAGATGATACAGGAACAATTCGCCTCATGTACAGCTATCATCTGTCATAATGATCTGATTGCCTACTATCTGATCAATGAACTGACTTCAGCCGGATACCATCTGCCCGCAGATATGACTATCGCCGCATTCAATAATACTTATCTTATCAATACAGACAATCTTCCTGCGATCACTCTCTCCCATAAATCACGGGAAATGCATTATAAAGCAGTAGAGTCAATCATTAATCAGTTAAACGGCCTTTCGGCAGCATCCCAGGAATATCTCTGGACATTACAGGAATAAACATATCTGCTCAGCTCTAATGTTTCTTTTCAGAACGATATTCTCTTGGACTGCATCCCTGAAGTTTTTTGAATACAAAGCTGAAATAATGAGCATCTTTGTATCCAACTGCCTTAGCGATCTCTCCTGAGGTCTTATCCGTCTGTCTCAGCAGTTTTTTGGCCTTCTCGATTCTTTTCTCCGTTACATACTCAACGAAGGTTTTCTGCATACCCTGGCTGAAAATAGCACTGAGATAATTGGCACTGGCACCGACACTTTCAGCAACCATATTCAGGGACAGACTGTTCTTATCATAATTACTGTCAATATACTCCAGTGCCTTCTTCAATATTTTACCGCCCTGATAATTATTGATCTGATCACGGATACGCATGGCCACCTGCAGCATCTCAACAAAATATTCAAAAACATCGCTCTCTTCTTTCCTGATGATCTGCACAGCCTGTTCTATGTCATCCATATAATCGTTCTTATCAGCGCCAATGGATTCCAGAAAAGAAACAATGGCAAAACGTATATTTAATATAACATAACTTCGGAACATTTTAGATTTTATGGCATTCTGGATATTAGAAAGATAGGATTCTACAAAATCGATTATCTCTCTGTCCACACCCCGCACCAGGAAATCTCGAATGATTTCCGGATCCATCTGCAGAAAATCAACATCTCCAATATTTTTTTCATCCTGATCGCCAAGATAGCCGGCCAGAGTTGATTCTGAAAGCACATGCAGATCCGGCATAATAAAACGGTAGGCAAAATAATGATTAACCTGTTTGTAACATTGAGGCAGCATACTGAGACGTTCCACTGAAGATCCTACAGCCACGTACCAGTCCAGAACTTCATTTTCTGAAGTACAAACATCCCTTATATGAGCCAGACTGTTGTCTATCAGAGTCTGCATATGAAACGTTTCAGATTTAATCAAAACGCCGTAGCAGTTGATATTCATCCTGAACAGAATATACTGAGGACGTCGGAGAAAATAATGGAATACCTCATCCTGTTTTCTCGTAAAACGCTCCCGACTTTCCATGGAGGAAGATTCATTTTTTTCATAAATCGTAAAAAGAATCAGACTATAGCAGTCAGCGGTCAATTCAATGGATTTCTGAGCGGCTTCCTCATAAATTTCTTTAACAGTAAGTTCACCGTCGAGCATTTTTTCAAAAAATCGTCTCAATGAAAATTGTTCAAATTCCTGGATCTCATCCTGGTATTGCGCCTGATAATCCTTCTGCTCCATCTCCTGTTCGATTTTTTCTTTCATTTCAAGCATGACATTACGCAGCGTCAATCTGGTAACAGGTTTTAACAGATACTGATCCACACCGGCTGTAATGGCCTGACGCGCATACTCAAAGTCATCATAACCGCTGATGATAATTATTTTCATTTTCGGATACTCAGCTTTGACGATCTCACTCAAAGACAAACCATCCATAAAAGGCATTTTAATATCCGTAATCAATACATTTGGCTTCAATTTACGTATCATCGGCAGTGCCATCTCCCCGTCGCTGGCTTCACCCACCAGCTGAAAGCCATATTGTTCCCATGGGATTTTATCACGAAAACCTTCCCTTATAACGCTCTCGTCTTCAACCAGAAATACTTTTAACATTCCGATACCTCTTTTAATAGTTCCTGTCATCCAGGACACTTTTAACATTTGCTTTTGTAAAGACTGCTTCATCAATAAAATACAGTTTTGCCACCTTCTTGCCCTGTTCCAGCTTCTGGATCACAGCTTCAACGTAGGAGCCCTGATCAGGATTGCATTCAACATCAGCTGTAATAATTCCCTCATCCACCAGTTTCAGAGCATTTTTTACAGCGTCAAAGGAAATCACCATAATATCTCCATTTGTTCCGGCTGTTTTTCCTGCATCATTAATGGCCGTAAGGGCGCCAAAGGTCATATCATCGTTTTGAGAGATGACAACATTAATATCTTCATATTCTTCAAGCAAACGGGCCATCTCTTCCTCACCTTTTGCAGTGGTGAATTCCGCATCCACCTGTTCCAGAATCTCCCAGTTTTCATGGGTTTTGGCCACTTCATTAAAACCTTCCGTCCTGCCGATAGTCGCCGTAGCTCCTTCCGTTCCCTGCAGCACCACGATACGGATCGGTTCATCCTGCCTTCCCTGTCTCTCAAGGGTTTCCTCAAGCGTTTTTCCGGCCATTCGGCCTTCTTTCGTAAAATCCGATCCAATCCATGTCATATACAGAGACCTGTCCTCTACATTCACCTGTCTGTCAATAAGAATGACAGGAATTCCTGCTTCTTTTGCTTCCTGAAGAACCGTATCCCATCCGTCTTCCGTAATCGGTGAAAACACTATATAATCTACTCTCTGAGAAATAAAACTGCGCAGTGCCTTGATCTGATTTTCCTGCTTCTGTCTGGCATTGTCGAAGAGCAGAAAATAACCCTTCTCCTTTGTGAAAACCTTTTGTATGGAAGCAGTATTGGCCGTCCGCCAGACAGATTCACTGCCAACCTGTGATACGCCAATCACAATTGTATCCTCGTCCACAGGCGTTCGTGTATCCTCCGTTTTATCCGGGATGCTCTGTGTACAGCCTGACAGCATCAATATGGCCAGCAGAACAAAAACAGACAAAGGCCAAGATCGTCTATCCCTTTTTTTATTTTCAGTTTTCATAGATTCTCACCTCTTTTTTCCATAGCTGTCAGTTCCTCTTCTGTCTTTATGGCAGGTATCGTCAGTGTAACCGTTGTCCCTTCTCCTCTTACAGACTCTATCGTCATACCAAATTCCCTGCCAAAATACATATGAATCCTTTCATTGACATTGGCAAGTCCAAAACCCTTTTCTGTCTCACTGCAAGGACGTTCAATCTCCCTCCGCAGCTGTATCAGTTCCTTTTCATCCATACCCACACCATCATCACTGACAGTCAGGACAAGGTCCTTCCCTTTTTTCTCGCCTGAAACGTGGATGTATCCCCGGGCACGCTTGTATTTGATTCCATGATACAGAGCGTTTTCCACCAGTGGCTGCAGAGTCAGTTTCAATATACGATAATCATAGAGCAGCGGATCGATCTGGATGTCATATTCCAGGATATCCCTGTAACGTGCCCCCTGAATCTCCAGATAACTGCTGATATGCTGCTTTTCCTCCGATAGGGAAATGAATTCCCGGCCTCTGCTGAGTACAAGCCTGAAGAAATCTGACAAAGTCACTACCATATTCACAGCTTCATCGTTTTTATTTCCCTCGATCAGCCATACAATGGTATCCAGTGTATTATAAAGAAAGTGAGGATTGATCTGTTCCTGCAGTAGACGAAGATCCGCTTTGCGCATCTTCTGCTCATCCTCTTTGATCTTCCCGATCAGACGCTGCATATTCTCTGTCATGTCGTTAAAACCATTGGCCAGGACCTCAATCTCATCTCTGGAATTCACATCAGCTCTGGCACTCAGATTTCCATCTGAGACCTTTTGCATGGCATCATGAAGTATATTGATCGGTTTCAATAAACTGGAAGTAATAAAAAAGGCAAGCGCCACTGTCAGTATAAAAAGTATCAGCACCATTAATCCAATGATAATAATAAAACTCTGAATCTGTTCGTTCAGTTCATCGGATACCTTTTCCATACTCTTTGTCTGATAATAGATATAGGACTGAATATTCTCCTGAATCAGTTCCGTTAATATGTAAATATTATTATCCAGCTCCTTAATATTCTCATCATACAGCCCACCGGTCTCAATATTTTCCAGAATATCATCCACCCGCTTCTCCAGAGTCTCAATATTTCTAAGGAGCGTTTCCAGCCACGCCTTGCTCTCCGATTCCGTGGTAATATTCCGAAGCTTTGTAAACTCATTCCTCAGCTCATCAATAAGATCATAGGGATTTTTTAATGTTCCGTCCTCAGAAATATTTTCAAAATCCACGTAACCGACAACAAGCTTATATAGACTCTCATCCATCTCATCCTTAAAGTAGAGATTATAATTATTGGCAATGGTCATATTACTGACCGTCTGATCATAAACCTGGCTGTATTTAACCATAGAAACAAGAAGGATGATGATCATAACAAGAAAAGGCAGCATAACACCTGCGCCAAGTAAGAGTATTTTTTGATTAATGGATAACCGGATATGATTTTTGCTCATTGATATTCCCCTCTTATCATTTGTTCGGTTAAGTATAGTTTAACAGAATATAGCCAAAAAGGAAACAGCTCCCCTAAAATCTAATATCTCCCAGAGTGACTGAAAAATATTCTATGCCGAATAAGCTGTTGTATAGAACATATTCATTATAATATTTATTTTAAAGGAAATATTATTTTATCAGCAATATATACGCCATTCCGATTATACTTTTATAGGTTCATATTCGTCATCTCCTATTATTTTATTTTGGAAATAATATATTCTTTTTTATCAAACATTATATTTGTCTTTATGCTACACCTCAATTTAAATTTACTATAATCAATATGTTGCGTCATATTTTGACCCCAATTTTGACCCCAATTTTTTCGATTTCAGACGGTCTGAAACGGTCTGAAACGACATTTTGGCTGTTTTTGAGGCAACAAAAAATGCCCGAAAATCAAGCATTTCAGGCATTTTTAAATAGTGGACCTGCGGGGAGTCGAACCCCGGTCCGAAGACATCTCCATCCAAGCATCT
>JBJEJD010000197.1:0-8027 GCA_051877705.1 Coprococcus sp. | reverse complement strand
CACTTCCTTGGTAAGGAAGGGGTCACGGGTTCAATTCCCGTCATCAGCTTTTTTTATTGCCCTGTTTTTCTATTTTGCATTCTTCCTGCAGATTATCATTGCAGATGCCTTTGAAAATCTGTATTTATACAGCGAACAACTAGCCTTTTAGCACTGAATTATATATTATTTTCTTTACAATCGGGTAAAATATGGTATGATAAATATTATTACTTTTGAACATGCAGGCAGGTGGAGTGGCCTGCTGCATTGAGGAGGAAAAAGAATGGAAAAAGAAACTGAAAAAGTCACAGAAAAAAACACTGTTACGAAGAATTTTATCGAGCTGGCCATTGATAAGGATCTGGAGGAAGGTAAGTATACCGAGATCTGCACGCGATTCCCTCCTGAACCGAACGGATATCTGCATATCGGACATGCCAAGTCCATCCTTTTGAATTATGGACTGGCTCAGAAGTATGGCGGCAAGTTCAATCTTCGTTTTGATGATACGAACCCGACGAAGGAGAAGACGGAATTTGTGGAA
Source organism: Coprococcus sp. (assembly GCA_051877705.1). GTDB lineage: Bacteria > Bacillota > Clostridia > Lachnospirales > Lachnospiraceae > Coprococcus_A. The sequence continues at coordinate 7,501 of JBJEJD010000197.1, read as the reverse complement.
TCCATCATCGCTGATGTGGAATGGCTGGGAGCCAGGTACGAAGGCGAGATTCGTTTTGCATCCAATTATTTCCCGCAGATGTATGAGGCAGCTGTTAAGCTGATCAAGAAGGGTAAAGCCTATGTCTGTGATCTTTCAGCAGAGGAGATAAGAGAGTACCGCGGTACTCTGAAGGAGCCTGGCAAGAACAGTCCATATCGAGACAGAAGTATTGAAGAGAACCTTCGCCTTTTTGAGGAGATGAAGGAAGGTAAATATCCGGATGGTTCCAAGGTACTGAGGGCCAGGATCGATATGGCTTCACCGAATATTAATATGAGGGATCCGGTTATTTACAGAGTGGCAAGGATGACCCACCATAATACAGGCGATGCCTGGTGTATTTATCCTATGTACGATTTTGCTCATCCGATCGAGGATGCAATTGAGGGTATTTCTCATTCTATCTGTACACTGGAATTTGAAGATCATCGTCCGCTTTATGACTGGGTGGTACGTGAACTTGAGTACGAAGTTCCGCCGAGACAGATCGAGTTTGCCAAGCTGTATCTGACCAATGTGGTTACGGGCAAGAGATATATCAAGAAACTGGTTGATCAGGGCATCGTTGACGGATGGGATGACCCGCGTCTTGTGACGATTGCGGCTCTTAGAAGAAGAGGGTACACACCTGAATCCATCAGGATGTTTATGGAGCTGGTGGGTGTATCCAAGAGCAACAGTTCTGTGGATTATGCGATGCTGGATTACTGCATCCGTGAGGATCTGAAGATGAAACGTCCGCGTATGATGGCAGTCCTTCATCCGCTTAAGCTTGTTATCGACAATTATCCGGAAGGTCAGATAGAATATCTGGATGTGCCTAACAATCAGGAGAATGAAGCTCTCGGTACGAGAAAGGTGCCATTTGGCCGTGAACTGTATATTGAGAGTGAGGACTTCATGGAGGTTCCGCCGAAGAAGTATTTCCGTCTCTATCCGGGCAATGAAGTACGCCTTATGAGCGCATATTTTGTAAAATGTACAGATATTGTCAAGGATGAGAACGGCAATGTCGTTGAAGTTCACTGTACTTATGATCCGGAGACCAAGAGTGGTTCAGGCTTTAACGGACGCAAGGTTAAGGGAACTATCCACTGGGTTGCCAAAGAGACAGCCATTCAAGCGGAAGTACGACTGTATGAGAATCTTGTGGATGAATCCAAAGGTGTCTACAATGAGGACGGCAGCGTCAATATTAATCCGAACTCACTGACAGTATTGAAGGAATGTTATCTGGAGCCGAATTTTGAAGGTGCAGAGGGCGGAGACAGCTATCAGTTCGTCCGCAATGGTTTCTTCTGTATTGACAGCAAGGATTCCAGACCGGATGCACTTGTGTTCAATCGTATTGTTTCTTTGAAGAGCTCATTTAAACTTAATAAATAATTAAAATCTTACAAAAGAGAAAGCTGCCCGCAGGCCGGAATCAGATGATCATTTGAATTCGGGGCGGGCAGTTTTGATGTTATCATATAGAGATTAAATAGCTAAAAATCGTAAGAAATTTAAAAATGAGAGAAATAGTGAGATAAAAAGAGATATCATGAGAAAAAATAATAAAAACGGTCAATTTTGGACGATGAATAAAGTTGCACAATTCTGAAAAATTAAATAATATATAACCATCGATTAGCACTCGAATCAAGTGAGTGCTAGCAACATTAATCAGACAGTTACTTTTATATTTTTATAAGGAGGCATTTAACATGAAGTTAGTTCCATTAGGTGACAGAGTTGTATTAAAACAGTGTGAAGCAGAAGAGAAGACAAAATCCGGTATTATATTAGCAGGTCAGGCAAAGGAAAAACCACAGGAAGCAGAAGTTATTGCTGTAGGTCCTGGCGGTGTTGTTGACGGTAAGGAAGTGACCATGCAGGTAACAGTTGGTCAGAAGGTTATTTATTCCAAGTATGCCGGTACAGAAGTTAAACTGGATGGCGAAGAATATATCATCGTTAAACAGAACGACATCCTTGCAATTGTAGAATAATCGTTTACGCAGAATATAACAGTTAATAGATTTGGAGGTAATTAATTATGGCTAAGGAAATCAAATATGGTGCAGACGCAAGAAAGGCACTTGAATCAGGCGTTAATCAGCTGGCAAATACAGTAAGAGTTACACTTGGACCTAAGGGAAGAAATGTTGTACTTGACAAGTCCTTTGGTACTCCACGTATCACAAATGATGGTGTTACAATTGCCAAAGATATTGAACTTGAAGATGCATTTGAGAACATGGGTGCTCAGATCGTCAAGGAAGTTGCAACGAAGACGAATGATGTTGCAGGTGATGGTACAACAACAGCAACAGTTCTTGCTCAGGCAATGATCAACGAAGGTATGAAGAATCTGGCTGCAGGTGCCAATCCAATCATCCTTAGAAAGGGTATGCAGAAGGCAACAGAGGTTGCTGTAGATGCTATCAAGGAGATGAGCTCCACATTAACAGGCAAGGCACAGATCGCACGTGTTGCAGCTATTTCTGCTGGTGATGACAGTGTTGGTGAGATGGTTGCTGATGCTATGGAGAAGGTTACAAGCAATGGCGTTATCACAATTGAAGAATCCAAGACAATGAACACAGAGCTTGACCTTGTAGAAGGTATGCAGTTTGACAGAGGCTTCCTGTCTGCATATATGTGCACAGATATGGATAAGATGGTTGCAGAACTTGACAATCCGTTCATCCTGATCACAGACAAGAAGATTTCCAATATTCAGGAGATTCTGCCAATTCTTGAGCAGATCGTTCAGAGCGGCGCTAAGTTACTCATCATCGCAGAAGATGTTGAAGGTGAGGCACTGACAACACTTGTACTGAACAGCCTGAGAGGTACATTCAAGGTTGTTGCTGTTAAGGCTCCGGGCTATGGCGACAGAAGAAAAGAGATGCTTCAGGATATCGCTATTCTGACAGGCGGTACAGTTATCTCTTCAGAAGTTGGTTATGAACTGAAGGATGCAACATTCGATATGCTTGGCCGCGCTAAATCCGTTAAGGTTACAAAAGAGAACACAATCATCGTTGATGGTGCAGGCGCTCCGGAAGCAATCCAGGCCAGAGTTGCTCAGATCACAGCTCAGGAGAAAGAGACAACTTCTGATTTCGACAGAGAAAAATTACAGGAAAGACTTGCTAAACTGTCCGGCGGCGTAGGCGTTATCCGTGTAGGTGCTGCAACAGAGACAGAGATGAAGGAGAAGAAGCTTCGTATGGAAGATGCTCTTGCAGCTACCAAGGCAGCTGTTGAAGAAGGTATCATCTGCGGTGGTGGTTCTGCTTATATCCATGCATCCAAGAAGGTTGCTGAATATGCAGCAGCCCTGGAAGGTGATGAGAAGACAGGTGCTGGCGTTGTCCTGAAGGCACTTGAAGCTCCTCTGTTCCATATCGCAGCCAATGCAGGTCTTGAAGGCGCTGTTATTATCAACAAGGTTCGCGAGAGCGAAGTAGGTGTTGGTTTCGATGCGTTGAATGAGACATATGTTGATATGGTTGAAGCTGGTATCATCGATCCAGCCAAGGTTACAAGAAGCGCTCTTCAGAACGCAACGAGCGTAGCATCCACACTGTTGACAACAGAATCTGTTGTAGCAGAGATCAAGAAGGATATTCCGGCTCCAATGCCACAGGGCGGCGGCATGGGCATGATGTAAAAGGCTCATATATAAGATAATCCCGGCCATCGTATCGCTTTTGATACGATGGCCTTTTAAATATCATTGAATCCTTGTAACAGTTCAGACTCCTGATATAATTCTTAAAAGGGGACTTTTTTTTACAGGATGTTTCATGTATAATAAAAAGAAAAACGACGAAGGAGACAGAATATGTATAATAATAGTACAAGCGGAGATGTTTTTTGCGAGGTACTTGTGAGTCACAGGAAGGGGACAGCTGAATTGCTGAAGATCGTTCTTGCGGTTCTGGTGGGTGTTGTGCTGACGGGACTGGTTATATTGTTTGTGCCGTCTATTATTTTCCTGATGATTCTTGTATGGGCAGCGGTTGTATTTATTATCAAACTGCAGAAGATAGAGTATGAATATATCTTTACTTCCGGTGAGCTTGATATTGATAAGATCAGCGGTGATTTCAAGAGAAAGAGAAAGATGACCATTACGATGGATACGATTGAGATAGTTGCGCCTGAAGATTCTCATGAACTGGATGGTTACCGTCATGGCAATTATAAGGTTTATGATTTTGGCGACAATGATCCGGGACAGAAGAATTATGTGATGGTAGGCACCTGCGGGAATGAACAGGTGAAGATCATCATCACACCGAATGAAAAGATACTGGATCATATGTTCAGCTATTCACCACGAAAAATCAAAAGAGCATAATTTTAATCTGCGCATGGCTGAGAGAAGAGAGTTTAGCCAAGCAAGTCACAGACCGCCTGTTTACACAGGCTATTGCTGCTTCGCAGCTTTGTCTGTGACTGTCGTTAGAACGCCCTATGCAGATTCAGTCAGACATCCCGATGTAAGCAAGCTTTCGCAGTCTGTCTGACTTAATCTGCGCATGGCTAAACTCAATAAGTTATATTAATAATACTAATAAATCAGAGGTTGACTTTTCGTTTATATTTTGTTAAACTTTTTAAAATTACAGACAAGCTACAGATTATTGACAACTTATAGTATCTATAGGTTGTCAAACTTATATAACGAAAGAGAGGAATAAGAATGAGCAAAATTATCGGCGAAGGCATTACTTTTGATGATGTTTTACTGGTACCGGCCTATTCCGAGGTTATTCCGAACCAGGTGGATATTTCTACATGGCTGACGAATAAGATCCGACTGAATGTGCCTTTGATGAGTGCAGGTATGGATACAGTTACAGAACACCGCATGGCGATTGCCATGGCCAGACAGGGTGGTATTGGTATTATTCATAAGAATATGTCCATTGAAGCTCAGGCTGAGGAAGTAGATAAGGTAAAACGTTCTGAAAATGGTGTTATTACAGATCCTTTTTATTTATCCCCTGAACATACGCTGGCAGATGCGGACAGGCTGATGGCCAAGTTCAGAATTTCAGGTGTGCCGATCACAGAGGGCAAGAAGCTCGTTGGTATTCTGACGAATCGTGACTTGAAGTTTGAGACAGATTATACGAAGAAGATCAAGGAATGTATGACTTCTGAAGGACTTGTTACAGCGAAAGAGGGCGTAACTCTTGAAGAAGCCAAAAAGATTCTTGGCAAAGCCCGCAAGGAGAAGCTGCCGATCGTTGATGATGACTTCAATCTGAAGGGTCTTATTACTATTAAGGATATTGAGAAACAGATCAAATACCCGCTGTCAGCCAAGGATGAACAGGGACGTCTGCTCTGCGGCGCCGGTGTTGGTGTAACAGTGGATATTCTGGAGCGTGTGGATGCTCTGGTGAAGGCACATGTGGATGTTATCGTTATTGATACAGCTCATGGCCATTCTGCTAACGTTCTCAGAACAGTACATATGGTTAAGGATGCTTATCCGGATCTTCAGGTCATTGCAGGTAATGTTGCCACAGCTGAAGCTACGGAAGCTCTGATCAAGGCTGGTGTAGACGCAGTTAAGGTTGGTATCGGACCTGGTTCCATCTGTACGACCCGTGTCGTTGCAGGTATCGGTGTGCCTCAGATCTCAGCAGTTATGGATTGCTATGAAGCAGCCAGAAAATACAATATTCCGATTATCGCCGATGGCGGTATCAAGTACTCCGGTGATGTTACCAAGGCCATTGCGGCAGGTGCCAATGTCTGCATGATGGGCAGCATGTTTGCCGGCTGTGATGAAAGCCCGGGCAGCTTTGAATTATACCAGGGAAGAAAATACAAGGTTTACCGTGGTATGGGCTCCATTGCAGCAATGGAGAATGGCAGCAAGGACAGATATTTCCAGTCCGACGCCAAGAAACTGGTACCGGAAGGTGTGGAAGGCCGTGTAGCCTATAAGGGATATGTTGAAGATACTGTATTCCAGCTTCTCGGCGGTTTACGTGCCGGTATGGGTTACTGTGGTACGAAGACAATTGAAGAGCTGAAGGAGAACGGACGCTTTGTCAAGATCTCTGCAGCAGCTCTGAAGGAAAGCCATCCACATGATATCCAGATTACCAAGGAAGCACCAAACTACAGTATTGATGCTTAATCATTAGCTTTAATAAAGAAGATGGACTGCCGCACTGAAATGGTGCGGCAGCTTTTTGTTTTATGGATACGCACGCTTGATTTAAGAATTGCACTATGATAAGATTAAAGTCAGGAGATTGGGGAATTATAGAAAAGGAGAGTCAGGAAGCTGGAAGCGAAAACGGCATGATAACACGGGGCGGCATATTTTTACCGCCCCGTCTGATTGATAAATATTTTTTGCATAAGGAGGAACACAATGGCAGATGATTTTAAGAATATTCCGGCAGCTTACGAGGTAATCAGTACGGAATATATAGACGAGATTAAGTCTATGGCAGGACTTTTAAGGCATATAAAAACAGGCGCCAGGGTTGTGGTACTGTCCAATGAAGATGAGAATAAGGTTTTCAATATTGGATTCAGGACACCGCCTCAGGACAGCACGGGTGTGGCCCATATTATGGAGCATTCCGTACTGTGCGGCTCAAAGAATTTCCCGGCCAAGGATCCTTTTATCGAGTTGGCCAAGGGATCACTCAATACATTTCTGAATGCCATGACCTATCCGGACAAGACGATCTACCCTGTTGCCAGTTGTAATGATGCGGATTTTCAGAATCTCATGCACGTTTATCTGGATGCGGTCTTCTATCCGAATATTTATGCCGGCAATGAAACATTCCGGCAGGAGGGATGGCATTATGAGCTGGAGGATAAGGATGCGCCGCTGATCTACAATGGTGTTGTCTACAATGAGATGAAGGGGGCGTTTTCGTCACCTGAACAGCTTTTATATAGAAAGATTACAGATACGCTGTTTCCGGATAATGTCTATGGTGTTGAATCCGGCGGTGATCCGGATGTAATTCCGGAACTGACCTATGAACAGTATCTTGATTTTCATAAGAAATATTATCATCCTTCCAACAGCTATATTTATCTTTATGGCAATATGGATGTCCATGAAAAACTGGATTTTATTGATAAGGAATATCTGCAGCATTATGATGCCCTGGAAGTGGATTCTTCCATATCGAAGCAGGCGCCTTTTGAGGCAGTAACCGTTGCTCAGGGAGAGTATCCGATAGGGAATGAGGACAGAGAAGAGAATGCGTCTTATATGGCCTGCAGCTGGGTTGTGGGTGACAGCCTGGATCCGAAGCTTTATCTGGCATTCCAGATCCTTGAATACACATTGATGGAGGCTCCGGGCGCGCCGCTGAAGCAGGCTCTGCTGGATCAGGAGTTCGGTGAGGATGTCTATGGCTTTTTCGAGACGAGCCTTATTCAGCCGTATCTTTCCATTATTATCAAAATAATA
>JBJEJD010000196.1:0-8041 GCA_051877705.1 Coprococcus sp. | reverse complement strand
TAAAGGAAAGATCTCTGATGGCACCGCCATATTCAATATACATATCCCAGATATCCGTAAACTGTGCCAGAAAGCTGTAATCTTTCAATGGGGTAAAAATATAGCATCCACGGATATGGAAATTCTTCAGCTGCTCCATGATTTCTTCATCTTCAAAGTCTTTTTCCGTCAGATAAACAGTAGGAAGATTCATATTGAATGCAGAACAGGTATCCTCCCAGGGCACTGAAAGCGACATTCGCCTTTCCCCGTTCTCTGTAATTCCAATACTCAGATATTTACTTGTACGACTAAACAAAAGATCTCTTTCACTCTGAATCATTCTTCCATCCCCTTTCCCAAATTCATCATAACTGAAATCGCATTAATAGACTGTTTTATTTGCAATCTTGACCAGTGTCAGCATGACCGGCACCTCCGTCAGGACGCCTACCGTTGTGGCAAGAGCAGCAGGGCTGGTCGTTCCGAACAAAGCAACAGCCACCGCCACTGCCAGTTCAAAAAAGTTGGAAGCTCCGATCATCCCGGCAGGAGCTGCTATATCATAAGGTAATTTTACCAGTCTGCAGATTCCATAGGCAATAGAAAATATCAAAAATGTCTGTAAAACGAGTGGTATGGCAATCAGTACAATATGAATCGGATTATCAAGGATAACTTTACTCTGCCCCATGAAGATCAATACCAGCGTCAGCAGGAGGCCAATGGTGGTTGCAGAATCAAATTTGTGAATGAACACATTTTCAAAATAATCTGTCCCCTTGCTCTTTGTCACAAAGATCCGGGTCAGGATGCCCCCTGCCAGCGGAATGACCACAAACAACACAACGCTGAGAATTAATGTATCAAAAGGCACATTCACATTTGACACACCAAGAAGAAATTTCACAATCGGTACAAAGGCAATCAATATGATCACATCATTTGTTGCCACCTGAACTACAGTATATGCAGGATTGCCCCGGGTCAGCGTACTCCACACAAATACCATAGCCGTACATGGAGCAGCACCGAGCAATACTGCCCCAGCCAGGTACTCTGTTGCCAGTTCCGGTGCAATCAATCTTCTGAAGACTGCAAAGAAGAACAGGCTGGCAATCCCGTACATCGTGAAAGGTTTAATCAGCCAGTTAACGATCCATGTAATCAGCAATCCTTTAGGATTTTTGCCCACATTGCGGATACTCTGAAAATCCACTTTCAGCATCATCGGGTAGATCATAACCCAGATCAGCGCAGCCATAGGAATGGAGATCCGGGCATACTCAAATTGATTCAAAAATGCCGGCAGTACAGGAACAAAATGCCCCATCATCACTCCCACAAACATGCAAATAAACACCCACACTGTCAGATATCGCTGAAAAGAGCTGATTCCTGTGTTTTCTGCTTTCTTCATCGTTCTGCACCTCTCTTTACAATTTCCATCTCGCAAACCTCCTCAAATTGAAATATTGAAATTTTTCTATATATTATATACATAAAAACCGGCACTCATTAGCTTTTCCGTAGAGCGCCGGCCTCATCTGCAGTCACACTGCTCCTTTTGATAACAAATACAATCTTCCTGTTCAGCAAAGATCTCTCCAAGAGTCTGATGAAAAGCATTTAGATATTCTTTATTTAAAGAATAATAGATATTTTTTCCCTCCCGGCGGTCCGTAACAACTTTCGCCTCGATCAGCACTCTCATATCATGGGACAAAGTCGGCTGAGTAATATGAAATTCCTCCAGAATCTTACAGGCGCACAGTTCACCGCAAGATAACATATCAACAATCCTCAGACGCTTTGGATCTGAAATAGCCTTCAAAATCTTACTCACATCCATATACTTCTGTTCCAGGGAACTCACCTCACTTATTCATAGAAATTTTTCTATGTGTTATTATATATATTATATTACCTTATGTCAATATAGAATTGCCTGACTTTTCCCTTTCTGCATGACTGCATTATCTTTCCTATATTATAATTTTTTCCCATATTCATCCTTCAGTTTCTTCACCGTCTTCAGACCGGCCACGGCCTCACTGCCCATATATGCAGAGAGAGCAATGATCAATGCATCCACTACAGCCATCGGTGCGCTCATGGAATGATATTCATTCTCCTCCCCACGGTAAACAAAAAGATTGATGTCTGCCTGCAGTTTATCTGCATGGTATAGCTGCCCGGTAAACATGAGAGTCTTATAACCGGCAGTCTTCTGGTAATCCAGAACAACCCTTCCCTCCGCTGATATTTTAGAAAAGCCGAACAGGATCACAAGATCATCCGGCCGGACAGGGGCAAGGCCTTCCAGGACTTCCGTACCGCTGGAAGGGATGCAGTGTACATCAACGCCCATCCTCCGCAGCCGGAATTCCAAAAGCTGTGCCAGCGACCGGGAAGCATTCTTTCCATGGATAAATACTCTGTGAGCCTCTGCGATGGACTGAACTGCCCGGTCAAATTCCTCCTGATCCAGGAGCTCCAGCGTCCTCTGCAGATTATACTGCTGCTGCCCCATCCAGTTCTTCAGCAGCTCCCCATTGCCGGTGTACAATGTATTGGCCAGCTTCTGCACAGGTCCATTCTGCACCGTCTGCTCCATAATAATCTGTTTCAGATGTTTGAAATCCTCACAGCCCACATGGCGGGCAAAACGTGAAATCGTCGCTTCGGACACATTGAGCCGGGACGCCAGCTGCCCGATGGTCATAAAAAGGAATTCCTCCGTGTGGCCGGCAATATACTCCATGACTGCCTGTTCCGCCGCCGTCAGCTTCTCAGGCATCTTAGGAAAATCAAAACTCATATGCATCCTCCTTTACAATAAATTACCCCACCGCTTTTCTTTTGGCAGCTGCCACCGCCGGTGATTCCCCGGAAGTACGCAGAAGCACCGAAACATAATCTCCGCCCAGCGCATGAATTTCCTTGAGAGAACGTTTCAGAAGGCCGGCAGTCTTCACCCTGAAAGCCGCATCCGGATGGATACAGATGGTATACCGGCCTGCATTCATCTCTGTACGAAGTTCGTCAAAAGTATCAAAATCCTTCTCAAAATTCGTGCGGATACAGCCGTACTGGAAGGCCTGATGGGTATCACTTCCCGCCACCACCGGTCTTCCGATTTTTCCGGCCAGATCATAGGTCATAAGCTCTGTACGCTGTCTGTTTTCTGCCACATCCTTTCCATTCAGATCAACAAAATCAAATCGAAGCAGCTGTTCCTGCGGAAGGTCCGGTATATGCCGTCCATCCTGTCTGAATGGATGCCCTGCTCCCACCAGAACGGGGTATTCATCAAACATGTTTCTCAGCTCTTCAAAAGGAAGAAAGTTCCCCTTCTGTTTGTAAGGCTCCAGACGCCGGTTCAGCTCCCGTATCGCTTCCATAGGTCCGATACTAAGTACATGACCACTCTCCGCAATGTCCGTCTCCATTCCCGGAAATACCTTTAACCCGTTAAAAACAAAGGCATCTCCCTGCCGCTCACCGTGGTCGGCAATATAGGCGTAAACCTCATCAAACTGCTGCGTATTAAAATGCTCCGTCAGACAAATGGCATCCAGGCCGGCATTTTTTGCTTCGCCCAGCAGCCATTCCGTGTATGGAACTGAAAAGGGCAGATATTTTGCCAGCTTTCCATGGGTATGAAAATCAATATACATTTTTAACTCCTGTAATTATATTATAACTATATTAATGTCGAAATCAACACTGTAATTGCCACCCACAGAAAAGATAATGACAAAAACAGCAGATCATTATTGGAAACTTTCAAAGAAGACAGCTTGATCTTCTTAACCTCTTTATTGACAGCGGCATAACGGTATCCCTTGATCTCAAGGACCTCCACCGTCGTCCGCGAACGCTTTGCCGTATTGAGCATCAGCGGATAGAATGCCTGAATAATTATTTTGATCTGATAAATGAGATACCTGATCTTTCCTGTCAGATTCTGGTGATCCGGCGGATTGCCCCTGAGCCGGTAGGACAGAAGCACGTTCTGGAATTCCTCCATCAAAAGCGGCAGTATCCGGTAAGCATAGGAAATTGAGAATGAAAGTCTCTCAGGACATCCATACCACATAAGCCCATTGGCCAGTTTGTCCGGATCAAGCCCCGAAAAAATGGTAATGGAAGCAAGGGAAACCGTTGCCACCTTCAGCGTCAGCACCAAAAGTGGTGCGATGGCCGAAGCGTTGCCACCAAAGATCAGAGTGGCCACCAGCAGATAACCGGTCTGAGTGAATACACCAATAATAAACAGGAACAACACCAGTCCCGCCACCCGTGCCAGCATAGTCGTTATAATGACCAGCAAAAAGCAGCCGAGCAGGAAAGGAAGATCATTGACAAACCATGGTACGATTCCGAAAAACAGATACCAGACCAGAAGCATCCGGGGATCCATACCGGCAATAACCGTATCATTATTCCCGTAAGCATTTTTCAGCACCTGATTGCGCAGGAAATCAATGGAAAACTTATCTAAAATATTTTCTGACAGTTTCTCTGCTATTCGCATGACTATTTTCTCCCTTCAAAATAATTCAGAAAATCATCAATTGTATAACACAATGCATCCGGGCACAATACCTGGCCCATGGTAAATATTTCCGGAGGGCGGATTCCCACCTTCTCCACGATTGACCGGTTGCCGAATATCTCATCCCGACTGCCGTCTCCCACGACCTGCCCGCCGCAGAGTACGATGATCCTGTCTGCCCACTCACAGACCAGCTGCATATCATGAGTGGCAATGATGACCGTTTCTGTAATGCTCTTCAGATCTTCCAGAGTGCGCATGATCTCCTTGCGTGTGGCAATATCCAGATTGGCCGTCGGTTCATCCAGCAAAAGGATTCCCGGGTTCAGCGCAATACCAATGGCAAGACTTGCCCTACGCATCTGACCGCCGGACAGAAGCCGTCCGTCTCTGTCCCGAAGTTCTGTCAGCCTGAAACGTTCCAGGAGCTCATCGGTCCGCTGCCGACTGCCGACAATGTTCCGGACTTCCATGGCATAGGCAATGTCGGCTCCGATGGAATCTTTGATGAACATATCCTCCGGATTCTGGTACACCATGGATATCTGCCTGGAAAGAGTCTCCGGTTTTACAGCCCGAATACTTTCGCCATTCAGGAAAATTTCTCCGGAAGAAGGCTTCAAAAGACCCACCAGCATTTTCATCAATGTGGATTTTCCCGCCCCGTTGGAACCGATCAAAGCGACTTTATCACCTTTATGGATTTCCAGATTCAAACCTGAAAATACGCTGTGCGGCTCTCCTTTAACGGAACGGTAGGACACAGATACATTCCGGAATTGGGCAACCGTCTCATCCCTGTAGACAGCAGACGTCATTCTGCCGCCAGCCTCCGGCTCCGGGCACACACCGGATACGGTCCTCCCGGTAAGGGAATCCGCTTTTAAAGCAAATACTGCCCTGCCTTCTTCCACCGTCGTCGGCAGAACAGTATTCTTTGCAAATAGTCCGGCTTTCTGCAGACGATGGGCTGCAATAGTCACCTGGGGCGGAAATATATTGCACTCCTGCAATTCACCGACCCGCCTCAGCGCCTCATCTGTCGGCAGCATCCACTGGATCCGGCCATCCTTCATCAGCATTACATGCCTGCAGTAATCTGCAATATATTCCGTATGATGCTCAATGACAATAATCGTCTTGCCGTATTTTTCATTCAGTTCCCGCAGAACACCATAAATCCGGTCTGCATGGGCAGGATCAAGCTGCGCAATGGGCTCATCCAGGATCAGCACATCCGGCTGCAGGGAGACAGCCCCTGCCAGAGCCAGCAGATGGGTCTGACCGCCGGAAAGCTGCCAGATATAATCATCCTCTTTTCCCGTAAGGCCGCATTGCTCCAATGCCTTCATCCCTCGCTCTTTATAATCCGGCATGGCATAATTCAGGCAGGCATAGGAAGCATCGTCCAGTACTGTCGGACGGATGATCTGATTTTCAAAATCCTGATAAACATAACCTACCTTCTGTGCCAGCACGCCCACATCCGTTTTATTTGTATCCAGCCCGCATGCCAGAACCTTGCCTTCGAAATCACCGCTGATAAACTGAGGAATCAGACCGTTGAGCGTTTTGCAAAAAGTGGACTTCCCACAGCCGTTGTTCCCAACAATTGCAAGAAAGTCCCCTTTTTCAATCTGAATAGTAATGTCTTTCAGCGTCGGCTGGTCAGCGCCCGGATAGGAATAGGTCAGATGCTCTATCTCTATCACGTTCATAGGATTTACGCTCCTTCTTCTACGGACGCTTTTGCAGACTGTGTTCTCATGACCAGTACAGCGATAACAGATATTACCGCAGCCACTACGATGCCTATGGCAAGTGATGTTGTACTCTCTGCCCATTCAGCTTCCCAGTCAATGATGGCAAAACCGCTCTCTGCCATGAATTCAGCAATAATCGCTACTACAAATGCTGCCGCACATCCAATAATGGTCTTCCATCCGATGCTTCCCAGATATGTTTTTTCTGTTCTTGGCTGCATGCCGAGAAGCGGTTCGATCTTTCCGTAAAGCTTCGGCACAAGGAACAATGTCGGAAGCAGGCAGAACAGAATGCCTGAGAACAAAAGATCGTTGAGGAAGGCAAATCCTTCTGTAGCAAATACACTTTCCGGAAGTCCTGCCACTGCCTCAAAATCCTCGATGGCAAACTGTACCTTAAGAATATCCACAATAGTACCAAGCAGCAGCTGAATAGCCGTACCACCAAAGGCTGCAATACCAACCATGGTGCGGTTCTTTGGATTGCGTACCAGACGGCCTGCTATGTAAACACCGATGGTTACGGTGATGAATTTCTCCAACTCACCAAGACCGCCAAACTGTCCCAGCATGATCTCACTGAATACCAGTTCTCCGGTTGCCGCACCAAGAGCTGCAGACATAGGATCAAAGAGAATGGCAAGGGAAAGCGGAATAAACAGGAAATATTCCACAGAGAACTCCACCAGTCCGACCTGAATCTCCGGAATCAATTCAGTAAATAAAGTTGCAAGGCCATAGAGTGCCATTGTCAGCACAAACACCATCAGCTTCTGGGATTGGGTGGCTGACTGTTTTTTAATCGTAGTCATTTTAATCATTCCTCCTGAATTTTCACATGTATTTCTTAATACACACTCAATATATCCAGCAAATGTAAAAACTACTATCAGGAGAATGTAAAATGTCGGTTAAATTTTCGTATATCGATATTATGAAAATAAATTTTCTTATCTTTTACCCAATAATTTCTTCATATCCCCCTCGGGTTCCGAAATCGCCCCGATATGATAATTCTCAACCAGAAATTGAAGCACATTCGGTGAAATAAACGCAGGAAAGGTCGGTCCCAGCAGGATATTTTTGATGCCAAGATGCAAAAGCGTCAGAAGAATGCAGACGGCCTTCTGCTCATACCAGGAAAGAACCATGGACAGCGGCAGATCATTCACACCGCAGCCAAAAGCCTCTGCCAGGGCAGAAGCCACCTTAATGGCACTGTAGGCATCATTGCACTGTCCCATATCCATCAGCCGCGGCAGCCCGCCGATGGTTCCCAGATCCAGATCATTGAACCGGTATTTACCACAGGCCAATGTCAGCACGATACTGTCCGCAGGTGTTTTCTTAACAAATTCCGTATAATAATTCCGCCCCGGTCTTGCGCCGTCGCAGCCGCCCACAAGGAAAAAATGCCGGATAGTTCCCGATTTAACTGCCTCCACCACCTTATCTGACACAGAGAGCACCGTTCCATGCCCAAATCCCGTCGTCACCTGATGTCCGCCGTTGATACCGGTGAACGCCTGATCTTCCCTGTAACCGCCCAGCTCCAAAGCCTTTTCTATGACAGGCGTAAAATCCTTATTCGATCCAATATGAACCATTTCCGGATAGGAAACGACCTCTGTCGTAAAAACCCTGTCTGCATATCCCGGTTTTGGCGGCATGAGGCAATTAGTTGTAAAAAGCACCGGTGCCGGTATACCGTCAAATTCCTTCTGCTGATTCTGCCATG
>JBJEJD010000195.1:20707-33002 GCA_051877705.1 Coprococcus sp. | reverse complement strand
TAATAAAGTGCACACTGTGTCAACAGTGTACACTTTATTGTATGCCAGCCATAAGGATAATATACCTGATATGCAAAATAAGACTTTCACTATATCATCTTATAAAATACAACAGCAAATATCGCAGATACCGCCAGGCATCCCAGTCCTGTAAAAAGGAATGCCCATTTTACAGAGGATTTCCCCTTCTCCTTCTGCTTCGCCTTCTTCTCAATACAGTAGGTAAAGTAGTCCTTACGCTCCTCAAACCGTTCCTTTCGGAAGGAAAAGGTATAGAGCAATGCATAACCAAGATACTGCAGACCATAGAAATTGCCGGCCTCTGAAATAAATGTAAGTACGCCGCAGCCAATATAAAGTACCGCTGAAGTAAAGAAACCGTCGCTGATGAAATGCATCAGGAGTACCTGATCATTTCCGTAAGTATCTATTTCAAAGCCAATAACCATCAAGGCAATAAGGACTGCAAATATTATTGCCACAGGATAAGAAATCCAATATCTTTTCTTTTTCATCTTTTCTCCAGCTTACTGCGGTATTTTTCAAACTCTGCCGTATTGCAGTATACAAAATGATCCGGCGCCACTTCCCTCATTGTCGGTCCCTCAACAGAATAATCATGTTCATTTTCAGGGACATATACCCTTCTCTTTCTCTGTTTTTCATAATGTGGGTCCGGCAAAGGTATGGCTGACAACAGCGATTTTGTATAAGGATGACAAGGATGGGCAAAAAGCTCGTCCGACTCCGCAATCTCCACGATTTTGCCGAAATACATAACAATAATCTTATTGGAGAAATATTTGACTACGGAGAGGTCATGGGCAATAAAGATAATGGTAAGACCCAGCTCTTCTCTAAGTTCATTAAGCAGATTGATGACCTGTGCCTGAATGGACACATCCAGGGCACTGACAGGCTCATCCGCAATGATCAGATCCGGATTCATAATGATAGAACGGGCGATACCGATACGCTGTCTCTGACCGCCTGAGAATTCATGGGGATAACGTCCCGCATGCTCTCTTACCAGTCCAACCCTTTCCAATACATCATAAACCTTCTGATCGATATAATCTTTATCTTTGACGCCCTGAATGATCAGACCTTCTGCAATGGTCTCGCGCACTGTCATACGCGGATCCAGAGAAGCAATCGGATCCTGAAAAATCATCTGAATCTGTGTGATGATATTTTCCTTTGCCGCTTCCTTCAGCTTCTCACTGCGTTCCTTCGCCAGTTCTGCCAGCTTCCCGGAATCTCCGGCTGCATTCTTTTCCTTCTCATCGTATTCCGCATTGATCTCTTTCGCACGGCGCTTCCGGTATAGTTCAATACAATTCTTATGGTCATTTTTTGCTTCCCTGATCAGCTGATTCTGTTCAGCAATAAAAGCCTTCAAATGCTCCTTTTCTGCTTTGATTGCCTCTGTATTGCCTTCCTTCCTGAAACCTTCTATACGTTCCTTCGAGGCTTTTCGTTCTGCTTCAATGGCATCCGTATAGGAACGGGTACCGGCCACAATACGCTGTCCCTTGAAATACACATCACCGGAGGTGGCATTGTACAGTTTGATGATGGAACGGCCTGTCGTTGTCTTGCCGCATCCGGACTCTCCTACGATACCTACAACTTCACCCTTCCTGACAGTAAAGCTGACATCATCTACCGCTTTGAAATCATTTTTACCAAAGTACTGTTTTAAATGTCTGACCTCAAGAATGTTCTCATTCCCACTCATTGCCCAGCACCTCCATTTCTTTCATCGCTTTGATACGATCCGTCACACTCTTTGGAGGATCAATCTTAGGGGCATCCGGGTGGAGCAGCCAAGTTGCCGCATAATGCGTATCCGACACTTTGAAAAACGGAGGTTCCTTCTCAAAGTCAATCTTCATGGCATATTTATTACGATCTGCGAATGCATCTCCCACTGGCGGATAGATCATATTCGGAGGTGTACCCGGAATAGCTTCCAGCTTCTCCTTCGTATCCAGAGACGGCATGGAAGACAGCAGAGCCCATGTATAAGGGTGCTGCGGATGGTAGAAAATATCCTCCACTGTGCCATATTCTACGATCTTGCCCGCATACATAACCGCCACCTTGTCCGCCATATTGGCAACAACGCCCAGATCATGGGTAATGAACAGAACGGAAATATTGCGTTTCTTCTTAATATCATTGATCAGCTCCAGAATCTGGGCCTGAATCGTTACATCCAACGCCGTTGTCGGTTCATCACAGAGAAGTATCTCCGGATTAGCCGCAATGGCGATAGCAATAACGATACGCTGCCGCATACCACCGGAAAATTCATGGGGATACTGATCAAAACGTTTCTCCGGCTCTTTGATACCCACATCAGTCATAATCTGGATAGCCCTGTCATAGGCTTCCTGTTTTGTCACCTTTTCTACGGATTCTTTCTGCTTCTTTTCAATGTAGGCCATCAATTCTCCGGCCTGAATACTGTAATCGGCCGTTTTTTGTTCAGAAAGTTCCCTGTTATAGCTGTCCATCAGATCTGTCAGATTCTTTCTGATATTCTTCTCTGTCAGCTGCAGATCTATGATATTGGCAGGCACGACCTTCGGCGCGTTTTTCTTCTGCTGCAGTCGCTGTTCACGTCTTGCCGTTTCTTTCTCAACTCGTCTCTCTTCTTTCGGATTGTTTTTTACACCGGTGAAATAACGATTCAGATTCACTTCTATAGAAGTGCGGAAGGTATTGGCGTAGCTGTTCTTCTCCAGCGATATTGGATTGATGGATGACTCCACCAGTTTGATCAGATTTTTAGCCGTATCCTTTGCCTCTTTTTCATTTAAAGGGTCTTTCTCAAAAACCGAAAGAGCATTCTTAAGTGCCTCGACTACCTGAGCCTTCATCACACGCTTTTCTTCATCCGCCGTCTGAAGAGCCTTTGCCACATTTTCCTTCTTCAAAGAAGTATCGCTGCAGCCTGCCTTCTTCATATAATCAGATAAATGTTTATTCAGTGTTTTCAATTCTGCTTTTGCATTTTTGCGCTTTGTCTTATTATTCAGAAGCGTAGCCTCCGTCATCTGTTTGCCGATCTTCATGATCGGATCAAGAGATGAAAGGGGGTCCTGGAAGACCATGGTCAATTCATTGCCCCTGATCTTATTGTAGTCGCTCTCCGAATATTTCAGAAGATCCTCGCCCTTGTAGATGATCTCTCCACCCTCGATAATGGAATTGGCCGCATTGATGCCGATAATGGACTTTGCCGTTACGGATTTGCCGGAACCGGACTCACCTACAATTGCAAGGGTCTCTCCCTTATTCAATTCAAAACTGATTCCCCGCACTGCCTTGACATTACCATTGTTGGTACGGAAAGACACACGAAGATCTCTAACCTCTAATACCTTACTCATTGAAATCTCCTTTACTCATCCGCACCACGCAGAGATGGATTAAAGGCATCTCTCAGGCCGTTACCAAAAATATTAAAACAGATCAACAACAGCGACAGGAAAATCGCAGGGAAAAATACACAATGAGGATAAGTGGACAATGTCTGCTGTCCATTTTCAAGCATGGTTCCCAGACTGGTCATTGTCTTTGAATTCAGGTTGACAATTCCCAGATAGGAATATGTCGCCTCTGAGAAAATAATACTCGGAATGGATAAAACACAGGCTGTAATAATAAAACCTGATGCATTCGGCAGGATATGCTTGAAGATCAGGCGTCCGTCCTTCGCACCCAGTGTACGGGCAGCCATGACATATTCCTGTCCCTTAAACCTGTAGAACTGGGCACGCACTGTGGCTGAAGTACTGATCCATCCAAAGAAAATGAAGCAGAAGAACATGGCGAACATGGAACCCATCTTACGCGCAAAATAGATCTGGAACAGTGTCATAAATACAAGACTTGGGATCTCATACAGAATATCCTTCACACGCTCCATCAGCAAATCGAAGGTGCCGCCATAATAGCCTTCCAATGCTCCGATGATAATGCCCAGAATCAGATTGATCACTGCAGCCAGCGCTGAAACTGTCAGGGAAAGCCTTGCACCGGCTGCCATACGTACACAGATATCAAATCCATATTCATCAGCGCCGAACAGAAAACATGCCTTCTTTCCATTCTTGTACTCATACCAGCTGGAATACAGGGTACGGATCTGATACTGTGCGCCATTCATCTTAGTCACATAATAGGCATAGCCATCCTCACTGCTGTCATCAGTCAGATAAATATTCTGCAGCTCTCCGTTGGCATCTCTCTCAGCTACACCCTTGGCATTGGTCAGATACCATGCATTCGGGTCTGTCTGGTAGGTCTTACAGTTGACCTGCTTGCCGTCAATGATCGGATACAAAAGCTTAATACCTGTCTCTTCCTGATATTCAAGCACCTTTTCAAATTCAGAAGGTGTCAGATTGACAATGACATACCCGACTTTAGCATAGGAATCCAGTGAAATATTATAGACCGTCTGCATACGGTTGGCTACATTAATTTCCTCCGTATTGTACAATTCCGCAATAGCTCCCGGTATAGCAGAATAATAGTCATAGGTCTGCTGATTGACCTGCTTTTTTGAACATCCGTTCCAGAAACCCAGATCAAAACTGCTGCTCAGCTTCGGCAGGACATAGGCGTAATAGCCATCTTTTTCAGAAATTGAATAATTCGATACAAAGGGTGTGACAATGGCAAACATTACTAACAACAGCAATATGAACGCACAGACTACCGCGCCTTTGTTATGTGCAAAACGTATCAGGGCATCCTGCAGGAATCCTACAGGTTTCGTCTCCAGTTCTTTGTCATGAATTCTTTCATTCATCTGGACAAACTCGAATTCTTCCTTTGGAATATGCTCGTATTCTTCGTTGTTACAACTCATTGGTCTTGTCACCTCCCATACGGATTCTCGGGTCAATAAGGCCATAGCTTAAATCAAACAGAATTCCTGACACAAGGCCGATAGCCACATAAAACATACTGATGGCCAGGAATACACTGTAATCTCTCATAGTAATAGATGCCAGATATGTTTTTCCGATACCCGGAACGGCAAAAATCTGTTCAATAATCAGGGAGCCACTGATAACGTAGATCACCTGCGACATAAATGACGGCATCAATGGGACCAGCGAATTACGGAAAGCATGCCGCATCGTCGCCTGCGCGCGGGTCAGTCCCTTTGTCCGCGCCAGCAGCATATACTCACTGGTCAGTGTTTCTGTCAGCTCCGCACGGATCATACGCATATTTCCGGCAATATTGCCGAATGACAACGCCAGGACCGGCATAATGGCCGAATGAAACATAGGCCAGGAGAACCAGTCAGTACCACTGTTCATAACCAACGGACACCATCCCAGTTTAAATCCCACCAGATACTGCAGAAGAACTGCATATACAAATGATGGAATAGAAATAAAAATCATAATGAATACATTAATAACCTGATCCTGCCATTTGTTTTTAAATATGGCAGCGATAACACCAAAAATAATCCCCACAGGAATGGAGATGACCATTGACAGTAAATTGACATAAAGGGTAGCCGGAAGCTTACTTACAAGATATTCAGTAACAGGCTGTAAAAATGTTCCAACTGTTGTACAGAATCCCCAGTCAAATGCCGTAAATATTTTTTTCAGGAAAATACCATACTGCACAATGAGCGGATCATAGTAGCCCCACGCAGTACGCATATCCTCCAGCTGCTTCGCATATCCACCGGTTACCTGTACTACCGGATTTGGCAGCATTCGTATCAGCACAAACAGCATAGTCATGATGATAAAAGCACTTACTAAACCAAGGCCGATACGTTTGAATATATATTTTACCATTTGTTTCTCTCCTCTGCCGTCAAAATGCACTTAGAGAGACAGCCGCAGCGGCTGCCTCTCTTTAAGCCATTTTTATGATTTTCAGACGGGTTTCATCTTAGTAGCTCAGATTATTTCCCTGTTCTGCACAGTATTCAGCCCATTCCTCATCATTCATGGTATAGGTCATGAACTGTACACCACCGCGTCCTACGACAGAGTTGATAAACTCTTCGCTTCCGTAAACAAGTCTGTGGGAAGCAAGACTGGCCACACAAGAGGAGAATACAGGAATCATATGATAATTCAGAAGCAGTCCTTTTTCAATACCTGCAAGGATCTCATTTCTGACATCCAGTTCAGCCACTGCATATGTACCATTGTAAAGTTCATTATACCAGTCATAGTAACTCATGGTAATCTCCTCGCCCTGAACAGAAATTGTCAGATCCTGATACGGATCAAAGCCAAATTCTGTAATATAGGACGGATCTGTATAGCATATCATCATATTATAAGGGTCAAGATCTGAACCGCCCCATGCGCCGCGGATCATATCATCCTGACCGGACTTCATGGTGTTGTAGAAATCCTGATCTTCTACAAGAAGGACTTTGATCCTGCCTTCCAGAGAAGTACCCTCTGCTGCTGCAAGCAATGCATCCTGTATAAAGTCAACCTGCTTCTGATAAGCAGAGTCGCTGCCATATACATGGTATTCAATTTCTACAACATCTGTATCAGAGATATTGCCGTCAGCATAGCACTGATCATAAGCAGACTGCAGCAGTCTGGAAGCTTCATTCTTGTCGTATCCGGTCAGGTTGTCCAGATCATCTACACCATAAACTTCCTTCAGCGTATTCTGTGCATATTCACTTTCACGGTAAGCAAGGCCGGAATCCGGATCACAGATATAGATATCGTTGAGCAGACCATAAGTCGGGTCTCCGGCAGCCGTACAGCTCTTTACATAATCATTACGATCAAATGAGAAGGACATGCCCTTACGGAAATCAATATAGGTAAGGATTGTCTTATTAACGCCTTCAGTCTCTCTGCTCTTAAGCATATCAAAATCAGTATTCAAAGCAAAATAATATGTATAGCTTTCCGGAGTGAAATAAATATAATCACTGGTTCCGTACTTTTCCATATCGTCGCTGGCAAGAGAAACTTCATCCAGATTGCCCTGTAAGAACATGGAAATCTGAGTTGTATGTTCATCGAGCTGCATCAGATCAATAGCTGTCGTCTGGTACTGTCCTTCATGATTGCCATCTGTATAACCGTACCAGCTGTCATTTCTCTCGAGTACGATCTCTTTGCCTTCCTGATAGCTTGCAACCTTGTAAGGTCCATAGGCACTGTACTTATCGACAGACGTTCCGTAAGAAGACTTGATGATACCGCCTGTCTCCGTCTTATTGGCTTCATATAATTCTTCATTCAGCAGCACCAGGCTGTTGATATTATATTCAAAGTTGAACAATGAAGTAGGGTTTTTCAAAACAAGTGTAAATGTATAGTCATCATCCTTTACAAAGCCGACATTCTCCCAAGGAATAGCCTCCGCAACGCCATCTTCACGGAACATATAGTTAACCAGATCTTCTTCTGCTTCGCTTCCCCAGTCAGGGCTGCCAGTAAATGAATAAAGAAGTTCAACTGATTCTTCTGTCACAGGAATATAACCATCTTCATTGGCCAGTGCATCCAGACCGTTATAGACATCTTCTGTCATATAATCAGCATAGTCTGTCAATGCATAGCCGCCCATCCAGTCATTATTAATGGCAGCACTCCATCCAAAGTATGCCTTATTGCCGTCAGCATCCACATACTGTCCGTCTTCTCCTGCTGAGAAATCAGCCAGTGCAGCCCCAAGATCTGTTGCCAGAGTAAGCTTTATTCCGCCCGCCTTGTCATTATTATAATAGTCTTCTCCATTTGCCAAACCGGTCGCTCCGGTATAAAGCAAAGAAGCACGGTAATTCTTCATATCAGGATTCAAAAACTGCTGTATGGTATATTCCACATCATCAGCATTAATCACAGATCCATCTTCCCATACGGCATCCTCACGCATTTTAACCTGCCATGCGTATCCTTCTGTTGCGTCAGCCGGCACACCATAAATCTCGTTGCCCGCATAATCCGCAGTCACATCCACCGGAAATTCAGTGGCAAGCTCGCAGACAATATCGTATCCGTCTTTTGCTTCATTCATCCAGAATCCGTAAAATTCAGACATCGTATAACCAATGATGTCCCATTCTGAAGAGATTTCCCAGTCAGTCGGGTTCCAGGTACTAACCATGGATGTCGTACCTTTGTAAGTGTAGCTTCCTCCCTCACTGGAAGCTGCTGTGCTTTCTGCCGTATTGCCGCCTGTGCTGCTGTTTCCCTTGCTTCCATTTCCACATCCCGTGAAAAGAGAAGCCACCAGACAAGCAATGAGCAATACGGAAATTGTTCTTTTCTTCATATTGTTTCCTCCTTTATTTTGGGGTTATATCAAAGCCGCTAAAGCGACTCATCTATCTCTGCCGTCTAAAAAGAAAAAGCATTCCCTCCTTACTGAAGAAACGCTTTTCGCCTTTGAAACTATTTATTCAGCATTTTATATCTATACGTATTATACTGTATAAATTTAACAATGTAAACTGTCAAAAACAAGTTTTTTGCAGGATTGACATGCATATTATTCATATTTTACACAAAATGGTTTGTAATCTGTGATCCCGCCGGCACTTCAAACTTAAGATGTTTTCTGGTCCTCGGATGGTCAAATTCCAGATGCCATGCAAAAAGAGCCAGATCAAACCACCCTGTCTGTCCGGTAAAGTCGGGATTATATTTCGTATCTCCCCATAATCCTGCACCGGCATGGGCCATCTGTACCCGGATCTGATGGCGGCGTCCTGTGATCAGATGAATATTCACAAGGGAATACTGCTTTCCATTTTCAAACTTTGTTCTTTTCACTTTATATTCCAGAACAGCTTTTTTTGCACCTGCCATACTTTTATCCGCCACAACAGTACTCTTTTTACCGTCACTCACCAGATAATCTTCCAGACGATCCTCTTTCTTTTTCAGCATTCCAGTCAGCACCGCCAGATATTCCTTGGTCATCCTGTTTTTCTGTATCTGCTCACTGAGATTCCCGGCAGCCTGCTGCGTCTTTGCATACACCATCACACCCCCCACAGGCTTGTCCAGTCGGTGTACAACACCAATATACGGAACTCCCTTTACTTTTTTCTCCCGGACAAGATAATTCTTCAGATAGCTGACCATATCCATATCCACAGAACGCTCCTCCTGTGAAGCCATCCCCGCAGGCTTTACCACCACAAGAATATCCTTATCTTCAAATAAAATCTTTACTTCTTCCATCTTCCTCTCCATCCTCCATCCCACATCATTGCCTCCCGCCTGAAAAAGGACAGCGGTTTCCAATACACTGATTATTCATCATGAAACGGTGACAGACAATCTCCTCCTGATCCATTTCAATCCCCATATTCTCCCTGACAAACTCTATGGCCGCCAGAATGGCAAGATAAGAATCCCGCTTGCAGCATCTCGGACCGCCCACCCCTCCAATCTTCTGCAGGGCAGCAGCTGTCATCCTGTTGGAGATTCCCCAGGTTTCTTTCGAAAGGGGTGTTGCCTTTGTAATGATAGATGCAAACATGCCGGCACTGATTCCTGCCCCGCAGGCTCCCCAAAAACCGCAGGCTCCGCCCGGCACACTTCTTCCCCGACTCTGCATCTCCATCAGTGCCTTCTCCAGCTCCAGTTCTCCGCCCGCATTCTTATAGGCAGTCAGCAGTGCCGAACCAACCATCACATGATGTTCCGGCCCATGCATATGGCAGAATTCCAGATCCATCAGATCTTCCATAATTCGTACAGGATTCGCCGAAGTTTCCTCCAGACAAACGCCGATGATACGGTCAATCCCCTGGGTATGGCATTCATTACATACATAATGTCCGTTCACACATCGGGTCTTACTGTTTTCTTTTTTATGACAAATGGCACACTCCATCAGAACATCCTGCTCCAGATATTCCAGTGGTGCCTTACATATGATACATTCTTCCTGCATAAATCTTCTCCATCAACATTTGTTCCCGGTTAACATCCTCATTTTAACATAGAAACCAACTGCAGAAAAGGAGGGTTTCATCGAACCCTCCTGCTTTTCTCTCAACGTAAAACCATCTTTGAAATTCCCTTTCAGCTCATATTCATAGCTCCCTCCATATTCCGCTGCCAAAACCTTTTTTCCGCTCACCGGATATTCATTGCCATCCTTATCTACAACAATGATTTCAAGCGTCATCCGCTTTAACTCCTCATCCGTCAGCCGTTTCCCCAGAAAATCTGTATCCACAATATCTGTCACTTCAGTACTCCAAAATCCTGCTTTGGAATTGCTGCCATTAGTAAAATACTGATATATCGCGTTTAAAAACTCATCATCTAAATAATATCCCGATACGATATGGTCAATATCCGAATCACTCTGCAAACTAACCGATATTTCAAATCCATAAGGCACTCCGCCCAGGGGATCCATTTCAATATAAGTGTTTTCTTCCAGAATTATTCCCAGCTGCAGCAGCAGCTTCTGGAGTACTCCGGCAGACTTACTGCAGCTTTTAACATCATATCCCACATATTCCGATGCAGCTTCTTTTGTAATTGTTACAATCTGCTCCCCTTCATTGGTAATATAATCCCATGTAACAGAATCCAGATTACTGATCATTCCCAGAAGAACGCATGCATCCTCAAACATCTTCTGTTCTGCCGCTTCTTTCTTATCCGTCTGCAGAGGATGAGCGATGATGAGCCGCCAATCATACGGCTGTGCAGATGTAGTCAGTTCATTCTCATAGCTGCCAAATTGAGCTTGAATACCGATGGCATCTGCCACCGCTTTACAGGCAACAATATCTCCGATATATTCTGTTTTTGTCTGATAGATATCTGATGTTTTTCTGCTGATCATCTCCCCATCAGCCCAGATGATAACTCCATCAACGGATATCTGCCAGCAGTCTTCCGGGCACCAGGCATAACCGAAAGTACTTCCCTTCCATTTTCTCAGAGAATAAACGGATATATCGACAACACCATCTTCCTCACTGATCTCCATCCTCCCGGTCCCAAGGCTATAATCGGCAAATTGCATATTCAGGCGATAAGTACCATCTTCACTGGTTATTTCATAATCAATATCATCAATGGATGTCTCCGTTCCAATGATGAATATCTGCCTGTAACAGAGGGCAGCAAACATTACCAGAAGGACCACCGTCACTATGATGATATCCAGTCGGTTATGCGTACGGATTTTCTTCAGATAATCAATATCTTTTTTATTTTGAGCACTCATCTGCTCATTTTCAGGCAGGTTGTCCCCTTCCGTCTTCATCCGTTCATAAATCTGCCTGCAGACTCCACACGATGCCAGATGTTCATTGATCGCCTGTGTCGTTACCTTTCTGGTCAGCCCGTCTACATAAGACGGCAGCAAATCCTGTACAACCTCACATCGTAATTCTTCACGCATCATGTTCCAGCTCCTTTCTCAGTTTTTCCTTTCCTCTATAATAGGTCACTCTGGCCCAGTTCTCTGTCCGACCTGTGATCTCACCAATCTGTGCGAAGGTCAGATTCCCAAATATCCTCAGATACATCACTTCCCGGACCGTTTCATCTATGGCATGCAGCTTCTTCATGATTTCCACCCGACCGTACTCCGATAGAACGGATTGTTCCGGTGTCATCGTCCGTGTATCCGACGTCTCCTTCCCGTCCCCGCCGGCCATCTCATCCAGAGAATCCAGTTTTGGATGTCTGCGTCTGTAGCCTGCCAGCTGATTTTTCGCAATGGCACAGAGCCATGTGGAAAAACGGCAGCTTCCGTCGAATCTGTTGACGCTTTTAACCGCCTGATAGAAGGTTTCCTGTGTCAGCTCCTCTGCCAGGGCCGGATCACGGGTCATAGAAAGCAGATAACGGTACACCATCTGCGAGTATTCTTTATAGGTCTCGTTGGTCACTTTCACAGACATCCTCCTTCCTCTTATTTATCGAATGGTATATCGATATGTATCGACTGTTCTACCATTTTTCTTCTTTATACATTAATGTATGAAATAAGCCAGGCGTTACAGTTTTTCCCAAAAAACAAAGAAAAATCCGTACAGATATTGATTGCCTATACGGATTTTCCACCTATATATTTACTTTATCATGGTTCTTCGCTGCAGTTCTTCCTGAACCCTGCGTTCAATCTCTTCAGCTAAATATTGTTCCATCTCTTTACGCACCCTCTGCTCCGTCTCTGCAGTTACTCGCTTCTCTGTCTCTGCAGCTACTCGCTTCTCTGTCTCTGCGGCTACTCGCTTCTCTGTCTCTGCGGCTACTCGCTTCTCTGTCTCTGC
>JBJEJD010000195.1:1543-20607 GCA_051877705.1 Coprococcus sp. | reverse complement strand
TCTCTGCGGCTACTCGCTTCTCTGTCTCTGCGGCTACTCGCTTCTCTGTCTCTGCGGCTACTCGCTTCTCTGTCTCTGCAGTCACCCGTCGTACTGTTTCCTCAGCCAGTTCCTTCATTTCCCGTTTCTTATGGCGTTCCCAGTCTTCCTTACCAAACAGCATTCTCATCACTCCTGTTTTATTTCGAACTAAAAAATCTCTGAGAATGTCATTCGCAATACATTCTTCCACTGCCATATCCACAGCACGTCTTGATATGTATCCCTGACGGATATACCTTCTGACAGCATCCACAAACACCGCATAATCATGGAGTGTACGGCACTTTTCCATAAGTTCTTTGTTATGACCGTAATTAACATTCAACACAACAGCCATCACTTCAAGATGTGATTGCGTACCATCATCAGGAAAAGCGTCACTTAACTTCAGTATCTGTCTGTCAGGTTCATCCTTCGTCCCATTATAAAAGACAAAATACTGTGGCTTAGGCAAACGGAGCCGTGTCTCAGAATAAATATTCAGTTCGTTCAGTCTGACATAGTCTTCATAAAGTCTTGCAAAATAGCCTAATCCACGAAGCGGCATATTAGGATTCCACGTTGACTGATGCTCATATAAGTTAAGAGAACAATCGATCAGAAACGAAACATCATTCTTATAATCCATATACAATGCACCGCTGATCGTCGTTATCGTCAATGCATCCTCATCTGAATAATTGGTACCATTAATGGCATTGTATAACGACAGTGCTTCCGATTTTTCATGAAATATCTGCTCAAACAGATTCGCCTTATATCTACTATTCACATTCTCTCTGCCGGCTGTCCCTACAGCAGCAGCTTTATCTTCTGTAAACGTCTTTGGTTTCTTTTTCCCCATACATTTCCTCCATCTTACCACAAGATCGTTTACATCAACAATATAATCCTTTCGCCCTATCATGATATCATTCGGCTAAATCTATTATACACCACTTTATGCCATACTGCATCTTTAAAAAATCGCATTATTCGACATATTTCGACAAAATATGTGAAAAGGAGGTTTTTTTAATCCCTCCTGCTATAATTCACTCTCATTTATTTCTTTTATCACTTTTTCTAAAATACCATCCACATCAGCACCAATGATATCCAGATTCTCTGCTTTAAAAGCGATGCATTCCGGAATACCATAGAAATTTTCTGCCAGTGTCTTAATATAGCCATAGCCATAATCCGGTTCCATGATCGGTCCGCCCGCCGTTGTCACATAGATAAGCTTTCTTGCCCGGCACAGTCCTGCAGGCCGTCCCTCCGGCGTATAATAGAATGTCATTCCGCAAACTGTCACAGCCTCAAAGTAGGCCTTTACCATAGCCGGAAAAGACAGATCCCAGTAAGGAGCCGCTATGACAATGACACCCGCTTCGACAAACTGTCTGGCATACCGTAGAATCGGTGCATCCTGCTCCCCTATCTGAAGTGCATTGTCCCTCTCCTGCAATGACTGCCAATTTAAAGGCTGAATATTCTCCTGCTCCAGATTGACTTCTTCAATCTCCCCGTTTAATCTGCTCAGGACCTTCCGGGCCAACACCAAAGTCCTGGACTCCGGACGGACACAGGCATTGACAAACAGAATCTTCTCCATATTATTTTCCCCCCGAATCATTTTATACTTTAAACCGATATCCCACACCCCAGATGGTCTCAATGTACTGAGGTTTTGATGTGTTAAATTCGATCTTCTCACGTATCTTCTTAATATGTACCGTTACCGTCGCAATATCACCGATAGATTCCATATCCCAGATCTTATTGAACAACTCTTCCTTAGTAAATACATGATTCGGATTCTCTGCAAGGAAAGTCAGCAGATCAAACTCTTTGGTGGTGAAAGATTTCTCCTCACCATTCACATAGACACGGCGGGCTGTCTTATCAATCTTAATGCCTCTGATCTCAATGATCTCATTGGCCTTGACACCACTGCCTACAAGCCGCTCATATCTTGCCAGATGTGCTTTCACACGGGCCACCAGCTCACTTGGACTGAAAGGCTTCGTCATATAGTCATCGGCGCCGAGACCCAGACCGCGAATTTTATCAATGTCCTCCTTTTTAGCGGACACCATGATAATTGGCGTATTCTTCTTCTCACGCACCTTTTTACAGATTTCAAATCCGTCCACATTCGGAAGCATCAGATCCAGTATGATAAGATTGAAATCTTCATTCAAAGCAGCCTTCAGGCCCGCATCACCTGTATGCTGCATTTCCACCTCAAAACCGCTCAGCTCCAGATAATCCTTCTCCAACTCGGCAATCGCCACTTCATCTTCAACAATTAATATCCTATTCATAAATACCATTCTCCTTATATTTTCTTAAAACAAAACATATAGTCGTACCAACACCTTCTGTGCTGACCGCCCATATCTTGCCGCCATGTTCCTCTATAATCTTCTTAGCTATGGATAATCCCAGACCGCTGCCGCCCTTGGACGAATTACGTGATGCATCTGTCCGGTAGCATCTGTCAAATATCAGCGGCACTTCTTTTTTGGCTATTCCTCTGCCGTTATCTTCGATTTCCACCTTGACAAATTCGGCTTCCTCCATGATTCTGAGACTGACCATCAGCTTTCTGCCGCAGGCAGCATATTTTACAGAATTGCCGATGATATTATTGATGACCCGCTTCAGCTGTTCAGGATCTGCTATAATGATCGTATCCTTATCGGCATAATTGAAATAGCCAAAATCTACGCCCTGGGACTCCAGGTCCAGACTGATTTCCTCCACACAATCCTGAAAATAATCATCCACATTGACTTTGGCAAAAGAATAGTTCACAGAATTGCTGTCCAGCTTCGCATAGAGGAATAATTCCTCAATCAGACTGTTCATATCGTTGACCTTATTATAAACAGTCCTGATATATTTATCCCGTTTCTCTTCTGTATCAGCCACGCCATCCATAAGTCCTTCAATATACCCCTTAATGGCCGTCATTGGCGTTTTCAGATCATGGGAAATATTACTGATCAGCTCTTTGCTCTCCTTCTCATACTGAATATTCCGTTCAATCTGTCCCTTCAGCTTCAGTCTCATTTCCTCAAAAGCCACACAGAGCTCACCGATCTCATCATCTGTCTCCGCTGTCACACTGAAGTTCAGATTGCCATCCTTAATATTCTCCACCGCCATCTTCAGCTTGTCCAATGGTCTGACAATACTGCGATACAGCCAGTACATGGCAACGGAACTTCCAAGGAAAAGAATAATAACCGACACGATGACCATCCTTGCTATCAGGCTGCGTATCTGCGGCATCACCTGAGCTACATTGGTATAAATCAATACCTGTCCTGTGTCTCCATCAGAGAACATAAAATTCAGCTGCTGGATGTGATAGGGCTGATCATTAACAATGTATATACTCTCACTCTTTTCTCCTTCCGGTATATAATTCAGATCGTCATTATAAACACCTTCTGCCGGCAGACCAGAGTAAATATTCTTCCAGTTTTTCTTCACCAGGAGATAGGAAGAATGATTATTCAGACGTACATTCAGGTTATTCAGATATACGGGATCTTCAAGCTTATCAGGGCTCTCCAGCATCACTGTCTCCAGCTCTTCGATAGTCGAAGACGTCATATGTCCCAGCATACTCATAGGATCCAGAATCATTTCATAGCTGGACTGATCCAGATCATACTTGCGTTCCATGGCGTTAAGTCCTATCTTCGTAATGCCAAAGACTGTTGCCAGAATGAGCAGAACGGGCAGAACAAATACGAACGCATAAGAAATCTTAATTCTAGTTAATAATTTCAAATAATCACCACCGATTCAAAACCTGTCAGTTCATTATATCACATTCAGGTGAACGTTTTGTTAAAGTTGACAGAAATTTTATGAAAAAAAAATAAAAAGGGGTTCCACACTAGCGGAACCCTTTCTATATATAATCACACCATTTCGTTTTTAAAGGTATGATTTCAGTATTTCTGCTTTATCCAGCTTCTCCCATGGCAGATCCAGATCGTTCCTGCCGAAATGTCCATAAGCAGCTGTCTGTTTATAAATCGGCCGTCTCAGATTCAACATCTGGATAATGCCTGCCGGACGAAGGTCAAAATTCTCTCTGATGATTTCAACAATACGGCTATTGGATAATTTACCGGTACCGAAGGTATCTACCATAATAGATGTCGGATTAGCAACACCGATGGCATATGACAGCTGAATCTCACATTTGTCGGCCATACCTGCAGCAACAATATTCTTAGCCACATAACGTGCAGCATAGGCTGCAGAACGGTCTACCTTTGTGCAGTCCTTACCGGAGAAGGCGCCGCCGCCGTGACGGGCATAACCACCGTATGTATCAACAATGATCTTACGACCAGTCAGACCGCTGTCACCATGTGGTCCGCCGATAACAAAACGTCCTGTCGGATTGATAAAGAACCTGGTATCATCATCCACCATATCAGCAGGCAAAACAGTATCAAAAACATACTTCTTAATATCCTCATGAATCTGCTCCTGAGTCACATCCGGATCATGCTGTGTGGACAGTACCACCGCATCCAGACGAACCGGCTTGCCATTCTCATCATACTGAACTGTCACCTGCGTCTTGCCATCCGGTCTCAGATATGGCAAAGTGCCATCCTTACGCACCTTGGACAACTGTCGGGACAGCTTATGAGCCAAAGCAATAGGATAAGGCATATATTCCTCTGTTTCGTTTGTCGCATAACCAAACATCATTCCCTGGTCACCTGCGCCAATGGCAGCAATCTCCTCGTCAGACATCGTATGTTCTCTGGCTTCCAAAGCCTTGTCGACTCCCATGGCAATATCTGCAGACTGTTTATCGAGGGCGACAATAACAGCACATGTATCCGCATCAAAACCATATTTACCTCTTGTATAACCAATCTCACTCACTGTATCTCTGACAATTTTCTGAATATCTACATTAGCATTACTGGTAATCTCACCCATCACCAGCACCAGACCAGTCGTCGTACACGTTTCACAGGCAACACGGCTCATCGGATCCTGCTCCAGCATGGCATCAAGTATAGCATCTGATATCTGATCACATATTTTGTCCGGATGACCTTCTGTAACAGACTCAGAAGTAAATAATAATTTTTCCATCATATCCTCCTTATAAAACTGGTATTTCTCTTTCATAAAATCCCGACTGCCGGCTGTCTTGCCGGTTCAGGGCACTCACAGTCAAAAAGAATTCAAAAGAAAAAGCCCGCACAAGCGGACCTGATACTATCAAATCCTCTTATTGTTCGATTTTACTCGCTCAGGTTGGCACCTTCCACATGGGGGTTGCCGCAATATCACAGATCCCTGGTCTCCATTGCTCTGAATAAGAGAAATTGTTATGTAATTATTTGCTGGTACATAGCATACATGAAAACAAGACTAAAGTCAATAGCAGCAGCAATACAATTATTGTAAATTGTCGCATAATTGCATTCATCCCTCCATGAATGTATAGTTTTGTATACCCTCTGACGTCATGCAAATCAGCCGGAGCTGAAAACTTCCCGAATTATATTAAAAAGCTGTGGGTTCTACAGATGCCTGCTGACATCTGAAACACACAGCTTCCATTGTTCAAATTCCATTTTCTGATTCTAATAAGCAGCCAGACTCATTTTCCTCATCATACGGTCGCGGTCTACCCGATCATCCACATCCACTTTCTCGATAATACCGCCAAGACTGCGAATCTTCTCCTCAAAATTCTCATATCCTCTCTGGATATACTGAATCTGCTCCACGCAAGTACATCCTTCCGCAGCCAGACCTGCAATGACAAGGGCCGCTCCGGCACGAAGATCCGGGGCAGACACAACAGCTCCCGTGTATTTAGGAACACCTGTAATAAAAGCAG
The DNA here is from genome assembly GCA_051877705.1 of Coprococcus sp. Lineage (GTDB taxonomy): Bacteria > Bacillota > Clostridia > Lachnospirales > Lachnospiraceae > Coprococcus_A. The sequence goes on along the minus strand of JBJEJD010000195.1, from coordinate 14,681 downwards.
TATTCCCTTCCACCTTGATATTGGCCCCCATCTTGGTCAGTTCATCTGTATATTTAAAACGATTTTCAAATATTTTTTCTGTAACAAGGCTTGTCCCATCAGCCAGCGACAGACATACGGCTATCTGGGACTGCATATCCGTCGGAAATCCCGGATAAGGCATGGTCTTCACAGATGTAGGATTCAGACGCTTAGTAGCAACAACGCGAACCGCATCATTCAATTCCTCGATCTCAGCACCCATCTCCACAAGCTTGGCCGAAATAGATTCCAGATGCTTTGGAATAACATGTTTGATGGTCACATCACCTTTAGTAGCAACAGCCGCACACATAAATGTACCTGCCTCGATCTGATCAGGAATAATCTCATGATCCGCAGCCTTAAAGTGATCCACACCCGTTATACGAATCATATCTGTACCGGCTCCCTTGATATTGGCTCCCATCTGATTCAGGAACTGGGCAACATCCACCACATGCGGTTCCTTTGCCGCGTTCTCAATAGTAGTCATACCCTTTGCCATAGATGCAGCCAGCATAATATTAATAGTAGCTCCAACACTGACAACATCAAGATAAATATGTCTGCCTGTCAGTTCCTCTGCCGTTGTAAAAATCATGCCTCTGTCGATCCATACCTTCGCCCCCAGAGCTTTGAAACCTTTCTGATGCTGGTCAATCGGTCTGCTGCCGATATTGCAGCCGCCTGGCAGCGCCACGCCTGCTTCCTTATACTTGCCCAGGAGTGCACCGATCAGATAATAGGATGCACGTATCTTACGAATATAGCCATTGTCCACCTCATGGGTACGAATATTCCTGCCGCTGATGGTAACTGTATGTCTGTCCCTCTCATCAGGATAATGCACCTCAGCACCAATTGATTGAATAGCATTCAAAAAAACATTGATATCATTCACATCCGGCAGATTCCGAATTGTCACAGTCTCATCACACATAATGGCTGCAGCCAATATACCCAGCGCGGAATTCTTGGCGCCGCCAATCTCTACTTCACCGACCAGCGGATTGCCGCCCTTAATTAAATACTGTTCCATATTGCACCTCAAACTCAAATACAGTTGTTCTATCTATACAAGAATCAAAATCGACATATCTGCCGTCTTATCGTCATATATTCGACAAATTTTCCCAAAAGGGGATTGTCTCAAAATGATTATATCACAAACTGTCTTTTTGTAAATCGCTTTTTACTTTTTTATAAAACTTGTTAACGATTTATTACACGAAATTGTCTGCGTTTATGAAACCTGCATGATTTAACAATAAGACCGGTGCCCAGTATCATCACACTGGCAAGGCTGATCAAGCCTCCCGCTTTAAATCCCTGCGGGACATAATACATTTTCACTTCATGGCTGCCAGCCGTCAGATAACAGCCTGTCAAAGCCTCTCCTATGGCCTGTTTTTCTGTTTCTTCACCATCTACACATATAGTCCATCCTTCATCATAAGGCACCGACAGCATCAGCAGACCATCCTCACTCACATCTATTGTCCCTGACAAATGTGTACTGTCATAATCTGTCACCTGCCATTGATTCTCAGAAAGCTGATCATAAACATGATCGAAGATTTCCTGATTGAAAGCATACATCTGCAGCTTTACATTGCCGGTAGTATATTCTGAATCCATCGGAAAGTTGAGTGTCACCACTCTTCCTGCATCGCATTGGCCCAGATGGACAATATGGCCTCTCTGATCACTGTAGGTCTGTGTTTTACCGTCTATAATGACCTTAAGGCTCTTACAATGGCTGGCCTCAAAATAAATATACACATCCTGCTGATCTTCGAATATCAGCTGCCAGGTCAGACTGCCGTCATCTTCTGTCCGTTCATAATAATATTTATCTTCGCCCGTACTGGACAGACTGCCGCCTGTTACTTCAGGCTCCGGCACTTCCATTCTCGTAAACAGCAGTTCATCCGTATCTGTCGCCACTCTGACAAAATCATTCTGGATAGAAAAAGGATCTCCTTCCACGATCTTCCATCCGGCCGTCTCTGAATTTACCATAAATCCTACAGAAAGATTCTGTTGATTCTCATAAATATATTTATTCTCTGTCTCCTCACATAATGACAGATTTGATACATCCATTTCTTCATTACTGATGACATACTGAATCGCCAGCATGGCATCCGTCAGCGGAGTGGCTCCTTTATAGCTGTATTTATTACCGCTGTTATAAAATCCCAGTGCTCCCATCAGTTTCTCCATCCTGTCGTCTGCTGTTGACGAAAAGAAGGACATTCCGTTCAGATGATGCCAGGTCACGTCATCACGTCCTCTGATCTGAGCCAGTTCCATACGGTAAAATGTCTGATCCGGTTCATACCGCTCACGGATATCCGCAACCTCCTGCCTGTCCTTCGTATAACTGGTCCGATTAACAGTTCCGTTCATACACAGTCCGAAGACAGCATTGCCTGCCAGTTCCACTGTCATCAAAATCAAACATATCTGCTTCGCCTGTAACTTTCTGCCCTTAATCCTCAGGAATGCACGTTTTCGATGAGCTGCCAGAAGAATCATATAAACAGCCATCAATGCTCCTGTAATGGCCATACTATATACCGGCAGCCTGTTTTCGGGATACCAGATACAGAGTGCGAACAAAACGCATTCTGCCGCGAAAAACACCCCATAAAGCCTTATATCTGTCAATCGCAGCGATATCCAGGCATCATAGGCCATCACCACTATCATAAATATATAAATAAATGAAAATCTTCCCGGCAGATTATTAGGAAAATGGAAGCCATGCCAGATATAATCCAGTACATTGACATTCAGGCTGACAAGAATAAATGCCGTAACCAGCAATTTTGCAATCTTCTCCCTGACCCGGACATTTTTCGCAGCAATATAAAACAGCACCAGCATCACCGGCAGTACACCACAGTAAATATTCGGTGCTCCTGTCAGCTGTGTCGGTTCTACAATAGCAAACTGCTGCCGGAAAATCTCCAGAAAATTTCTGTACAACTTAAATTCTGACGGCTTTGAACCCTGAGAACTGTTGATCAGCGTATAATATGTCGGTAAAAGATAAACAGCTGCCAGCCCTCCTGCCAAAAGAGAACAGCCTGCAAAATGGATCCCTCTGAACAAAAACTGCCGGATTCCCTTTCTTTTTCTTGAAAACCAGACAACAAAATAATAGAATACCACAAAAATACAGATCATAATGGCCATGTAATAATTACAAAAAATCGCAAGGCCAAGGGTAATTGTATAAAGCCGTCCGTCACATTCGTTAATCAGCCGCTCGATTCCCATCAAAATCAAAGGAAACAGTACGATGCTGTCCATCCACATTACATTCCAGTTGTAAGCAATGGTAAAACCACCCAATGCGTAAAATCCCGCAAAGACCACCGTTGCATAATCGTTTTTCCCGGTGCGGCAGCGAAGATAACGATAAGCTGTCCACCCGGAAAATGCGATCTTCAAAATAATCAGGCATTCAAAAGCTTCAATCATCATGGAGGCCGGGAATAAAGCAATCAGAAGATTCAGCGGACTGGCCAGATAATAGGCCTGAACTGCCAGAAAATTAAAGCCAAGACTGCCGTGCCATGAATAAAGAACGCTCTCTCCATGCCATATCTTATCATGCAGCTCTGAAAATAATGGTACATATTGATGATAGGAATCGATGATCATCGTTGCCTGGTCACCAAATGGAAACACACCCATACCAATATATGCCGCCAATACAATTATCACCGGAAGCAGCAGCGCAGCCCAGCCATAGATCTTTTCGTTTTGTATCCATCTATTGATCCATCTATTCTTCATACAATTTCTCACACGCCTTCAAAGCTATTTTGATCTTCCGGATAGCCGCCTCAAGACTGCAACCGCTCACATTCACCGTCAGATCCGCATACTTTTCATACAGAGGGGTACGCTCACAATAAAGATCGTATAATGTGCTTCCCTTTCGTATGACCACTCCACGTTCATGGAGATCACCCAGACGCTGATGCAATGTTTCATAATCCGTTTTAATATAAACAATCACACCGTGTTCAGACATATGACGCAATGCCTCATCACAATAACAGACACTTCCGCCGGTGGAGATGACCGTATGTCTGACATTAATATCCCGATTGACCTGATTCTCAACTTCCAGGAATCCATCAATACCATATTTATCTATAAGTTTCTCCAGCACATCACCCTCCTGTTTCTGGATCAGGAGATCCGAATCTATAAAATCATAACCAAAAATTTTCGCCATAACGACGCCGACTGTACTCTTGCCCGCACCCGGCATGCCAATAAAAATAATATTCTTCAACTTCTGCCATCCTTTCAAGCTAATGTTCTATACATTTTCCCTCATTCTAACACTGCCGGAATAAAATCTCAACCCGTTGTTTTTTGACGGTAAAAATAGTATATAATAAAGGGTATATAGCATCATAGTAAATATGCAAAAAACGTTCATATTATAAATGGAGAACAACATACAATGGAAAAAATTATCTTTCATATAGATGTAAATAGTGCTTATCTCAGCTGGACAGCCATTAAACGACTCCGCGAAGGTGAAAAAGTCGATCTGCGCACGATTCCGGCAGTTGTTGGCGGTGACATGTCCAAACGGCACGGCGTTGTACTGGCCAAATCTATTCCTGCCGCACGATTCGGCATTAAAACCGGTGAACCCATCACCGACGCCCTTCGCAAATGCGCCAGTTTGACCCTTGTCCCTCCGGAACATCATTATTATAGTCAGTGCAGTCATCAGCTGCTGCAGCTGCTGGGACGTTTTTCTCCCTCAATCAGCCAATACAGTATTGATGAATGTTTTATCGAATATGCACCGGTACCTGGTGATGATGGTGATTATGTGAAAGCCGCCCGTATTATAAAAGACACAATCCGCGATGAGCTGGGCTTTACCGTTAATATAGGCATATCCGTCAACCGTCTTCTGGCAAAAATGGCTTCTGATTTCGAAAAGCCAGACAAAGTCCACACCCTGTTTCCTGCGGAGATCCCTGCCAAAATGTGGCCGCTTCCGGTCCGCGATCTGTTCATGGTAGGTCGTTCTTCAGCAGCCAGACTGGAATTACTGGGAATCCGTACCATTGGTGACCTGGCTCATACAGACCCGGTCATCCTCGAATCCCATCTGAAAAGTCATGGACGGACCATCTGGGAATATGCCAACGGTATCGAAACCACCCATATTGATGCCCGTACCAAAACGGACAATAAGGGAATCGGCAACTCCACGACTCTGTCCTCCGATGTTACAACAGAAGAAACCGCCCAGCGGGTTCTTCTGGAACTGGCAGAATCCGTGGCCGGACGGCTGAGAAAAGCCAATATGCTGGCTGGTATGGTCAGTGTGGAAATCAAATACAGCACTTTCGAAAATGTCTCCCATCAGATGCAGCTTACCACACCTTCACAATCCACACAGACTATCTATGAAGCTTCCACCCGGCTGTTCAGAGAGCTTTGGAATGGGACGCCAGTTCGCTTACTGGGCATCCGGACATCAAAACTCAGCGACAGTCAGATACGTCAGATGAATCTTTTTGATTATGTCCGGAATGAAAAGCAGGAAAAGCTGGACAAAGCCCTGGACAGCATCCGCCAGAAATATGGCAGTCAGGCTGTTATGCGCGGAAGCTTCCTCGATGAAACAGGCAAGAACCGAACACCCTATGATTCATGATCAATCATATATAAAAGCGCATTACATATGGCTGCCGCCACATTGCTTCCGCCCTTTCTTCCACGGGCCACGATGTAGGGTACATCCGCCGTCATGATCAGCTCCTTGGCCTGTACAACATTGACAAAACCCACGGGCACACCAATGACCAGTTCAGGCCGCAAGCGCCCTTCTTCTATCATCTGATAGAGCTGTATGAGCGCTGTGGGAGCATTTCCGATGGCAAATATCAGAGGTTTATTCAGTGCTGCCGCTTTCTCCATGCTGGCAACAGCTCTGGTTGTACCGTTTTTCTTCGCCGCCTCCGCCACATCGGGATCTGACATAAAACAATAAACTTCCCCTCCCAGTTTTCCGATGACTTTTTTATTGATACCGGCCCGGCCCATCTGTGTATCTGTCACAATACAGGCGCCTCTTTTCAGCGATGTCAGTGCTTTCTCCACCGCATACTCCGAAAAACACAGAGATTCCGCATATTCAAAATCAGCACTTGTATGAATGACTCTTTTGATAATGGGTGCCTGCAGTTCATTCAGCACCCGTTCCCCCAGTTCTTCTGTGATAATCTCAAAACTACGCTTTTCTATATCTGCAGGCAGCACATTTTCCAACTCGATTTTCATGCTAATCCCTCCTCAATAATCCGGTAAACGGCATTCATATCCATACTTGCCCGAAGTTCATCTGCCAGTCTGTCATACTGCTGTTCTTTATAAGATTTTTCATCTACCCAGTGAACAGCTTCCTCCGACAGTCCCTTTCTCTCACATAAAAGCCGCAGAAGCGCCTGCTGCATATGGACAGAGTCAAAAATACCATGGACATAAGTGCCTGCAATATTATCTTTCTGACAGCCTTTTTCCACGGAAGAAAAACGCACCGTCCCCTCATCACAGGCTGTATATCCCATATGGATCTCATACCCCTCAAAATCCGTATCTGACAATCCGCTCCACGGTCCCTGAAGTTTGCCGGTTCTCCCGGATACCCGGGTTCTTACTTTTTCCCTGGCAAAAATAGTCCTTACCGGCAAAAGTCCCATTCCCCGCATGGTTCCGCTCCCTTCCACACCGTCGGGATCTGACAAAACCTCTCCAAGCATTTGATAGCCGCCGCAGATTCCCATAATCAGAACCCCGTCCGAAGCCAGCTTCAGTACAGCAGCCTCAATGCCATTCATCCGCATCCATTTCAGATCACCCATAGTATTTTTTGTTCCCGGAAGCAGTACCAGATCCGGCTTTCCGAGCTTCTGCACTTTGTCCACATAGCGCAGTGTTACGCCCTGCATACGCTCCAATACATTAAAGTCTGTAAAATTTGATATTCTCGGAAGCCGGATAACAGCAATATCAATCAGCCCCCGCTCATTATGCCTCTCCAGCCTGTCCGCCAGACTGTCCTCATCATCAATATCCACCTGCATATAAGGAACAACTCCCAACACAGGCACAGGGGTATATGCCTTTAACATTTCAATGCCGGGATCAAGAATCCTTTTGTCTCCCCTGAATTTATTGATGACCAGACCTTTGACCATCTGCTGCTCCTCCGGTTCCAGGAGCAGCATGGTCCCTGCCAGCTGGGCAAATACACCTCCTCTGTCAATATCGCCCGCCAGCAGCACTGGCGCATGAAGCATTCTGGCCAGCCCCATATTCACAATATCATCAGATTTAAGATTAATCTCGGCAGGGCTTCCGGCCCCTTCCACAACGATTATATCACTGGTCTTCTCCAGTTCTCCATAAGCCTTCATAATATCCGGTATTAATGTCTTTTTATACATAAAATACTCCGCAGCCCGCATATTCTGACGTACTTCTCCATTGACAATAACCTGTGAACCCACATCGGAGGTGGGTTTCAGCAAAATGGGATTCATAAGTACTGAAGGTTCAACCCCCGCCGCCTCTGCCTGCATAACCTGGGCCCGTCCCATTTCAAGCCCTTCGGATGTGATAAATGAATTTAACGCCATATTCTGTGATTTAAAAGGCGCCACCCGATAACCGTCCTGTTTCAGGATCCGGCATAACCCGGCCACCAGCAGGCTCTTTCCCGCATTGGACATGGTTCCCTGTACCATAATTACCTTCGCCATATATTTCACCTCCGGTTTTAATTATTATCTATACAAATATGATCATCATAAATCTTACAGCCAGACAGAGTCCGAGACAGAGGACACTGGCCCCGTACATCAGGCGGTTCGCCCTGATAATGTCCCTGGCTTCAACAGGGCGGGTATTATCCCCTATATAAGGCTTATGATAAAGTTCTCCAAAATACCAGGCATCTCCCGCCAGCCGGAGTCCCAGGGCACCGGCACAGGCAGCCTCTGTCTGCGCTGAATTAGGACTGGCATGCTTTCTCCTGTCGCGGAGAAATATTCTCATAGCCCCTTTTGCATTCATTCCTGTTATGGCTGCCGCTGCCACGATCAGCAGCCCTGACAATCGGGAAGGTATATAATTCATAAGATCATCCAGTTTCGCCGCTGCCCGTCCAAAATACAGATACCTGTCATTTTTATACCCTACCATGGAATCCATGGTATTAACCGCTTTATAAAAAAATCCCAACGGTGCACCGCCAATAGCCATATAAATCATAGGTGCAATGACACCGTCTGATGAATTCTCAGCCACAGTCTCCACCGCTGCGCGGGCAATTCCCGCTTCATCCAGCTTTGCCGTTTCCCGTCCCACAATCATGGATACAGCCCTCCTGGCTTCCTCCCGGTCCCCCCGGTTCAGGCCTTCATATACCTTCATACTCTCATCTCTGAGAGATCTGGCTGCCAGCAGCTGATAACACATAAAGGCCTCCAGAACCATGGACAGTCCTGGATGAATCATCCCGGCCAATACGAGCAAAGACAGGGGAACCACCGTCGAAATCGCCAGGACAAGCAGAACCAGTATTAGCCCGCCTGACAGTTCTCCTTTTTTATTTTGGGGAAAAATAGATCTCAGCTTTTTTTCCAGCCCTGTGATCAACCGGCCAATAAGGCAGACAGGATGCCAGGGATTATGGGGATCTCCCAGCAGACAATCCAGTAAAAATCCTGCCAGTACTACAAATATTATTCTCATGCGTCCTCCTTTGATCTGACATAGAGAAAATGTTCCCCTGTCATCCATCTGTCCAAATCCAGCAGTACCACATAACCTCCGCCGTTTCTGACCTGCCATTCAAAATAATCCCTGTGGGGGGTGGCATAAGCATCCAGTACTGACATGATGGTTCCCCCATGACATATAAGGGCCATCTGATCACGGCACGGAATCTCTCCCCTGATTATTTGATCCACCATACGTTCAAAAGCTTCTGTCACTCTCCCGCAAAACTGTGTCAGATTTTCTCCTCCCGGGAATCCAATGACTCCACCACTGTCAATCCAGTCCTGATACTCCTGCCTTCCGTTTAATTCCTCATAGTTCTGATACTCAAAATCTCCAAAATCGCATTCCTGCATGCCTTCAATAACATATTGCAAAGCTCCCGGAAATAAAATATCCGCTGTTTCCAGGCAGCGTCTCATGGGACTGACGCAGACCGCTGTCAGCTTCGGATAAAATCCCGAATTCTTTCTTTTAATCAACGTCTCCAATCCATCCGGACTCAACGGTTCGTCTGTCCTCCCTACATAACGGCCGCAGGCATTGCCCGGCGTCGCACCATGACGGATCATCCACAACTCAATCTGCATTCACTTATGTCCTTTCTCTTACGTTATCCATCAGCAAACCGATTACCCATAACTCCCGCCGGTATTTTTCTATTTTATACGCTGACCAATACCGCAGTAAACCCGCACAACCTCGCTGGCTGCTTCAGCCAGGCGGCAGCAGATCCTGCCATGGATCTCCCGATATTCCCTTTCTTCTCTGTCTATGGGCACAATACCGCAGCCGATCTCATCAGTAATGATAATCACATCCGGATTATCCTTCAGCATATCTTCCATTCTGGCCTCCACATCCACTTTCGCCGCCATCCATCGCCTGACCAGCAGATGAAAATGATCGACCGCAGCAGCATGTCTCAGTTCTTTGTCGTCACAGATCGCTCCATCAGCAATATCCTCAGGATGAATGGACCATTCACGGACAGCCCATTCTCTCTGCCCCTGCCAGACACCTCCTGTCACCAGCCGCATGTTTATCCCTGCCTTTCATCACACACAAAGTCTAAAGAACCCCTATAACCTGGCAATATAGCCCACCACAACCAGCACCAGCAATATAAAAACTTCACTGGTCTGCAGAAACCACCCTGCCAGATCTCCTGTGTTTCCGCCGAATTCCTTCATAGCCATTCTATAATATCCACCAAATACCAGCAGAGCCGCTGCCATTGATATCACTGCTCCCAATGGCCAGCATACAGCCATGACAGCTGCCGAAACAATAATCGTAACTGTCAGAACTGCCGTCACCATTTTCTTGCCGGCCGGTTCCCGAAAAGCTGTCAACATACCGTCGGAACGGGCTCCCTTAAAGTTCACCGCCGCCAGTCCACTCAACGCCCTTTCTAGTACAAAAACAAATATCATCACTTTCATTCCCTGCCAGTCCATTTCACTCCAGGCTCCTGCTGATATCAACAGATAAAGACCACACCCTATGACCGCAAAAGCTCCCACGTGGGAATCCTTCAATATTGCCAGTTTTTTTTCTCTGTCACCATAGGAGCTCCTGGCATCGGTGGTATCCATAAAACCATCCAGATGAATTCCTCCTGTGATCATAAGCGGTACAGCCGTCAAAAAAGCACCTTTCAATAGAGGTCCTGCCTGAAAAAACAAAAGCAGCTGGAAAACGGCTGCTTCTGCCATGCCGATAACCAGCCCGATCAAAGGAAACCAACAGAAAGCATAGCGCATATTTTTTTCTGTCCATTCCACCTCCGGCATGGGGATCTTTGAATACATGGCAAAGGCAATAATCAATGACTGCATCTCTGCCCCTCCTTTGTTTTCTTATGTATCAATGGAATTGAATAAACAACTTCCACCACTTCATCTGCCATGGACGCCAGTTCCCGATTCAGCCATCCAAGGCAGTGTCTGTAATTTTCCGTTGCTTCATCATAAACCCGCCCATCTCCAAACACATCAATACTGACAATAATCAAATTGGATGTCAGCGCTTTTAAGGCAGCAATTCCCTTTAAAATCTGTTTGCCCATATCCGCAGCATCAGTCTGCATCCTACATTCTGTTCCATCCTGACTTTCGGCAAACATTTCATTGGCTGTCAAATTGGACAGACATTCCAGCATAACAGTGGCGCCGTCCGCCATTCTCTGAAACTGCCGTTCCATTTGTTCTCCGCCGCAGCATAATCCCTCAATATCTCTGTATCTTTCAATGGTCTCAAAGCCCTTACCGGACCGGAGCTTTCGATGACGTTCAATGCGCATCCGGGCATCTTCTCCGATGGGCATCATGGCCGCCAGATACAGAAGATTTCCGCCATCTTTCCTGTTCAGAGCCACGGCTCTTCCTTCTGCATATTCCGATTTTCCACTGGCGCTTCCGCCCGTTACCAATATCAACATCCGTCATCGTCCCTCTTTATTACTTATCAAAATGCTCATACTGTTCCACATGTATCTCTTCAAAGGTACTCATGCCACGATAGACAGCCAGGCCCATATCGTAGAGGCTCATGGCTGCTGCTGCCCCCGTACCTTCTCCCAGACACATGCCCGCATTGATTACCGGTTCCAGATGGAGATACTTCAGTACTTTCCATCCGGCAGGCTCCGCGGATATATGAGAAGCCAGCATCCATCCGGTACTCTCGCTGCTTATAAGGGAAGCACAGAGCGCTGCCGCAGCTGAGATATAACCATCCAGAACGATTGGCACTCCATAAATGGCTCCCCCCAGGCAAAGCCCTGCCATTCCGGCAATTTCATAACCTCCCAGATGGGACATGAGTTCAATGGCGGCTTCCACCTTAAAAAAACTTCCGTCCTGAATATTCGAATCCTCCGTTGCTTTCCAGTAACGGCTGACCGCCTGCTCGATCACTGCTATTTTTTTCTTCAGACCCTCATCCGAAAGTCCTGCTCCCCGTCCTGTCACTTCATTCGCAGGAAGATTTAACAGCACTGATACAAGAGCACTGCTCGGCGTTGTATTTCCGATTCCCATCTCACCCATACCGACTATATCATAGCCCTGTGCCGCCAGATCTCCTATGATCTCAATGCCTGTCAGAACTGCCTGAACACAGGCAGCCTCCGACATAGCCGGTTCCACGGCAATATTGCCGGTCCCCTGTCCAATCTTACGGTCACATAGTTCCAAAGGGCGAAGATCTTTATTGGAAAAAGAATCTCCAAGCATCCCCATATCCACCGGAAATACATCGGCTCCCGCCTTTGCAGCCATGATATTGACCGATGTCCGGTTCTTCATCAGGTTCTCTGCCACGATCCGGGTCACACTGCTGTCTGTCTGAGTCACACCTTCAGCCACCACTCCATGATCGGCACACATGACGACAATAGCCTTCCTGTCCATTTTTACATTGGGCGTTCCCTCCATGCCTGCCACTTTAACGACCGCCTTTTCCAGAAGTCCCAGACTTCTCAAAGGCTTGCCGATACTGTCCCAGCGCTGCCATGCCTGCTCCATGGCTTTTTTATCAGGCAGGCTGATCATACACAGCTGCTGAAACAACTGTGCCTTCAGCATCTTCACATCTATCATTTCTGTCATCTCCGTTTTATCCTGTCATTGTAATGTCTGCATTTCTCCACATAATACCGGGCTGCCTCCGGATTCCCGTAAAAATAAAAATGGGGAAATCCCGCCAGCAGACTGCCCTTTTGATACATACACTGCCATGTCCGGTCTGTCAGCGGTTTATCTGCCACAAAACAGCCGCCTCTGGAGGTCGTATCCCAATAGTGGAACTCATGAGCCGGAAGAATCATTCCTGCCGGACCCAGAAGTGTCTCCTCCATGGATGTCAGCCGGGCATAACCAAAACGCACCAGCCGTCCTTTTTTCACAGCCCTTCCGGAAATCACGCCAGCCATGGGCCAGCTCCGTCCGTCGGCATCTTCCATCTCCTCATGCAGATACATAAAAGCACCGCACTCAGCCAGACAGGGCATCCCTGCCTCAACAGCCTGTGCTATGGCCTGCTGCATGGACCGGTTGTCTGAAAGGGCCTGGGCATGCAGCTCCGGATAGCCGCCGCCCATATAGATACCGGCGATTCCCTCCGGGAGCTGCCGATCCCTCATAGGCGAAAAAGGTACCAGCTCCGCCCCCAGCTCCCGAAGAAGCTCCAGATTGTCTTCATAATAAAAGCAGAAGGCCTCATCCCGGGCCAGAGCGATTTTTATCCCCGAAGGCGGTACCTGATAACGAAAAGG
>JBJEJD010000195.1:0-1443 GCA_051877705.1 Coprococcus sp. | reverse complement strand
GTACGCCGTCCTTTCCATCTTTCATTTGCCATGCCGATATTCTAACATATCCAACTATGACTGACAACTCATGATTGCCCTGTGTCTTCAGAGCAATGGTGTCATATAGATTGGAAGAAACACGACACCTTCTTCCTCCTTCAAATCACTGGTATGGAGTACATAAGGTATATGGGTTTGTTCTCCATATTTGCTTACAAACTTTCGCAGCGATGTAAGTGTATAATTCTTGCCGGATTTGACCTCAATCGGAGAAATATTATGCCGGTTACTGATTTTACTTTTAGCAATCAGAAAATCTATCTCCATACGGGATTCTCTGTCATCACGGGAAGAATTCGAATAGAAATACAGCTTATGTCCACTTGCCGCAAGCATCTGAGCCACAATATTCTCCATAATCATACCCTTATTGACTTCCAATTTGTCGAACAACAGCTTTTTATAGATTTCCTCACTGACAATTCCGTTTTCATCAAAGGCATGACTAATCAACAGACCCGTATCGCCCATATAACATTTGAGAGTCATTCTATCCATGTTCAATTTCAGGCCGATATCAGGAGCCGTAGAATTATAACAGATATTGGCGATCATAGCATCATCAAGCCAGAAAAGCGCATCCTCATAATCCCGAAAGCGGGCTTCTTTCTTCAACGATGATAACTTGAATTTTTTTTCATGTTTTTGAAGCTGTGCAGGTATTTCATCAAAAATACTTTCAACCTTCATCTCATATCCTGCTGCATGCTTCACAATGTCTGCACGGTAAAGGGTAAGAATATCTCTCTTCACCTGATCGACCCTGTCAAAATCTCTTGTTCTGACATACTCCTGCACCGCCTGAGGCATCCCTCCGATAATCAGATATTGTCTGAAATAATCCATTGCTTTCCGGTGCATGCCCTGCCCCATCGGCTTCCTTGCATCAAAACATCTTTGAACAATACCCATAAGCATCTCATTGTCCATAGCCCAAAGAAATTCTTCAAAATCCATTGGATACATTTTGATATGGCGCTCTTCAGACGGAATCAAAATATCCTGAACATTTTTTCTGATAGACATCAAGGAGCCTGTTTCCATATAGTCATACCTGCCGTCTGCCACCAGGTATTTGATTGCAGCCCGGGCACGCGGAAATAGCTGAACCTCGTCAAAAATAATCAGCGATTCATGTTCATACAGTTTTACATTATAATAACCTGTCAGGTACATAAAAAAAGTATCCAGATCATTCATATAATGGATAAACAAATTCTTCACATCATCACTAACCCTGTTAAAATCTATCAGGATATAAGACCGATACTCCGTCTTCGCAAATTTTTCTGCAATATAGCTTTTTCCGACACGGCGTGCACCATCAATCAGCAGTGCCGTCTTTCCAGCCCCATCCTTTTTCCATTTCACCATCTTTTCATATATTTTTCGTTTCATAGG
>JBJEJD010000194.1:0-8223 GCA_051877705.1 Coprococcus sp. | reverse complement strand
ATCAGGGATATCTATGAGGAATTCAGACAGTACAGCCTCCATCCCCATCCCCTGGATTATATCAAACTGAACGGATACCTTTATGAGATCGTTTATTTTCTTTTGTCCAGATGTGTGGTTGAAAATCAGACCGAAGATAAGAAAATGAACCATACCCGAAAAAAGGTTCTGAACTATATTGAAGCCCATTACAGGGAAGATATCACATTAAAAATGATATCCGAGGCATTCGGCATGAGTGAATCTCATTTCAGCAGAAAATTCCATCAATTTTTTGGAATTTCTTTTAAACACTATGTAGACCGGTACCGAATTTATCAGGCCTTTAATGATATTATCCGAAGCAGCAAATCCATGCAGCAAATAGCCCTGGAACATGGATTTCCCAATATTAAATCCTTTATTGCCCATTTCAAAAAAGAATACGGCATCACACCCTATCAATACCGGAAGAACTATCTCCAAACGCAAAATAGCAAAAAATGACAATTTTCAAATCAACTATGGACAACAAAAAAACGGCAGAAAATGATATGATAAATGCAGTCAGACAAGAATGACTGCATTTTCTTTTTCGGAGGGTTTACTAATGGAAAAAAGCGAAAGAAGACTGGTATTTCTCATCGGATTCATTGCGCTGCTGATCTTTACTTTTACAGATCTGCCGATTTCCCAGGCAATCTGCCACAAGCAGCCTGCTACACGTGTATTGGAAGTTATCGGTGAAATTCCTTTCATTGTTATGGCCTTATGTGGCTGCGCCATTCTCATCCGATTTCGGAACAGGCGAAATAAGATCTCCTGTATCCTGTCTGTGATCGGTTTTGGACTTCTGTTTGTACTTTTGTCCGCCATGGGCGGTTTTATGATCTGGAATTATCTGAGTAAAAATCTTGAAAATGTACCGGTCATCTTTGCACTGCTGATCGGACTGGCCATGGCAGCTATCTCCATATTCATTACATTAAAAATACCTGCTGATAAAAAACAGCAGGCACTGTCCTTTGCCATCACGGCAATTCTATATTTTGTTCTTGTTCTCATTGTGATGAATGTACTGAAATCCATATGGGGAAGAATGCGGTTCCGGGAAATGACCGATCCGCTGACACAGTTTACACCATGGTATCAGATTATGAACAGAGGCGGCTTTTCTGACATATATGCTTCCTTTCCTTCTGGACATTCCATGAATTCCGCGGCAGTGATTCTATTGACCCTGCTCCCGGGATTTCTGCCGCAGCTCGAAGGCAAAGAAAAGATTCTCAAAATCATCGCCTATATATGGATGATCGTAGTTGGAAGCAGCCGTATCATGATGGGCGCCCATTTTGCCAGCGATGTTACTGTGGGCATCATGCTGTCACTGCTGCTGTTTGAACTCACAAGAACCATTATTTATAAAATCAGGGAAACAGACAAAACACATATCTAAAACAATGGAGGTCACAGATAAAATGAAAAAATACTCAGAAGATCTGCTTCAGAAACTGAAAGCAAGACAGACCACACAGGACTATTACGGCATGGAAGTGATTGTCAAAAATCTGCCGGACTGTGATGAAAAGGGCGCCATGGATCCAAGGCTTTATAATGATTCCAAAACCAGTCTGCGTCTTATGGCATGGATGCCAAAATTTCTCATGAAAATGGATACAAGCGAAAAGGGGATTGCCAATCTCCGCAAGATGTTCAATGGCATTAAAAGTGTGCCTTGTGTAGACAGAAACATCGACATCACAGAGGAAACCGTAACTGCAGATGACGGCTATGAGATTCCGATTCGTATTTACCACAGTGACACACCAAAAGAAAATGGCCCTGTTCTTTACTATATTCATGGCGGCGGTTTCTTCGGCGGCCACCCGGGTGTTGTGGAAGAATCCGTCAAAATGTTTGTTGCCAAAACAGACCTCTGTGCTGTTTCCGTTGATTATCGCCTTGCCCCTGAAAATCCCTATCCACGCGGTCATCAGGACTGTTATGAAGTATTGAAATGGATCTATGCCAATGCCGACAAAATCGGTGGAGACAAAAACAGAATTTTTGTTGCCGGTGACAGTGCAGGCGGCAACCTGACGCAATACTGTACAACAAGAGACTGGGAAGACGGTGCCCATATGGTTAGAGGACAGATGCTTCTCTACCCGACTCTGAATATGGCCCAGATTCAGGATGAATACTATCATCCTTCCATGGACCAGTTCGATATGGCACCTAAGCAAAGACGCGGCCTCTCCAGAATGATCGGCATGTTCGGCAGTATGACTCAGGGCATGGAACCGCTTCTGGGAACCAGTGATGTAAAAAATGACTATCTGAATCCTTACACAAGAGATCCTAAAAAGAATCCGCCAACATTCGTGACTGTCGGCGAACATGATTTTCTGAAGCTGGAAACCCTTGGCTATGCGGTCAAGCTGCACAAAGCCGGTGTCGACACAACGGCTGTTCTATATAAAGGCTTCGGTCATGCTTACTTTGATAATGCAGGGGTCTATCCACAATGTGAAGACTGCATCGACGAGATGGCAAAATTCGTTCTTGAACATTAAAAAAAACCCGGGAGGACAACCGTATTCCATATTCTGATCCGATTGTCCTCCCGGAATTCTTTATTTATTCAGACAGACGGCAAATCCGATTTCCCGCATTATCTGCAATAGATTGCAATGGCTTCTGCCGTGAACTGTGCACAGCCTTCACCGCCGGTACGGTCAATATTCTCCGTGAATTCGCCGCCTGCGCCGTACATCTGACCAAGGCCCTGCAGAATCTGAGGCGTGCACTGATAAAAATGTTCCGAAATATAATCCTGAAGCTTTCTGACCTGCGCCTGAACTTCACTGCTCTCCGGTTTCATATTCATCTTCATCATTTCTCCAAACTCTGCAAAAATAGCCATCATATTCTCTGAAATCACAGCCATCTCTGCTTTTCCCCGATTCTTATTCTTTTCTTCAAATTCATTCCAGGCATCCGTCTGCCCCCATTGCTCCTTCGCCTTCTGTGTATATGCATCAATCTTTGATGTATCAAAAGCTTTAAAATCCATTCTGCTCACTCCTTCTGATTTGATTGCACGGGCATGATCAATAAGCTGTTCCAGATGCTCCTTTTTCAATGTCAGCAATTCGATCTGCTGTTCCAGTGCTTTCTCCCTGTCAAAATCAGCGCTGTCGAGGATCTTTTTAATCTCCTTTAATGGAAATTCCAGCTCCCGGAACAATAAAATCTGCTGCAGCCTCTCCAGATCCGTATCGTCATACTGTCTGTACCCGGCACCGGTCACAGCCGCCGGATGCAGTAGACCGATCTTATCATAATAATGCAGGGTGCGTACGCTCACACCTGCCAATTTACTTACTTCATTGACTGTCATCATCGAACTTCCCTCCCGTACAGCTATAGCATAAACTATGACGCAATGTCGGAGTCAAGTGGTTTTTTCAGAATTTTTTATCCCGCAATCATCATGCACAGTGGAATCGTCACTATGGACAACAGTGTTGTCACTGTAAACAATTCTGTGGCATAATGGTCATCACGATGGTACATAACTGCCATGGTAATCGTCATAGCTCCTGAAGGGCAGGCCGCTGTCACCGCGGCAGCTGTCCTCATCTGGGCATCTATCGGCAGAAATCGCAGTATCAGACAAAAAATTGCAGGAGAAATGATCAAGCGAAGCAGTACCGGCAAAAATAATCGACCTTTTGTCAGAGCTTTCTTAAAGTCCAGCTGTGCCATGATTGCACCGGAGAGCAGCATGGCCAGCGGCGTATTCATATCTGCAATGGCATCCATGGCAAAGGCAATATTTTCCGGCAGCTTCATCTGGAAAATAAAACAGATGATTCCGGCAGCCACAGCAATCAGACACGGGTTAATCAGCTTCTTTAACTGAAATCCTTCCTTATCCAGCAGCATGATACCATGGGTCCAGCAGAAGATATGAAACGTGGCCACAAAGACTGTCGCATAAATAACACCAATGCTTCCAAATAAAGCATATCCAAGGGGTACTCCGATAAATCCACAATTATTATAAACTACGGAGAATTTCTCCACCGCCAAATCATACCCCTCTTTTTCATGCAGTAAAAAATGAGACAGCGCAATTGAAAGAATATAACTGAAAATAGCCAGTGCGAATAATACTGCCATGTTTTTCAAAAGTGATGTATCAAAATCCATCTGAAAAGATGTAAATATAAGCAACGGATTCACCACCAGCGTACTGAGTCTGGACAGCTTCTCTTTTGTATAATTGTCAATGATGCCTATTTTGTAACAGATCACGCCAAAAATCATGATAATAAAAATCGAAATAATTTTTCCAAACACTGTAGATACGACCATATTTATCTCCTTGAACACAAAATTCTTTAAAATATCATCCGACAGTATATCACAGACAATTATTTCTGGCAATGATCATAAAATAATTAGTTGCTGTCTTCCTCCAGGATAATCTGACCCTCCACATATTTTCTTTCCATATCATGACGCAGCTTTCTATTGGCCACAGTATCGAATATAATAGAGAAGTCATAATCCTCCGGATACAGCTCTGTGGCCGCAACCTGCAGCTTCACCCTTTTGTGATTGATCCAGATTTTCCGATCCGGCAGCTGTACCTTCAGCACGCCTTTCTCATTGACCGGCTGGCATACAATAGCTATTTTTTTATCCGGATAGATCATCACACTATCACCCCTGTGGAATTTTTCGCTGAGATGATTTACTGGTTTTGCTGTCTTTTGTTTCTTTAATCCCGATGCCCGCTGTCCTTGAGCCTTATTGTTTGAAAATCTTTCCAATTCATTCATTTTCTCTGTCTCATACACTGCCGCGCCGTCGCCATAGGCCGCTTTTGCCGCCACCCGAAGCATTGCCTCCGGCATGCCCAGCCGCCCGGCAATATAGAAGGCACAGCTCTCTCCCGCTTCTCCAATAACCAGCTGATAGAGTGGCTGAAGGCTTTCCCTGTCAAAGGTCATTCTGGCATTGACGATATGCTCTGTCTGCTGCGCATACTGTTTCACTTCCGGATAATGGGTCGTCACCAGGAATATGGTTCCGCTTTTTCTCAATTCCTCAAGAATGGCTATGGCAATTCCCATCCCTTCTGCCGGATCCGTCCCGGATCCCAATTCGTCCATGATAACCAGACTGTCTTTGTTGACCTGCTGCAGAATATCCAGCACATTGGTAATATGGGCCGAGAATGTTGACAGATTCTCCGACAGATTCTGCCCATCCCCGATGTCGCAAAGGAAGTTCGAATTCATACAGATATCCGCCTCCCTGCAGGTCACATGCAGGCCGCACTGAGCCATCATGCAATTTAAGGCAACGGTTTTGATGGCTACAGTTTTTCCTCCTGTATTCGGTCCTGTAATGACAATTCCCCTGATATCATCACCAATCCGGAAATCCAGAGGCACACAACTCTGAACATCCATCAGCGGATGTCTGGCGCCCGTCAGTACAATCCGGCGCTCCATATTGATGGACGGTGCCACAGCTTTCATCTCAAGACTCAGCTTTCCCTTTGAGAAAATGAAATCCAGCTTGCGCGAGACTTTCATATTCTGTTCAATAGTCTCTTTTTGTTCTGCAACCATATCTGTCAATTCATACAGAATTCTGCGCACCTCATTCTCTTCATCCAGCTTCAGAGACTGAATTTCTTCATAGCATTGCCCCACAGCCACCGGCTCAATAAACAATGTGCTGCCAGTGGCCGATTTATCCATGAGGCTTCCGGCAATTTTCAGCTTACATTCCTTCTTAACAGGCAAACAGAGATGTCCGTTTCTGTAGGTGGAAAAATGATCTGACATGCACTCTTTATTATTCCTCAGTAATGTATCCGCCTTCTCCCGCATCCGATTTTCAGTTTCATCAATCTGACTTCGTATGCTCTTCAAGAGTCTGGAAGCATAATCAGCCACCTCACCGCCTCTGATCTGCCCGGCAATCTGCTCTCTGACTGCATCCAGCTCCTCCAGGTTCTCATCATAAAAGGCCAGCGACACTCCATACTGACGACAGCGTCCCAGATAATCCTTCAATCGTCTGAAAGCCACCAGTGCTCCTTCCATCTTTTCCAGCTCCGGTGCACTCAGACATTGCCCTCTTTCAGCTGCGTTTAACATCTCCTGAATCCCCTCAAAGGAAGACAGGGGCAGATTGCCAGCTTTTTCAAGAAGTATCCTGGCCTCCGTTGTCTCCCTCTGCCTGGCAATCAATTCTCTCTCTGACATAGAAGGTACCGTATCCCTGATCTGAGCTTTTGCCCACTCAGTCACTGCCAGATCGGCCCATATTTCCTTTATCTTATCAAACTCTAAAATATGATCTGTATTCATCATTTTTATATAACTCCTATACAAATTTATTACTCACTGCCTAAAAGGCGGGAGTCATTTCACATCTGATATATCCAAACATACAAAAAGCCCATGAAATATCTGCCGTCACTGGCATCCTATTTCATGGGCATAAAATCACAATCATCCTCAGAGCTATATCATCTCACAGCAAAAATATAAGAGAATGTATGAAAATATTCCGTTTCTCGTCTGGCAGGCACCGTACATGGCAGATAAAAGGGCATACTTCTAGCGTCACAACTAAAATTCAACCCTCAGCAACTATTCAGTTCGCTGAAATCTCCAATGCAACAATGCTTAACATAAACGACCTCGTCTTTCATTTGATGATATAACTATAAACTCAGAAAGACGATTTGTCAATCAATTCTTACCGCATATCACCTCAAATCATTTGCATCATGTCTGAGGATATGCTAAAGTATCATTAAGCACAGGATACTATCATCTTAAGAAAGGAAGTGTTACCTATGCCTGCTATACAGCCTCAACCAACGATTATCACGCTGGAGCAATATGAAGCGCTGCCGGATGAAAACAGGATTGAAGTTTTTGATGGCACCATCTATAATATGTCCAGTCCATCACAGGAACACCAGACCATATTACTGGAGCTTTCCTCTCTGCTCAATTCCTATGTCAAAGAAAAAAGAGGAGGATGCCGGGTATTTCCTGCACCATTTGACGTCAAACTGTCCGACAAACCGCTTACGATCGTCCAGCCTGACATTATGGTCGTATGTGACAAGAACAAACTGGACGGAAAGCGCTGTAATGGTGCTCCGGATTTCATCATTGAAATCGTGTCTCCCGGCAATCCGTCAGATGATTATATCCGAAAGTTATATTATTATAAAAATTATGGTGTAAGAGAATACTGGATCGTTGATCCCCAGCGAAAAAGTGTAATCGTCAACTACTTTGAAAAGGATATTCTCAATGTCCCGTATACATTTGATTCCACCATCAAAGTCAATATCTACGATGATCTGTATATCAATTTCTCTGATATTGCCAGATTATTAATTATATAAGAACAAATCCCATGGAGCAGATATTTTAATTTTAATAATAGCATGCCTATGGGATTCTTTAATTTAATTTATTCTGTCTTGCAGCCAAACCACTAACCCCATAACGAAGGAATTTTCCTGAAAATTGTCATAGTATCTTCCATCTCTGCTACTAATTCATAGCCATTTTCCTTCAGCAAAAGTACAAGATTGTCATATCCATCATTTTCTGTCTCTGCATACCGCGTATAACAGCTTTCATTGCCCAATTCAAGTACTACATATTCCGTACTCAACAGATGCTCCTCGGAAGAATAACGGACATCATATAATATTTCTCTGCTTGAAAGTGGCACCGTATAAAATGTCGTGGCTGCAACAGAAGCATCATCAGGAATCAGCGCCAACATTTCCCCAATCTCTTTATAATACTCTTTCTGATTTATATAGCTGGCCGGATAATGAACAGCCACAGGAACCACTGTCAATCCGAAGCAGATTGCAGATACAGTAACAGCCAGAAGCAAAGGCATATATTTTAGAAAAGCATTCTTAAGCTTTACGGCCATATCCGCATAATTGACGATGGTCAGATAAAACAGACAAGCTGTCGGCCCGTATGTATACTGGAAAAAAATATCATGCTGATATCTGTAATCGGACATGAGATTCACCAGTATATAAGGTATTAACAATATAAAGCGTTCATATCTCCTCGTCATCAACGGCATTCCGCAGAATGGTACCATTGTCAGGAGGATAAAACCAATCTTCTCCACATCCGCACATTCATAAAGTACTTTCATCGG
>JBJEJD010000193.1:0-33060 GCA_051877705.1 Coprococcus sp. | reverse complement strand
GCAGTTTTTCCCTTACTGCTTCGTCGCGAGGATCGCCAAGGATCTCCCCCCTTTCACAACGATTGTTCGTTACCCATGAGCTGCCATTAGAAAAATGAACAATGGTACGCTTGCAATGGTTGGTACAGAACGGACAAGGTGAATTGGATTCCTGTGTATAGGAAAAGCCTTCGACAGCATCCAGGCCGATAAAAGTCTTTTCCATCTGACGGGCATGGAAACGCTCTTTGGTAATGAGTGCCACGCCGATGGCGCCCATGATACCTGGATAAGGGGCGCGGATGACTTCACGTCCGGTGTACTGCTCTATGGCACGGAGAACAGCATCGTTCTGGAAAGTGCCTCCCTGAACGACAATTTTATTGCCAAGACTGTCCAGATTAGATATCCGGATCACCTTGGTAAAAACATTCTCAATGATAGAGCGGCAAAGACCGGCCATAATATCACCGGATTGTTTGCCGTTGCGCTGCTCGGTAACAATGCTGCTGTTCATGAAAACTGTGCAGCGGCTTCCCAGGGATGCGGGATGCTGGGAGTCGAATGCGGCGTGGGCGATTTCTTCGACAGGAATATGCAGGGATGATGCAAAATTTTCAAGGAAGGAACCACAGCCTGATGAGCAGGCTTCATTGACAACGATATTGGTAATGATGCCATTGTCAATCCATATCGCCTTCATGTCCTGTCCACCGATGTCCAGGATAAAGGTGGCATCCTTGACATATTTATCTGCTGCGCGGGCATGAGCTACCGTCTCAACCACATGACATTCTGTGCTGAAAGCTTTTGAAAAGAGCAGTTCCCCATATCCAGTGGTACCGGCAGCAATGATATCCAGTGTGGCTCCGGCTGCCCGATAACGGTCGCGGACAGACAGCAGAGCTGATTTGGCTACTGCCAGAGGTTCCCCTTCATTTGGCGCGTAAAAGGATTCCAGAATGTTTTCATCCTCATCCAGCAGTACGAACTTGGTAGTGGTACTTCCTGAATCAATACCGAGATAGGCATGGATAACCTGACCTGCCTGAGGCTGGAACGGGACACATTCCGGAAGCTGGTGCTTTTTGATAAAATCA
This sequence comes from Coprococcus sp., assembly GCA_051877705.1. Classification (GTDB taxonomy): domain Bacteria; phylum Bacillota; class Clostridia; order Lachnospirales; family Lachnospiraceae; genus Coprococcus_A. The sequence continues at coordinate 31,981 of JBJEJD010000193.1, read as the reverse complement.
TCGCGCTCTTGCTGAGAGGCAAAAAACAGGGGAGCATCCTCGGAAGCCTGCAGATTCTCCTGAAGCTTCCGGTCGGAGAGTTGGTCAAGGAGACCTGACGGATGGCGCCAGGATGTACTGTTGGCGAACATATTTCCAAGGGAGAGGGCAGCGCCATAGGCAATCATGATCTCCGGATGTTCCGGACACAATGTTTCTTCCGGTGAAAGCTCCAGTCTCTCGGCAAATACACGAACCAGGGTGGGATTAAAGGTCAGTGGACCTCCTTCAAAAACGACGGGTTTTTTAATGTCAAGGCCCTGAGCCAGCCCGCCGATGGTCTGCTTGGCAATGGCATGGAAGGATGAAAGAGCCAGATCCTGTTTGGCGATACCCTGATTCAGCAGCGGCTGAATATCTGTTTTGGCATAAACCCCACAGCGGCCGGATATATCGTAGATGCAGGTGCCCTGAGCTGCCAGGTCGTTGAACTCTTCTATAGGTACTTTTAAAATGGCGGCAATTTCATCAATAAAGGCACCGGTACCGCCGGCACAGCTTCCATTCATGCGCATGTCGGATACGGTGAGTGCATTGGTTGTTTCATCCCGGCCAAAGAAAATCATTTTGGCATCCTGCCCACCAAGTTCGATGGCGGTTCCCACGTCATCATAATGCTCTTCCAGAGCAATGGAGTTGGCCACAACCTCCTGGATATAGCAGACACCGAGACTTTCAGCAAGCCTTTTGGCGCCGGAGCCCGTCAGGGCGATTCGAATCATGGCGTTGGGGAAATGTTCATTCAGCATGGAAAGGGCATTATGAACGCTATGTACCTGAGCGGCATTATGTCGTTTGTAGTTGGATAATAAAATCTGTTTGTTGTCCGGATTGATGGCAACAATTTTTGTCGTGGTCGAACCAACATCGATACCGACAAAAAGATGCTGCACTTCCGGAGAATGTTCGTTTAACATCTTTTGTACTCCTGTATTTCTATTGCTTCTTTTAAAAATTCTGCTGTACCTTCTGAAGAAGAAGCAGCAGATATGTTTTTTCCTGATCCGTAAGTCCCCGGGTCAGACGTTCCAGTGTTTTGTTCATACATGTGCGGGCTTCATCGCAGATATGGTGACCTTCCGGGGTTATGGATACTATTTTAATACGTTTGTCCTCTGTATCGCGGCTGCAGGTGACAAAGCCCTTTTGCTGAAGTCTTTTAACAATACCGACTGTTGTTGATTGTCCGATCTGCAGGAGTTTTTCCATTTCCTTCAGAGAACAGGAGCCTTCGGGGCTTTCCTTCAGTGCCATAAGGAGGTAGATCTGTGAAACCGTCAGATCGTTCTCTCTTAGGGCATTATTAGCGTCCTTTTCCATGGCAGCATGAATCTGTCGGATCAGAGGTGCACATTTTTCAGCTTGGATCATAGATTTTCTCCCCAAATAATAAGATATATATAATGTAAAATATGGATTTTTTTGTCGCATTGAGTATAGCATTAATGGGCGTAAAATTCAATAGCATGGCATTGAATTTTTGGGAGATTGTGCATTCAGGGAAGAATGTGGTATACTGAATAAAAATTGGTGAGGTGGAGAAGGAGACGATTTATGGAGTACAGAATGAATGGATGGTCAGTGTTGGGCTTTGGATGTTTGCGTTTTCCGAAGAAGGGAAATGGTGTGGATATGGAAGAGACAGAACGGGAGCTGGCCTATGCCATTGAACACGGCATCAATTATTTTGATACGGCTTATATTTATAAAGGAAATGAAAAAGTTCTCGGGGAACTGCTGGAGAAGAACCACTGGCGGGAGCAGGTGCAGATTGCGACCAAGATGCCCCATTATATGATTCATTCTGTGGAAGAGATAGAAAAATTATTTCAGGAGCAGCTGAGGCGGCTTCGGACAGATTATGTTGATAACTATCTGATGCATATGCTGCCGGATATACATATCTGGGAGAAGCTGGTCAGGATGGGAATCCTTGAATGGATCAAAGCGAAGAAGGACAGTGGGCAGATCCGCAGGATCGGCTTTTCCTATCATGGCAATACCAGGAACTTTATCGAACTTCTGGATGCATGGGATTGGGAATTTTGTCAGGTTCAGTATAATTATATGGATGAAAACAGTCAGGCCGGCCGGGAAGGTGTGGAATATGCGGCGAAGAAGGGGATTCCGGTCATTATCATGGAACCTCTTCGCGGCGGACGTCTGGTCAATGGACTGCCGAAGAAGGCGGCGGCGCTTTTTGAAAAGGCAGAACCAAAACGCAGTCCTGCTGAGTGGGGGCTTCGCTGGCTGTGGAATCAGCCGGGGGTATCTGTCGTTCTGTCGGGTATGAATTCCATGGATATGCTGAAGGAGAATATTCGTATTGCAGAATCTGTTTGCGTGGGAGAATTGACAGAACAGGATGAGCAGCTGTTTGTACAGGTGCGCAAGGCCATCAACGAGAAGATGAAGGTACCATGTACCGGCTGCGGCTATTGTCAGCCCTGTCCTTTCGGAGTGGATATTCCCGGAGCCTTTCGCTGTTATAATGTCCGTTATACAGATAATTTCTTTACGGGGATGCGGGAATATCTGATGTGCACGACTTTCAGGGCGGAGCGGACGAATGCATCCCGCTGCAGGAAATGTGGGAAGTGTGAGAAACATTGCCCTCAGGGTATTTCCATAAGGAAGGAGCTGGAGCAGGTCATCCGGCATATGGAGAATCCAATATATAAGATAATAGCCTTTTTTGCACAGGGTATGTTCAGAAAATAGACAAGGAGGAAATGATATGAAGATTGTAGTACTTGACGGTTATACGGAGAATCCGGGAGACCTGAGCTGGGAACCATTGGAGAGGCTGGGAGAGGTTGTTGTTTATGACCGCACATCCTATGTGGATGCCCCTGTCATTGCAGAACGGCTTGGAAATGCGGATATAGCAGTTATTAACAAAACACCGATCTCAAAGACAACCATGGACCGGTGCCCGAATCTGAAGGCCATTGCGGTTCTTGCAACAGGATATAATGTGGTCGATTACGAATATGCCCGGGAAAAGGGAATTGCGGTCATGAATGTTCCTACCTACGGGACTCAGATCGTGGGCCAGTATGCGGTGGGACTTCTGCTGGAGATATGTTCCCATTATGCCCATCATGACGAGACCGTGAAAGCCGGCAAATGGGAGCATCACGAAGACTGGTGTTACTGGGATTATCCGATGATCGAGCTTGCGGGGCAGACAGCAGGTATCATTGGCCTTGGCAGAATCGGCCAGACAACGGCGCGGATCCTCGGTGCCATGGATATGAAAGTGATTGCCTATGACCGATTTGAGAGTGAAAGCGGTGCAAAATTGGCAGAATATGTGGATTTGGATACACTTCTGAAAACATCCGATGTGATCTTCCTGCATTGTCCGATGTTCCCTGATACGGCAGGTATTATCAACAGAGACAATATTGCGAAGATGAAGGATGGTGTTATTATCATCAATAACAGCCGCGGCGGCCTTGTGGTGGAGCAGGATCTGGCGGATGCATTAAACAGCGGCAAGGTCTATGCTGCGGGTCTGGATGTTGTCTCAACAGAACCGATCAGGGGAGACAATCCGCTGCTGAAGGCCAGAAATTGCCTGATCACGCCTCATATTTCATGGGCGGCGAAAGCGGCCAGACAGCGGATCATGGACATTACGGCAGAGAATATCCGGGCTTTTATAGAGGGAAAGCCTGTGAATGTGGTCAACAATTGATGGACAGCAGCAGACTGAATAGTCATTTTTGATAAAGAAACAGGGTTATTGTATCGTGTGGTGCAATAACCCTGTTTCTTTATACAATTTTAATGCAAAACAGGTGTGAGGGGTCTTCTCAAAAACGGTCAATGGCGTATAATTATAATTAACCGAAGCGGTCAATGGGAGGGGCCTATGAACGAAAAATTCTTTGATCTGCCGAAGGAGAAGCGGCAGCGGATCATTAATGCAGGCTATAAGGTGTTCAGTCAGAACAGTTATAAAAAGAGTCCTGTGGGTGAGATTGCGGCGGAAGCCGGCATCAGCAAATCGCTTTTATTTCATTATTTTCATAATAAAAGAGAGTTGTATCTGTTCCTCTGGGAGGAAGCTGCGCGAATGACGCTGCAGGTAATGGAAGATGAGCAATGTTATGAGCCGGAAGGCCTGTTTGAAATGATGGAACGGGGACTGGAGGCCAAGATGAAGATTATGAGAGAATATCCGGATCTGACAGCATTTACTATGAAGGCTTTTTATGAGAAGGATCCGGATGTTGCGCCTTCCATTCAGGAAAGTTATCAGAGACATGTACATGAAAAGGATGGAAGATTTTATCTGGAAATTAATCCGGAGGAATTTCGTCCCGATATTGATCTGGGGATGATGTATCAGGAAATGTATTGGGCAGCGGAAGGCTATATGTGGGAAATGATCCAGAAAGGAGATCCGGATTGGGATAAGGTTGAGAAGGATTTCAGGAGAATGATGGATTTCTGGAAAAAAGTATATCTGAGGGAGGGAAATGAATGAATACTGTCATAAGAACAGAAAATCTGACAAAATATTATGGAAAGCACAGAGGGATCATTGATTTAAATCTGGCAGTGGAAAAGGGAGATATATTTGGATTTATCGGTCCGAATGGCGCGGGAAAGAGTACGACCATCAGGATACTGCTGGGACTCATATCTGCGGATTCGGGCCATGGAGAGATGCTGGGTCAGGATGTGGGGACAAAGAACAGAGAGTATCTGAAAAATGTGGGGTACATGCCGTCGGAGGCCATGTTCTATGGAAGAATGAAGGTCCGGGATATCATTGCTTTATCTGCCGGCCTCAGGAAGAAGGATTGTTCTGCGGCTGCAAAAAGTCTTTGTGAACGTCTGAATCTCGATACAGGCAGAAGAATAGACGAATTATCCCTGGGAAACAGGAAGAAGGTGGCAATTGTGTGTGCCATGCAGCATGATCCGGAGCTTTATGTTTTTGACGAACCCACCAGTGGTCTGGATCCGCTCATTCAGAAGGAATTCTTTGATTTGATAGAGGAGAAGAAAAGATCCGGAGCGACGGTTTTCCTGTCTTCTCATGTGTTATCAGAGATACAGCACCATTGTAATCGTGCGGCCATTATCCGGGAAGGAAAGCTGATTGCCTGTGACAAAGTGGAGGCATTGACGAAGACAACTGCCCGTCGCGTGACCATACACGGCATATCCCGTCTCCCGGAAGGCATGGAGGGGAAATCTGTCAGTACTGGAGACAATGTGGTCAGCTTTCTCTATCAGGGAGATATTAAAAAGCTGCTTTATCAGCTGGAGTCTCTGCCAATGGATGATCTGACGATCACAGAACCGGAGCTGGAAGAAGTGTTTCTGCATTATTATCAGGGGGAGGGAAAAGAAGAATGACAGTATTTGGAAAAGAAATGAGGCAGGGCCTCATGTCACTCATCATATGGACAGCAGCGACTGCTTTTATGGTTGTCATATGCGTTGTGCTCTTCCCGGAGATGAAGGGACAGATGGAAGATGTTTCGGATATGTTTGCTAACATGGGCGGTTTCACAGCAGCTTTCGGAATGGACAGGGTAAGCTTTGGTGATTTGATGGGATTTTATGCCATAGAATGCGGTAATATTCTTGGTATTGGAGGCGGATTCTATGCGGCATTCCTGGGGATCTCCGCTCTGGCCAATGAGGAGAAGGACCGGACGGCGGAATTTCTTCTGACCCATCCGGTGAGCAGAACAAGGGTTTTGACAGAAAAGCTTCTGGCTGTTATCCTGCAGGTGCTGATCTTTAATGTGGTTGTTGCTGCGGGCAGTATCATATCCATTATGCTGATCGGTGAGTCGGCAGAGTGGGACGTATTTGCCCTTTTACATCTGGCTTTTCTGATCCTCCAGCTGGAGCTGGCATGTATCTGCTTCGGAATATCCGCTTTCCTGAAGAGAGGCGGCATCGGCATTGGTCTCGGACTGGCGGCGGTATTCTATTTTGTTAATATCATCTACAATATTTCAGATGATCTGGATTTTCTGAAATATCTGACACCGTATACCTATGCGGAGGCGTCGGCCATCGTGGCGGATAAGGAGCTGAATCTGACACTGATGGGAATCGGTATTGCAGTGGCTATTCTTGGTGCGGCAGTAGGCTATGTCCGGTATAATAGCAAGGATATTGCTGCATAAGGAGGTCTTTAAAATTTTAATATGGTTTTAATACCCAAAGCCATTCATTTACACAGAATTTATTTATTCGGTTGTACAATGGAAGCAGATGGGAGGGAAATAAAATGACGGTAATTTTATTTTCGATAGCATTTGCAGGTGCGGGTATATTGGGATATTTCCTTATGGGAAGGATTGATGTTTTCCTGACGGATAATCTGAGGGAAATCCATGGTCTGGAACAGTGGGACCATCATAAATAACAAGGAGTGAATCTGTTAAGTCAGCTGATCCACTCCTGTTTTATAATAGGGGGCTTTTTTAATTATTTCGCATCTTTAGAGTGCCTGCAGTATGGTTGCCATTGCAGGTCCGCCTCCAACACAGAGGGAAGCTGCACCGAGCTGCTGGCCTCTTCGACGCATTTCATAAATAAGGGATACAATAATTCTGACACCGGTACAGCCAACAGGATGACCAAGACTGATGCCGGAACCATTGCCGTTTACTTTATCCATATCAAGCTTCAGTTCCCGGTTGCATGCTAAAAACTGTGCAGCAAAGGCTTCGTTGATTTCGAAGTATCCAATATCATTCAGTTTTAAATCGGCATAATTTAAGGCTTTTTGAATAGCAGGAACGGGACCGATGCCCATAATACCTGGATCTACACCTGCGTTTGCAGTTGCGAGAACCTTTGCTAAAGGTGTAAGATTCAATTCTTTTGCCTTGCTTTCGCTCATTAAGACAACGGCTGCAGCGCCATCATTGACACCGGAGGCATTTCCGGCAGTGACAGTGCCGTCTTTTAAAAAGGCAGGTTTTAATGAGGCTAATTTCTCAATTGATATATCTCTGCGGGGATGTTCATCCTGACTGACAATTGTAGAGCCTTTTTTAGTATTTACTGTAACAGGTGCTATTTCAGGAATAAAAATACCGTTGTCCTGGGCCTTAATTGCTCTTGTATGGCTGAGAAACGCCAGTTCATCCTGCTCGCGGCGGGAGATATCATATTTTTTTGCAAGATTTTCAGCAGTAACACCCATGTGGTAGCCCATCATAGCACAGACAAGGCCATCAGACAGCATACTGTCAATGACCGGGGCGCCATCACCCATCCGGTAACCTGTTCTTGCACCTTTCAGTATGTAAGGCGCATTTGACATGCTTTCTACACCGATGGCCACAGCAATATCTGATTTACCTAACATAATCGATTGTGTGGCTGTTTCAAAGGCCTTCATGCCGGAAGCACACTGCTGGTCAATGGTATAAGCATAGCCTTCCACCGGCATACCGAGACCAAGCTGAACCTGTCTGGCCGGATTACCTTTGAATCCCTGTTTATACAGCATACCACAGGCAACTTCCTGTACCATTGACACGTCGACGTGAGCTCTCTCCAGAGCTGCTTGTGCGGCACAGGCAGCAAGGTCCACAGGTTCGATTGTTTTAAGAGAACCGAGGAAATCTCCGACAGGTGTCCTCGCAGCACCTACGATAACAACATTATTCATTGTATTCACCCCTTTGCTGAATTTTTAATATGTATACTATACACTATACATATAGAAAGGGCTGATTGTCAAATGTTTTATGTGCTAAATAGCCAAAATATAATTTACAATTTCTGTAAATTGTATGAATAATGTACAATTTTAAGAATTTGTCAAATGATATATTTGTCTGAATATAACAATAAGGACTGGCGAAAGAGAGTAAAATGACAGTGATTATATAACTGCTCAGTTCTCATCAGAAAGTTCTCTTATTGCCTGTATGGCCGCGTCTATTTCTTCTTCCGTATTAAAATAAGAGAAGCTGAACCGGACTGCACCCTGTCGGACGGTTCCAAGGGTCTCATGCATGAGAGGGGCACAATGAGCCCCCGAACGGACGCAGATCTCGTAATCCTCCCATAGAATATCGCTGACCTGGGAGGAGTCCATGCTGCCAATATTCAGGGATACGATGGGCGCCCGGAGTCTGGCATCCAGATCACCATAAAGCGTGACCTGAGGAATGGAGGAGACACCTTTTATAAAGCGCCGGGTCAACATATCTTCACGCTGGTGGATAGCCGGGATGCCGATTCCCCGGATGAAGTCCAGAGAAGCATTTAGTCCGGCGATACCGTGTCCGTTCAATGTGCCGGCTTCCAGTGCCGTTGGCATATCCGACGGGTGACTTTTATCAAAGCTGTGAACACCGCTGCCGCCTGTTTTCAGCGGGGGCAATTTGATCCCTTCTCTGACATAGATGCCGCCGGTTCCCTGAGGTCCCATAAGCCCCTTATGCCCTGTAAAGCAGAGGATGTCGATTCTCATTTCTCTGACATCGATGGGAATTGTTCCGGCAGTCTGGGAAGCATCTACGATCAGTGTCAGATCGTGTTTCTTTGTAAATGACGATACCCGGGCAATGTCCGTAATATTTCCTGTCAGATTGGAAGCATGGGTGATTATGACTGCTGTTGTATTTGGCTTGAGGGACTTTTCAAAATCATCATAATCAATGCGTCCTTTACGATCTGCTTTTAGGATGGTTAGCTCCGTTCCTTCTTTTTCCAGCCGGTAAAGAGGGCGGAGGACGGAGTTGTGCTCGCAGACAGTGGTGATGATATGATTGCCCGGTTGTACGATCCCTTCTATGGCTATGTTCAATGCTTCCGTGGCATTGCAGGTAAAGGCTATTCGTGACGGATCGGATATGCCGAATAATCCGGCCAGTTTTTCTCTTGTATCATAAATGAGCCGTGAGGCATTCAGGGTCGGTGCATGGGCTCCCCTCCCGGAATTGCCGATGGTGTGGAAAGAACGGCAGACTGCTTCCTCCACCTGAGGCGGTTTCAAAAATGAAGTTGCCGAAGCATCCAAATAGATCATGATGTATGTCTCCTTATTCTATTTATATCCGTTAACAGTATCATCTTCCGCAAGTTCACGGATTTTGGCAGCAGTCAGAGCTGCGCCAAGTGCGCCCGCATAGCGGGCGAAAGGATGGGTTTCGACGGTGACTCCGAGTTTCTCGGATAGTACCTGAATGAAATAAGGGCTGCCGCACAAACCGCCGGTGAGGGTGACATTCCCGCTGATGCCGAAGCGCAGGGCAAGATTGGCGACACGGGAAACAACGGAGTGGATGACTCCGGCGGCAATATCTTCGCGTTTTTCTCCGGCGCCGATATGGCTGATGACCTCGGATTCGGCAAAAACCGTGCACATGGCGCTGATTGCCAGAGGAGAGCCCTGTCCGGCCAACCGGTACATATCCTCCAGAGATGTACCCAGCCGGGTGGACATGACCTCAATGAACTTGCCGGTACCGGCGGCGCATTTATCATTCATGAGAAAATCAGCCACCTGTCCGTCAATTACTTTGATGATCTTGGTATCCTGCCCGCCTACATCAATGATGGTTGTATTTTTCTGAAAAATAGCCCAGCCGCCTCTGCCATGGCAGGTAATCTCCGTGACGATCTTATCAGCGTAATCCACACAGATTCTGCCATAACCTGTAGCGACGCAGCGCATCCGGTCGGCATATCCCTTTTCTGTAAGCTTTGCGTGAATAGTTTCTGCGGTTTCACGGCCATTCCAACCCGTTGGCAGAACAAAATGATCCACAATATGCCCGCCTTTTAGTACGACTGTCTTGGATGCGGTAGATCCAATATCAATACCTGTAAAATAAATCTGTTTGTTATCCATTATTTCTCCAGTGTCTCAAGGAATGCTTCCAGACGGGTTCGGATCTGGCCTTTGTCTGCCTGGGAGTAATCCGTTTCAATCATTAAGTAAGCTTTTCCTTTGCCCGTAACGGTCTGTTTTACCTGATAGGCTTCGATATTGTAAGTATGGCATGCCTGAAGGATGATCTCAACGACGCCATCCACCTGATATTCGTCAATCATCTCATCGATATAGTTCAGTCGTGTGGTATTAGGGCTCATGACAGAACAATTAATGTTGAGATATTTTTTTGCAAGGGCTTCATAAACAGGCATAGTCTCATCCACAGGTTCGACCTTTTCACGGGTTCCGTTGCAGCAGTCAAAAGCAACGACATCGGCACCGAGTTCTTCAACGGTTTTAATGATCTTGTCGCGGACACCACTGTTCGGACATCCTGTTATCAGAAGTCTCGGGCGGGTACTTGACTTACCTTCATAATTCTTCTTCCAGTCCTCATAAGCTTCTCTGGTACGCTGCTCGATAATGGAGGCTCTTTCTTCCATGTTAAAATTAAAGCCAAGCCCATCCAGTCTCGTTCCCATCTCATAACCACTGATAGGAGCAGGGTTCAGTTTGCCCAGCTCGAGGAAGTCAAGCATAGCTTTTCGTTCACGATTCCTGGCGCGGATTGCTTCCCGGATCTGATCTTCAGTGATGGTAATACCGTAGAAATCTTCCAGCTTTTCTTTTAAGCGGATGACTTCCTCTGTCCAGGATTTCAGGGCTGCTTCTGTTCTGGCGTGAGGCAGCTGCATAACATAAGTCTCTTTTAAGTCATTCATCAGCTCAAACATTTTTCTTTTGCCATCACAGGTCGTTTCACCGACGATAAAATCTGAAAAATAAAAATAAGGACAGGTATCGGTGAGGGCGAAGCCGTAGCTGGCTTTAATGAGAGGACAGAGATTCCTTGGCAGGTGAGCTTCTGCGGCAGGAATAGGTTCCTCGCTGGTGGCACACAATGGTGCTGCAACAGCACCGGCGGCCATGAGAAGCTCCTGTGGAACAAAAGAGCAGTAGACTCCGACAACTTTTCCTCCGTTTTCCTTGATTTCTTTCATGCGCAGAAAACCGGCTTTTCTGGCTTCAGCATAGGTTTCAAAATTCTCCGGTAATTTCAACATATTATTTTCCCCCTGATTGTGTATAATATTTCAGCAGATACTGAATAAATTCCCGTACATAGTCTCTCAATATGTAATCCTTCTGATATATAATGTAGAATTCCCGGCCGGACAGGTCCCCCGGCAGTTCAAACTGCAGCAGACGTCTGGCATCCAGATAATCCTGAACGGCTTTTTGCGATATGATGGACACGCCGAGTCCCCCGGCAACCAGATTCTTAATGGACTCCTGATCGTTCATGCGTGCTGCTATATGAAGTTCATTTTCGGAAATTCCCATTTTTTCAAGGAAACGGGTGGCAGTTTTTCCGCTGCCGCTGCCCTGTTCCCGCACGATCATTGGTTCTTTAAATAATTGCTCCAACGGCAAAGGAGACCTGGTTTTCAGGGACAGATAATAGTCATTGACCGGGGCAATGAGTACCATGCGGTCCTGATAGAACTTCTCGAATACCAGCAGTTCATCATCGGTTTTCATGCCTACCAGTCCCAGATCATAAGTGCCTTTGTGAACGGCCTCTATGATATCGTGACTGTCGCTTTGGTTAACTACAAAATAAATATCCTCATGCTGTTTTCCGAAGCCAGGCAGTACTTCGGGGAGAATATAGGCAGACGGGATAGTGGATACACCGAGGCGGATCACCTTGCTGTCCTGACCGTTCCAACGGCTGACCATATCATCCCGGAGCTTTAAAATATTCTGGGCGCATTCATAAAGCTCCCAGCCCCGTGGTGTGATCTCGAAGCTTTTGGCAGTTCGAATGATCAGACGGGAATTCAGCTCTTCTTCAAGAATTCGTATATGAGTGCTGATGGTAGGCTGAGAAATGCCAAGTTCTTCAGCAGCCGTTGTGAAGCTTTTATGTTTCACGACAGCAATGAAGGATTGCAGCTGTTTAAAATCCATGGTGCACCTCCTGTAATGGATAAAATGATGATATTATCATACCATGTATTATTATGATATTCAATGATAGCATTTTAAATATTAATAATATGGAACATAAAATTCTCCTGTAAATATGTTTGACCCTGGCTGCAAGTGTAATTGGACACGTAAATACAGCTCAGGCACGTCTGGGTTGTGAAATCCCTATTTCTTTGTTACAATAGAATTGAACTTGAATCAGATAGTCTTAAATGTTCAGTATTTCCTTCGGAAGGCTGTAATCGCAGAGAGAAGGGAAAGAAATGGACAATACACCTTATGATGATGTATTTAAAACATTGTTGATTGACTGTACAGAACTGATGATTCCTGTTGTAAATGAAATCTTTGGAGAGCATTATACAGGAAATGAGCGAATTATCAGAAGACAAAATGAACATTATATATACGGTCAGGATGCGGTTACAAAAGAGAAGGTCACGGATTCAAGCTTTGAGATAGACAATAGTACGAATGAAAAAAATAAGAAATATCATATAGAATGTCAGAGTACTCCGGATGGAAGTATGCTTATTCGGATGTTTGAGTATGATTCCCAGATTGCAATGGATGACGGTGAGTATAAGGATGATGTATTGAATGTCACATTTCCTAATGCAGCAGTGTTGTTTCTGAGACATACGAAGTTGACACCAGAAAGTATGACAGTCATGATAGATACACCGGGTGGAGCCATTTCATATCGGGTACCAATTATGAAGACACAGATGTACACAATAGATGAGATATTTGAGAAGAAACTCTATTTTTTGATACCTTTTTATATTTTTAATTATGAAAAAAGGTTGCAGCGATTCGAAAATGATGCAGAAGAGAGGGCTGTACTGGAAAAAGAGTATCTGGATATTAGAATACGACTGGATGCATTGGCTGCATCAGGAAAAATTAGCGAATACACAAAGTGTACATTACTGGATATGACTCAAAAAGTTGTAAAAAATCTCACAGAAAAGTATCAAAAAGTGCAGGAAGGAGTGGTGAATACGATGGGTGGCAAGGTTTTGGATTATGAGGCCAAGGATATTTTGAGAGCGGGTATACGGGAAGGTATGCAGCAAGGTATGCAGCAGGGTGAAAAAACGGGCGTCCTTAAGATTTTAGTGGATCTGGTGCATAAGGGAATTCTGTCTGCTTCTGATGCTGCAGTGGAAGCTGCTGAAAAAGCAAATATAGCTGAGGATGAGTTTAAGAAACTTTTGTAAAAAATTGTATCGAGGGAAGTACTGAGATAATAATTCAAGACTCGCGGATTCAAGATTCAGAGCCCGCCCGGTCATGTAGTTGATCGGGCGGACTGCATTTTTATACAGAAATTTACATTTTTGTAAAAAAGCTCTTGTGGTTGACATGGTTTGACATATATAATAGAGGCCGAGGAGGAATTTAAGCTATGCCACAGAGAACAGATATTCATAAAGTACTTATTATCGGATCAGGTCCTATTGTCATTGGACAGGCCTGTGAATTCGATTATTCGGGAACCCAGGCCTGCAAGGCATTGAAGAAGCTGGGTTATGAGATTGTTTTGGTGAATTCGAACCCGGCAACGATTATGACAGATCCGGAGACAGCAGACGTGACCTATATTGAACCATTGAATGTGGAACGTCTGGAACAGATCATCAGGAAAGAACGCCCTGATGCCCTTCTGCCGAATCTGGGCGGACAATCCGGGCTTAATTTATGTGCTGAATTAAATAAAGCAGGAATTCTTGACAAGTACAATGTCAAGGTCATTGGTGTTCAGGTAGATGCCATTGAACGCGGTGAGGACCGTATCGAATTTAAGAATGCCATGAATAAGCTTGGTATTGAGATGGCGAGAAGCGAGGTTGCTTATAGTGTGGAAGAGGCGCTTGCCATTGCTGATAAACTGGATTATCCGGTTGTTCTCCGTCCGGCCTATACCATGGGCGGTGCCGGCGGCGGTCTTGTTTACAATAAGGAAGAATTAAAAACGGTATGTGCCAGAGGTCTTCAGGCCAGTCTGGTGGGCCAGGTTCTCGTAGAAGAATCCATCATCGGCTGGGAAGAACTGGAGCTTGAGGTTGTCCGTGATAAAGACAACAATATGATTACCGTATGTTTTATTGAGAATATTGACCCGATGGGTGTGCACACAGGAGATTCTTTCTGTGCTGCTCCAATGCTGACTATTTCTGAGGAGTGCCAGAAGCGTCTTCAGGAGCAGGCTTATAAGATCGTTGAGTCTGTGCAGGTCATCGGTGGAACTAATGTACAATTTGCCCATGATCCGGTATCTGACCGTATTATCGTTATTGAGATCAATCCGCGTACATCACGTTCATCGGCTCTGGCTTCCAAGGCAACAGGATTCCCGATTGCCCTTGTATCGGCTATGCTGGCTACGGGTCTGACATTGAAGGATATCCCTTGCGGTAAATATGGTACATTGGATAAATATGTACCGGACGGCGATTATGTCGTTATCAAATTCGCCCGCTGGGCTTTTGAGAAGTTTAAGGGCGTTGAGGATAAGCTGGGTACTCAGATGCGTGCCGTAGGTGAAGTTATGAGTATCGGCAAGAATTATAAAGAGGCTTTCCAGAAAGCCATCCGCAGTCTGGAGACAGGACGCTATGGCCTGGGCCATGTGAAAAACTATGACAGCATGTCCAAAGAGGAACTGTTGCATCTGTTGATTACCCCATCCAGTGATCGTCATTTTATCATGTACGAAGCTCTGAGAAAGGGGGCTACAACGGAGGAAATCTATAATCTGACAAGAGTGAAGGCTTATTTCATTGATCAGATGAGAGAACTTGTGGAAGAGGAAGAAGAACTGCTGAAGTCCAAAGGTTCCCTGCCGTCTGATGAACTGCTCATTTCTGCGAAGAGGGATGGATTTTCTGATAAATATCTGAGTCAGCTTCTTGAGCTTCCTGAGGATACCATTCGCGAGCATCGTATTGCTCTTGGTGTGGAGGAAGCCTGGGAAGGTGTTCATGTAAGCGGTACAGAGAACAGCGCTTATTATTATTCGACCTACAATGCCACGGATAAGAATCCTGTATCCGGGGATAAACCAAAGATCATGATTCTCGGCGGCGGACCGAACCGTATCGGACAGGGCATCGAGTTCGATTATTGCTGTGTACATGCTTCACTGGCACTGAAGAAGCTCGGTTTTGAGACAATTATTGTCAACTGTAATCCGGAGACAGTTTCAACAGATTATGATACATCTGATAAATTATACTTTGAACCGCTGACACTGGAGGATGTGCTGAGCATCTACAGGAAAGAGAAGCCACTGGGTGTTATCGCGCAGTTTGGCGGACAGACGCCGCTGAACCTGGCAGCCGATCTGGAGAAGAACGGTGTGAAGATTCTTGGAACCTCACCTTCTGTCATCGATCTGGCTGAGGACCGTGATCTGTTCCGCGCCATGATGGATAAACTGGAGATTCCAATGCCGGAATCGGGTATGGCGACAACAGTGGACGAGGCTCTGGCAATTGCTAAAGAGATCGGATATCCGGTCATGGTGCGTCCTTCTTATGTTCTTGGCGGCCGTGGTATGGAAGTTGTCTATGATGATGAGAGCATGACGGGATATATGGAGGCAGCTGTTGGTGTGACGCCTGATCGTCCGATACTCATTGACCGTTTCCTGAATCATGCCACAGAGTGTGAGGCAGATGCCATCAGTGACGGTACCCATGCCTTTGTTCCGGCTGTTATGGAGCATATTGAGCTGGCAGGTGTACATTCCGGTGACTCCGCATGTATCATTCCATCGCTGCATATTTCCGAGGAAAATGTGGCTACCATCAAAGAATATACGAGAAAAATCGCGGAAGAGATGCATGTCAGAGGTCTGATGAATATGCAGTATGCCATCGAGAACGGCAGGGTCTATGTACTGGAGGCCAATCCGAGAGCATCCCGTACAGTGCCGCTTGTATCCAAAGTCTGCAATATCCGGATGGTGCCGATTGCCACAGATATTATTACTTCGGAATTAACTGGCCGTCCTTCACCGATTCCTGCCATGAAGGAGCAGAATATCCCTTACTATGGCGTCAAGGAAGCAGTATTCCCGTTCAATATGTTCCCGGAGGTCGATCCTCTTCTTGGACCGGAGATGCGTTCCACAGGTGAAGTCCTTGGTTTGTCTGCTTCCTATGGTGAGGCTTTCTACAAAGCACAGGAAGGCGTTCAGCTGAAGCTGCCGCTGGAAGGTACAGTGCTTATTTCTGTCAATCAGAAGGATAAGCCTGAGGTTGTGGAAGTTGCCAGAAAGTTTTATGAGGATGGATTTAAAATCGTGGCAACAGGAAAGACCTGTGACCTGATCAATAACGCCGGAATTCCGGCAAAGAAGGTCAATAAGATTTATGAGGGACGTCCGAATATCCTGGATATGATTACCAACGGCAAGATTGATCTGGTGGTCAATACACCGGTGGGCAAGGACAGCATCCATGATGACAGTTACCTTCGTAAAGCCGCCATCAAAGCAAAAATCCCTTATATGACCACCATCGCCGCTGCCAGAGCAACAGCCAACGGTATTGGTTATGTGAAGGCACACAGAGATGCGGATGAAGTGGTTAAATCGCTCCAGCAGCTCCATAGTGAGATAAAGGATAAATAAAGTCATTCCCTGTTTTTATGACCCCCATTCTGAAAACATGCTCATTGCAGATTGTTTTCAGAATGGAGTCATAAAAACAGGGTTTTATTATGTGATTGTAAAGAATGAGCGGCATCATTAATCATATTTTATGAGCTGCATATCGCGGTAATCCTTCGGTGAAACACCGTATTCCTTTTTAAAAGCCCGGTAAAAACTGGAGTAATCACTGAATCCAAAGGTCTGACAGACTTCAGTGATGCTGGCTTTCCCTAAAATGGCTTCCCTGCAAAGGGCCAGCCTTTTTTTAGTTATATACTGGTGAATGGATATGCCCAGCTGATCTTTGAATACATGGGCAATATGGTATTTACTCACATAAAATTCATCTGCCAGCTTTTCAAGAGATATATCCTCGTCCAGGTGATCTTCGATATATTCAGTGATCTGTTGATACAGATTCTGTTCTTTGCCCCGGTTCCGGGGAACATTCCTTTCATGAATCATACGGTTGAGACAGAGAACCAGGTCATTGACACACAGAAAAATCTGGGTGTCCCGTCCGAACCGGTCAGAATGAACTTCTTCAAGGAGACGCAGGATCTTTGACTGTATTGAATGAAAAGAGATCCGGTCATTGTGAAAAATATATTTTTTGCTGATCTGGATATACTGTATGAGATAGCCGTAATCCGGAGACAGCTGCATCAGATGCTGACAGTATTCCTGGCTGATCCAGAATACAAATCGACGGTAGGGAGCTTTAACATTGTGAATGATCGGACGGTGGGGAACCTTCGGAGGTACCAGCAGAATATCGCCATGTCTGATGGGAAAAGTCTCCCTTCCAATCTGAATGCTGATATCGCCTTCAAGAAAAAAATAAAATTCATAATAGTCATGGCTGTGCAGACTCACTTTGGAAAGATTGTGGTCATTATAATAATAAATTTCGAAGTCCTGTGAAATCATATACTGACGGGTAATAAATGTTGACTGAAGATTTTTTTTCATGCTTTTCCTCCTGGAACATGGCTGCTCTGCCTATTGAATCCCTGAAAACATGCTTATTGCAGATCGTTCGTGGTTTTAGATAGTATGATGCCGCAATTTCTGCAATATATGCAACAATCGCATCAATGGTCTTTTGAAGGGAGGGAAAGCTATAATAGTCAACAGAAAAAATAACCGCTTATCAAAGCAAAGAAAGGTATGAAAATTATGGAAATGACACTTAGATGGTACGGAAGTAAGTTTGATACTGTTACACTGAAGCAGATTCGTCAGATTCCGGGGGTGACAGGAATGATCACGACTCTGTATGATACGGCGCCGGGGGAGGTATGGAGCCGAGAGAGGATCAGGGCAATGAAGACGGAGGTAGAAGCAGCAGGCTTGCATGTGGCGGGTATTGAGAGCGTCAATGTTCATGATGCCATCAAGACGGGAGCTCCGGAAAGGGACCGGTATATTGCCAATTATATCGAGACGCTGGAGAACCTTGGCAAAGAGAATATTCATCTGGTCTGCTATAATTTCATGCCGGTGTTCGACTGGACAAGAACAGAGCTTGCAAGGGTGCGTCCGGATGGTTCCACAGTGCTTGCTTATACCCAGGAAGCTGTGGACGCCCTTGATCCTGAGAAGATGTTTGATTCCATTGCCGGAGATATGAACGGAACGGTGATGCCGGGATGGGAACCTGAGAGAATGGAGCATGTAAAGGAGCTTTTTGAGCTGTACAAGGATGTAGATGATGAAAAATTATTCGCCAATCTGAAGTATTTCCTTGAAAAGATCATGCCGGTCTGTGATAAATATGACATCAATATGGCTATTCATCCGGATGATCCCGCCTGGAGCGTATTCGGGCTGCCGAGGATCATTATAAACAAAAAAAACATTCTGCGTTTGATGGAGATGGTTGATAACCCACATAATGGTGTCACCTTCTGTTCCGGTTCCTACGGTACCAATCTGGAAAATGATCTGCCGGATATGATCCGTTCCCTGAAAGGCAGAATCCATTTTGCCCATGTGCGCAATCTGAAATTCATCACACCGACCAATTTTGAGGAGGCTGCCCATTTGTCCAGTGACGGCACCTTTGATATGTATGAGATCATGAAAGCTCTGTATGATATTGGCTTTGACGGACCGATCCGCCCGGATCACGGACGTATGATCTGGGATGAAGTGGCCATGCCGGGATACGGACTTTATGACCGGGCCCTTGGTGCAGCCTACCTGAACGGTCTATGGGAAGCCATCGAGAAGGGGGCAAAAAGATCATGAAATTAAATGCTAAGGGTATTGCAGACAGAAAACAGTGGGAAGAAAAAGGGTACTCCCTGCCGAACTATGACCGGGCAAAGGTCGCTGCGGCAACCAGAGAAAATCCCTTCTGGATCCACTTTGGCTCAGGTAATATTTTCCGCGCTTTCCAGGCAAATGTTGTACAGAATCTGCTGAATGACGGTGTTCTGGACCGCGGTCTGATCGTGGCTGAGGGATTTGATTATGAAATAGTGGAGAAAATGAACCGGCCCCATGATGATTACAGCATTCTGGTAACACTGAAGGCAGACGGCAGCGTTGAGAAGACAGTAGTGGGAAGTGTTGTCGAGTCCCGCATACTTGATTCAGAAAATGAAATGGAATACGAGCGCCTGAAAGAGATTTTCCGCAAGGATTCCCTTCAGATGGTCTCTTTCACCATAACTGAGAAGGGTTACAGCCTTGTTAACGGCAAAGGGGAAATGCTTCCGGCGGTCAGAGAAGATTTCATAAACGGACCGGAAAAGCCGGTAAGCTATATCGGCAAGGTGGCTTCGCTGTTGTATACACGTTATCTGGCAGGAGAGAAACCGGTGGCAATGGTCAGCATGGATAACTGCTCCCATAACGGTGATAAATTATATGGGGCTGTGAATGCGTACGCAGAGGCATGGACTGAAAAGGGTCTGGCCGAGGAAGGTTTCCTTACCTACGTGAATAACCGGGACAAGGTAAGCTTTCCGTGGTCCATGATCGACAAGATCACACCGAGACCGGATGCTTCTGTGGAAGCGATTCTTAAAAATGACGATGTGGAGAAACTGGAGCCGGTTATCACTTCAAAAAACACCTATGTGGCACCCTTTGTCAATGCGGAGGAATGTGAGTATCTGGTGATTGAGGATGCCTTCCCCAACGGACGGCCGGAGCTGGAAAAAGGCGGACTGATGTTCACGGATAGGGAGACTGTGGATAAGGTGGAAAAAATGAAGGTATGCACATGCCTGAATCCTCTGCATACAACACTGGCTGTTTTTGGCTGCCTCCTTGGCTATAAGAAAATATCCGATGAGATGAAGGACAGAGAACTGAAGAAGCTGGTGGAGACCATTGGATATAAGGAGGGACTGCCTGTTGTCGTTGATCCGGGGGTTTTGGATCCGAAGGCATTCATTGATACAGTGCTGAATGTCCGCATCCCGAATCCGTTTATGCCGGATACACCACAGAGAATCGCGACGGATACTTCCCAGAAGCTGGCCATTCGTTTCGGTGAGACTATTAAGGCTTATGCGGCAGCACCTGAACTGGATGTAAAATCCCTGAAGCTGATTCCGCTGGTATTTGCAGGATGGCTCCGTTATCTCATGGCTGTTGATGATGAGGGAAGAAAATTTGAACTCAGCCCGGATCCTCTGCTTGAGACGTTATGTCCTTATGTGGCAGGGCTTGAATTGAAGGAGGATCAGGATGTGGGAAGTGCGGTTGCGCCGGTATTGAGAATGAAGCCGATATTTGGGGTGGATCTCTATGAGGCAGGTCTGGCAGAAACTGTTATCGGCTATCTGAAAGAACTGACAGCAGGCGTTGGCGCTGTGCGGGCAACCCTAAAAAAGTACGTGTAAAAGGGAGAACAGGATAATGAGAGCTTTTATGGACAAGGATTTTCTGCTGGAAACGGAGACTGCGCGCAAACTGTATCATGAATATGCAGCGAAGATGCCGATTCTGGACTACCATTGTCATATCAGTCCGCAGGAGATTGCTGAGGACAGAAAGTTTGATAATATCACCCGGGTATGGCTGGGCGGTGATCATTATAAATGGCGCCAGATGCGCTCCAACGGTGTGGAAGAAAAATATATTACAGGTGATGCGCCTGACAGAGAAAAGTTTCAGAAATGGGCCGGGACCCTGGAAAAGGCCATCGGCAATCCGCTCTACCACTGGAGTCATCTGGAGCTTCAGAGATATTTCGGTTATACTGGCGCATTAAATGGAGAGACGGCGGAAGAAGTGTGGAACATCTGCAATACAAAGCTGCAGGAGGATGGTATGAGCGCGCAAAATCTCATACGCAGGTCTAATGTAAAGCTGATTTGTACAACGGATGATCCGGTGGATTCCCTTGAATGGCATGAGAAAATAGCTGCTGATGACAGCTTTGATGTACAGGTACTTCCTGCATGGAGACCGGATAAGGCCATGAATCTGGAAAAAACGGATTATCTTGAATATCTGCAAAAGCTGGAAGAAGCAAGCGGTGTAAAAATTGACAGTTTTAAAGGATTAATTGATGCGCTGCGTCGCAGAATGGATTATTTTTCGGAAAGGGGCTGCCGTGTATCCGATCATGGACTGGAATATGTCATGTATGTACCGGCTTCAGATGAAGAGCTGGAAGTACTTTTTGCAAAGAGACTTTCGGGAGAAGCGGTGAGCCGTCAGGAGGAGCTGCAGTTCAAAACAGCATTCATGGTGGCTATGGGCCGGGAATATCACAAAAAAGATTGGGTCATGCAGCTCCATTATGGTGTGAAGAGAGATAATAATCGCGTGATTTTCGGAAAGCTGGGGCCGGATGCGGGTATTGACTGTATCAACAATTATGCGCCGTCCTCTGAAATGGCCGATTTTCTCAATGCCCTTGCCGTAACAGATGAACTCCCAAAGACGATTCTTTATTCCCTGAATCCGAATGACAATGCGGCCATCGGCACCATTATCGGATGTTTTCAGGAGGCAGGTATTGCCGGTAAGATCCAGCAGGGCAGTGCATGGTGGTTCAATGATCATAAAAAGGGCATGATCGACCAGATGACATCTCTGGCAAGTCTGGGACTTCTTGGTAATTTTATCGGAATGCTGACGGATTCCAGAAGCTTTCTGTCCTACACAAGACATGAATATTTCCGCAGAATCATGTGCAATCTCATCGGAGGATGGGTGGAAAACGGTGAGTATCCGGCAGATGAGAAGACGCTCGGACGTATGGTGCAGGATATTTCCTATAATAATGCAGTCAGGTATTTTGGCTTTAACTTATAACCCCTATTTTAATAAAAGGCAGGAGAAAAGAAATGGATGAGGTATTAGAAAGAATTCATGAGCTGGGTATTGTGCCGGTCGTTGTGCTGAACGATGCAAAGGATGCCGCACCGCTGGCAAAAGCATTATGTGACGGCGGTCTGCCGTGCGCGGAAGTAACCTTCCGGACGGCTGCGGCCGAGGAATCCATCCGTATCATGACAGAGCAGTTCCCGGAGATGCTGGTGGGCGCCGGAACAGTGCTTACAAAAGAGCAGGTGGACCGTGCTGTCAGCGCTGGTGCCAAATTTATTGTAAGCCCGGGGCTCAATCCGGAAATTGTAAAGTATTGTGTGGATAAAGGTATCCTGATCACACCGGGATGTGCGAATCCGAGCGATGTGGAACAGGCACTGGCCTATGGCCTGGATGTAGTTAAATTCTTTCCGGCAGAACCGGCAGGCGGTCTGAAGATGATCAAAGCCATGGCAGCGCCTTATGTGGGTGTGAAGTTTATGCCGACAGGCGGTATTAATCAGAACAATGTAAGAGATTACCTGGCATATGACAGAATCCTTGCCTGCGGTGGAAGCTGGATGGTCAAGGGTGAACTGGTAGATGCGGGAGAATTTGATAAAATCGAGGAACTGACAAGGAAAGCCGTTGAAATTGTAAAAGAGAGCAGGGGGAAATAAAAATGGCAAAGAGAGTTATTACGTTCGGAGAATTGATGTTGAGACTGGCGCCGGAAGGCTATTATCGTTTTGTGCAGGCAGATAAGTTTGGTGCAGCCTTTGGCGGCGGTGAGGCCAATGTGGCTGTTTCTCTGGCTAACTATGGTTTTGATGCGGCTTTTGTATCCAGGCTTCCGGCCCATGAGATTGGACAGGCTGCAGTCAACTCCCTGAGAAGATACGGTGTTGACACTTCATATATTGCCCGAGGCGGCGACCGTGTAGGTATCTACTATCTGGAAAAGGGTGCTTCCCAGAGACCGTCAAAGGTTATTTATGACCGCGCAGGTTCTTCGATCTATACAGCTTCACATGAGGATTTCGACTGGAAGAAGATTTTTGATGGTGCGGAATGGTTCCATTTCACAGGTATTACGCCGGCATTAAATGATCATGTGGCGGATATATGTCTGGAAGCCTGCAGGATGGCTAAAGAAATGGGCGTAAAGGTATCCTGTGACCTGAATTACAGAAATAAGCTCTGGAGCAAGGCAAAGGCCGGCGAGGTGATGGGCGGGCTCTGCAAATATGTGGATGTATGCATTGCTAATGAAGAGGATGCGGCGGATGTATTTGGTATCAAAGCAGCCAATACAGATGTAACAGCAGGTACAGTTAATCACGAAGGCTATAAGGATGTGGCAAAACAGCTGGCTGACAGGTTTGGTTTTGAGAAAGTGGCCATTACTCTCCGTGAGTCTATCTCTGCCAACGACAACAACTGGTCCGCAATGCTTTACGATGGAAAAGATTATTATTTCAGCAAGAAATATAAGATGCATATTGTTGACCGTGTGGGCGGCGGCGACAGCTTCGGCGGCGGTCTCATCGCGGCAGTTTTGAGCGGCTATGATGCACAGGCAGCTATCGAGTTTGCCGTGGCAGCTTCCTGTCTGAAGCACTCCATCGAAGGCGACTACAACATGGTGACTATGGATGAAGTGGCAAAGCTGGCCGGCGGTGATGCCTCCGGACGTGTTCAGAGATAAAGAGCTGCCTGATAGTTGAGATGAACAGGTAATGGTAAATGCGGACAGTTTTTACTTTCATTTGATTTGAAGGTGGAAAACGGTCCGCTTTTTAATGTGAAGGGGATGACGCATATTTGAATATTTCGGCTGATTTTGAATATAATTAAAAAATAGCCGGGAATTTATATTGCCAATGCTTTGGCTTTCGGCTAAAATATAATTAGAGTTAAAATTAGCCGAAGGAGGTGCTGGCATGAACTATATTTCGAGAAATCTTGAGACAGTCGTCAAGCAGGTTACACAGGAATATCCGGTCGTCCTTGTGACAGGGCCGCGTCAGGTCGGCAAGACAACGATGCTGCAGAAGTTAATGGAGGGGACAGAGCGGGGGTATGTTTCACTGGATGATCTGAATGACCGCAGCCTTGCCAAGAATGATCCGGAGCTGTTTTTGCAGCTGCATAAGCCGCCAGTGTTAATTGACGAGGTACAGTATGCCCCGGAGTTATTTACTTATATTAAAATTTATGCCGATTCTCACCATGAACCGGGGGCGTTCTGGCTTACAGGTTCCCAGGTGTTTAAGCTGATGCGTGGTGTACAGGAATCTCTGGCAGGACGCGCAGCCGTATTGTCTATGACATCACTGACCCAGGCGGAAATGTGCGGCTCTGCAATGACGCCTTTTGATATTAATTTGGAAGCACTGATAATGAGGGAGAAAAAACGTACACCTGCGGATACCAGTGAGATTTTTGAACGGATCTACAGAGGCTCTATGCCTGCAATTGCCAGCGGTCAGAATTCAAACAGCCAGATATTTTACAGCAGTTATCTGTCTACTTATATCGAGCGTGATGTGAAGCAGTTATCGGATGCCATTGATTCTTTGAAATTCCTGCGGTTTATTACAGCCGTGGCGGCACGGTGTTCCCAGATGCTAAATGTATCTGATATTGCGCAGGATGCAGATATTAATCAGAAACAGGCAAAGGATTGGCTGCAGATTCTGGAGACATTGGGAATTATTTTCTACCTGCATCCATATTCCAATAATTTGCTGAAACGATTGGTAAAGACGCCGAAGCTGTATTTTTATGATACAGGCCTTGTCTGCCATCTAACCAGATGGAGCAGTGCGGAGGTGTTGGAAAGCGGCGCTATGAATGGTGCAATTCTGGAGAACTATGTAGTAGCTGAAATTGCCAAAACTTATATGAATTCAGGAAAAGAACCATATATGTATTATTATCGGGATAAAGATGCCAGAGAGATAGATATTATACTGGAGCATGATGGTATCCTGAATCCCATTGAGATTAAAAAAACATCTAATCCGGGAACAGAATTGACAAAGGTATTTGCTTTACTGGATAAGGCATCTGTGCCCAGAGGTAAAGGCGCAGTTGTGTGCATGAAGCCGAAGGTAGGTGTGATTGACAGAGAGAATTATGTAGTACCGGTCTGGGTTATATAAAAATGATGAAGTTGAAAATGATGAATTCACGTTTTATGTTAATAGCATCTATGGTAATATTCGGGACATTAGGACCCTTTGTACGAAACATTGCTGTTTCTTCAGGAGAGCTGGCATTGTATCGTGCTATTCTGGCAACACTTCTGATTTCTGTTACTATCCTGGGGGAAACAATGACTGCGTGGCAGGTAACAGGCGGCATGTTGATCCTGGGCTTTACACTTTGGAATGAAATCTCACGAGGGACTGGTTGAAGAAAAAGGCTTTTTCATTCCTCCATCTGAACTGTTCTGCAATGTCAATGGCAAACCGACCCAGCGGGTAATATCAAGGCTGACAAAGAAAAATTCACAGAGAAAATCGACGGGGCCATTGCCACCATCATGGGCCTCGATCGTGCGATCCGCTGTGGGGTGAACACCGGCGCTTCTGTATACGATGAATTGTTGAAGAAGATGATGAACCCATTAACATTGCCATCAAACTGTGCCTTTACTGTATGAAGACTCAGATATTCCTGGATGGCAATAAACGTGCTTCTGTTATTTTTGCAAACCATTATCTTATTTCACATGGCGGAGGTTTTTTGGTAATTCCAGAAAAAGAAGTGCCGGAATTCAAACAACTGCTTGTAAAATACTATGAAGGCGAAAAAATTGCAGTTATTGCAGCATTTTTGAAAGAGCGCTGCTGGAAAACAATAAAGTCTTAAACTACACTCATATTGGGGAACATATTTCATTGCAGCTATTGCTTTTTGCTCCCCAATATTATAGAAACTTGAAATTACTGCTAACCAAAGCTTTCGTTATTTCAAGTTTAACAACGATAATGAAATAAAAACTGATTAGAGAAGCATCTGTCGCAAGATAGGTGCTTTTTTATGCCAGATCCTGCAAAGGTGAACTGACTTGTTTATAGAGTGAAAAAGATATATACTTATGTTATATTTATACAGCTGAAGGGTGGCTTTTATAATGCAAAATAGACCGGTGACAACTTTATTTATGCTTATGTCTGTGGATGGAAAGATAAGCACAGGTGCTGTGGATGAATTGGATGTGGATCAGGATTTTCCTAAATTAAAGGGGGTCAGGGAAGGACTGCACCAATATTATGAAATCGAGCAGACACAAGGTTTGTGGTATCTGAATTCGGGACGTGTTCAGGAAAAAATGGGTGTCAATGAAAAAGAGATGCCGGACCACTGTTGGAATATCAATTTTGTTTTACTGGATAATCATCATCTGACAGCCCATGGCATTGAATATTTTTGCGCCCTGTCAAAGGATTTTATTATTGTGACTTCAAATCCGGACCATCCGGCTTTTAAGGTGGAGGCAGATAATCTTCATATTCTATATTATGAAGAGGTGAATTTCCAGAGGGTATTGGAAGATTTATATCAAAAGTTTCATTGTGATACATTAACTGTTCAGTCCGGTGCAACGTTGAATGCGGAATTTTTACGTCAAAAATTATTTGATTATCTGGATATTGTTGTTGCACCGGTGTTGATTGGAGGAGAGGACACAGCTTCCCTTATAGGGGGTAAGTCGCTGATGTCAACAGATGAGTTGTACAAGCTTGGGATTCTGCGGCTGGAAAAAGTGGAAGTACTGGAAGATTCCTATATACGGCTGAAGTATAAGGTTATTGGCTAGTATGATTCACCCTAAATAACACTATGTTTCGCTGGTCTGCTTTCTCGATAGCACAGTTGTAAAAGCCTCAGCGTAGCCCGCTACGCCTGCATTTTTACAATTGCACTTTCGAAAAAGCATCCTCATCGAAACAGTACGGTATTTAGGGTGGATCATACTAGTATGACTGACACAGGGATGACGATTAAAATTGACGAAGCTGAAAAAGAACCTGAATGTAAATGCTGCGTTTACCGGTATATTTTAGATGGTAAATTAAACGTCGGTTGCCTCAAACAGTCTGTTATAGTAATCTTTTATTAAAGGAGGTATCCATATGGATGCAAATCGATTAGGATCATTTATAGCAGAACGAAGAAAAGAATTGGGGTTGACACAAGTTGTTTTGGCGGAAAAACTTCATGTTACGGATAAAGCGGTATCGAGATGGGAACGGGGTGTTGGATTACCCGATATAAACAGTATTGAAGCATTGGCGGATGCGTTGGAGGTAAGTCTGATAGAACTAATGCAGGCACAGCGTATTGAGAAAGATAATATAAGCACAAAAGAAGCGGAAAAACTATTAGTTGATACGATTCAATTATCAAAAACAACAAGCAGAATTGTAAAATGCAGTGGAAGTATTATTATCTGGGGATTTATAAGTATATCTGTAGTATTGTTATTGCTTCTTATTTCAGACGGGAAAATAATATTATTTTCAGTAGGGAGTCTGATTGCCGGATTGATTTCGTGGGGACTGCCAATTTATCAAATCTCTCTGGCCAGGACTCCAAGGATAGTCACTTCTGTACTATCAAGCTTTGGATTTGCACTGATATCTCTGGCGATTCAGTTTTTAAATATTGCATATAAAATACATATGAATGATTGGGCTGCTGTTGAAGACACAATTGATGTCTTAGTGATAATTGTATTTATCTTTATTTTGGGAACACTGGGGCTTAACTTCATGATGATAAAATTCTCAAAGTACAAGCGGGGATGAAAGGACGATGCAGCAGGCTGTGCAAAAAATGTTAGACAGGTACGGGAAGGTATAAAAAGCATGAATTCACGTTTTATGTTAATAGCATCTATGGTAATATTCGGGACATTAGGACCCTTTGTACGAAACATTGCTGTTTCTTCAGGAGAGCTGGCATTGTATCGTGCTATTCTGGCAGCCCTTCTGTTTGCTGTTTACCTGACAGTAACCAGACGAAAAATTCCGTTTGCCCATATAAAAAAAGAAGTACCATTATTGCTTGCTTCGGGAGCGGCAATGGGGATTAACTGGATTCTTCTGTTTGAAGCCTACAGGTATACGACTGTTTCAGCAGCAACATTAAGCTATTATTTTGCGCCTGTTATTGTCACTGTTGCATGTCCGGTTCTTTTCCATGAGAAATTGACGGGAAAGCAGATGATATGCTTTGCTATGTCCACATTAGGCCTTGTGATGATCACTGGTATCGGAAATATTGGCGGCGGAAGTGATTTTATTGGGATATTATTCGGATTGGGAGCGGCAGTCTTTTACGCGACGGTTATTCTTTTGAATAAGTTCATTAAAAATGTAGAAGGCATTCACAGAACATTTTTGCAATTTCTTTCTGCAGTCATTGTATTGATTCCCTATGTTCTGATGACCAGCGGCGTGACACTGGGGAGTCTTAACGGGATTGGCTGGGTGAATTTGCTGATCGTCGGGCTGATTCATACGGGTGTGACGTATTGTATGTATTTTACTTCTCTTAAAGAATTGCCGGGACAGGAGGCAGCCATCCTCAGCTATATTGATCCTCTGGTTGCGGTGCTGATTTCTGTAACTATCCTGGGGGAAACCATGACAGCGTGGCAGGTAACAGGCGGCATGTTGATCCTGGGCTTTACACTTTGGAATGAAATCTCACCAAAAAAGATTAGCTGAATAGAGGAAGAAAATGAGTAAGATAATACGTAAGTATATGGAGGTGTTGTTGATGGCTACAACAAATTTAAATATTCGCATGGATAAAGAAGTCAAAGATCAGGCAGAACAGATTTTTAATGAACTGGGATTAAATATGACAACAGCCGCTGCAATTCAGGAAGGAAGACGGATTGCGGCAGACAAGTCTGTGCCGGGATATACAAGTATAGATGCACTTAAGGCGGCACTTGATGTATGAAGTATGAGGTAAAATTTACCAATCAGTTTAAGAAAGATCTTAAACTGGCTAAGAAACAGAACAAAAATCTGGATAAACTGTTTGAAGTTGTGGATATTCTGGCATCTGGTGGAAAGCTGGGGGCAAGGTATCGAGATCATGAATTGACAGGATATTACAGAGGGACAATGAATGCGGCCTATCTGTCTGATGTGGATAGGCTGCATTGATTGTCCTGAAACTTTCCTGCCAGTGTCCATCCGCTGATGCCGCCTGCGATAGCCTGACCGCTCCTTTTTATTTGCTGCAATATTGAATTTTTAAGGGACAGCACACTTTATCGGTGTGGGAAGTTTGGGTTCATAAGAGAAGAGGCAAAGTCACGTGCATGCATTTCTTTTTCTTTATTCATAAATGGCTCTTTAAGGTTTCTTTGCCTTTCTGCAAGTATACCTGCCCAGACGAGGCCGCAGTGTTTGGAGTATCGTTTCATCATTTCTTCAAAAAGATCGGTTCCTTTTTCGACAGGATAACCACAGGTTGTAATGAGTGCAAGGCGTTTGCCTTTAAAAAGTGCCGGCCCGTGGGGATCATCGCCGTAATATTTACAGGATGCATAACAGGAACGGTCAATTACTGCCTTTACCGGTGCAGGTGCAGCCCATATGTAGACCGGCGCTGCATATACAATGAGATCCGCGGCAGCCATTGAGTCAAGAATAGGACGCATATCGTCATTGATAACACAATTAACCCGGGTAGTGTCTGTCTGGCAGGCGAGGCAGGCGCGACAACCGGCAATATTTTTTTCGTAAACATCAAAATAGTCGATAACCGTATCTTTTTTCTTCAGTTCATCCATAAATGGAGAGAGGAGAGATGCGGTATTTCCTTTCTTTCGGGGACTTCCATAAATAATTGTTATTCTCATTTTATTCCTCTGATATATGTTCTGATAATTTGAATGATAATTGATGACTGTTTCCAATTATATGCAGTATACCATTAAATAGGGGTTTAATGTCAAGATATTGGGGTGATTTTCACTATTTCATATCGAATCCCGGTTATCTGCTGTTTTGCCTCTTAAAAACAGACTTCTGAAAATCAGTCTTGCCAGCGGTCCAACAAGAAATAATTGAACCGGAAGTGCCATAATAAAATTTTTGCAGTAGGTGATCAGGTAGTGAGGAATAAAATCGGCAGTGAATCCAAATCCATGATATACACCTATGATACTGGCAAAAGCGACCTGTGCGACAACGGTAAATATCTGTATGGCAAATATAATAAAAACCGGCCTGTCTCCGGGTTGTACGACACGAAAGGCGAAATATTTTGCAATATGTCCTGAGACGAAATATGCAAGTAAAAATATTATTATAAACTCAATCCACATTCCCTTAAGAGCAATAAGGAATGTAGCATTTGTAAAACTCTTTGCAGCGATCACGGTATTATACAGTGTCATCACATATACCATCATCCATGCAGTAATTGCAGTAAAGAAAACGGATTCCATCTTTGTTTCAGGCATTTTTCGTTCCCTCCTTTTTCAGGACCTGAACGGCCCGTATGTTATTTCTGGTTTCTTTGTTAATTGGCATCATAATAACCTCTCTTTCCACAAAAAAAGGACAATAAACGCAGCCCATCCGTCCGACATTGGATAGGCGACATTTATTGTCCTAAAGTTGCCATATATATTTTCAGTTTATATCATATATATATTGATTTTGTCAAGATTTTTTACATCATTGTCTGCAATCTTTATCACCATAGAGTTACAGTTCGACTACATTGGATTCGACTCTCTTTTTGCTCAGAGGATAGACCAGTACCAGGATCAGGGCACAGAGAATAAAGCTGACTGCAGGGAAAATGGCTGAAATCCGGTAAATATCATAGATCATGCCATCGTTGCGGCTGCCTTTACAGTATTTTAATACGACGGATATGTCAGTGACGGAAGTGGCATCAGCTGTGGAAATTGATAATTTCGGGTATTTTTTCAGATTGTTCAAAAGAGAAATTGGTATGAGTCCGAGGGAGTATAAGAAGATGGTAAATAAACCGGAATATCTTGCAAAATATCGAATATCGATATATAATATAATAAGAAATATCGATATTCGATAAAGAGAGAGGTGATGATATGCCAAGGGAGAAATTACAGACATTGACGGAGCAGATGTTTTATGTGCTGTTATGCCTGCGTCAGGAATGCTGCGGAATGGATATAATGGAAGCTGTGCAGCAGATGACCAATGGCAGGATCAGTATAGGACCGGGAACTTTGTATCATTTGCTGGATCAGTTTCAGGAGGAAGGAATGATTACGGAGACGAAAACGGAAGGCCGGAGAAAAAGTTATATCATATCAGAGAAAGGACAGCAGCGGCTGGATGAAGCGTATCATAGATTGTGTATGCAGGCGGCAGATTATGAGCGGATGACTGGAGGTGCGTATCATGAAAAAAGAGTGGTACCGTTGGGAGCCTTATCTCCTGTTTGATTATGCGGGGGTGGAGAAACATCTGTCAGCCATGGCAGCAAAGGGATGGCAACTTGAAAGCATTGGAGATTGTCTGTGGAAATATCGAAAGGAAGATCCGGCAGAGGTACGTTATGAGGTAACCTATATAGAGGATGCCGCAGATGAGAATGAGATGCTGATTAATGAACAGATAGCATTGATCGAAATGTGCGCCTCCAGTGGGTGGCAATGGGTTACGGACTGGGAGCAGATGCAGATTTTCTGTTCGGAGAGAGGACAACCCTTGCCTATTGAAACAGATGAAATGGTTCGGCTGGCGGTCATCAGCCGTTCTATGGAGAAATCTTTTGTCCCGAAGCAAATGGTTTTTATCCTGTTCATATTATACGCTGCTATTCTATTGCGGTGTTTTTGGGAGGGCGGAGGTTTTGAAGGATTCAGTGCGGCCATGGGAGGCTGTTTTTTATTTTGTATATTGGGAATTGGATTAATGACTGTTTCATGCCTGATGAACCTGGGTGGTTATTTGCTATGGAAAAGACTATCTGCTTTTTCTGTCAGCCATGGCGGCAAATGTGTGGAGAACAAGGTTTACCGTATATAT